>NZ_CP087203.1:0-307081 GCF_026016325.1 Pseudomonas sp. B21-056
ATGTCCGTGTCAGTGGAACTTTGGCAGCAGTGCGTGGAGCTTTTGCGCGATGAGCTGCCTGCCCAACAATTCAACACTTGGATCCGTCCACTACAGGTCGAAGCCGAAGGCGACGAGTTGCGCGTCTATGCACCGAACCGTTTCGTTCTCGACTGGGTCAATGAAAAGTACCTGGGTCGGGTCATGGAACTGCTCGACGAGCATGGCAATGGCATGGCGCCTGCGTTGTCCTTATTAATAGGCAGCAAGCGCAGCTCGGCCCCGCGTGCGGCCCCGAATGCCCCGTTGGCTGCCGCAGCCTCCCAGGCCCAGGCTGCCACCGCGCCGGCCAACCCGGTCACCCCGGCTCCCGCACCAGCGCCGAGCAAAAGAAATACGCAGAAAGTGGCCGAGGCCAGTGAAGAGCCGTCCCGGGACAGCTTCGATCCAATGGCGGGTGCCAGTACCCAGCAGGCGCCGGTACGCGCCGAGCAACGCACCGTGCAGGTCGAAGGTGCGCTCAAGCACACCAGCTATCTGAACCGCACCTTTACCTTCGAGAACTTCGTCGAAGGCAAGTCCAACCAACTGGCCCGGGCGGCAGCCTGGCAGGTGGCGGACAACCCCAAGCATGGCTACAACCCGCTGTTCCTGTATGGCGGTGTGGGCCTGGGTAAGACTCACTTGATGCATGCTGTGGGTAACCACTTATTAAAGAAGAACCCGAATGCCAAGGTCGTGTACCTGCATTCCGAGCGTTTCGTCGCCGACATGGTCAAGGCGCTGCAACTGAACGCGATCAACGAGTTCAAGCGCTTCTACCGTTCGGTGGATGCGCTGCTGATCGACGACATTCAGTTCTTCGCCCGCAAGGAACGTTCCCAGGAAGAGTTTTTCCACACCTTCAACGCATTGCTTGAAGGCGGACAGCAGGTCATTCTCACCAGCGACCGCTATCCGAAGGAAATCGAAGGCCTGGAAGAGCGCCTGAAATCGCGTTTCGGCTGGGGCCTGACGGTAGCCGTCGAGCCACCGGAACTGGAAACCCGGGTTGCGATCCTGATGAAGAAGGCTGATCAGGCCAAGGTCGAGCTGCCTCACGATGCCGCGTTCTTCATCGCCCAACGTATCCGCTCGAACGTGCGCGAGCTCGAAGGCGCGCTCAAGCGGGTGATCGCGCACTCCCACTTCATGGGGCGCGATATCACCATCGAGCTGATTCGTGAGTCCTTGAAAGACCTGCTGGCGCTTCAGGACAAGCTGGTTTCTGTGGATAACATTCAGCGAACTGTTGCTGAATACTACAAAATCAAGATCTCCGATCTGCTCTCCAAACGCCGTTCGCGTTCGGTGGCCCGGCCGCGCCAAGTGGCCATGGCCTTGTCCAAGGAGCTGACCAACCACAGCCTGCCGGAAATCGGCGATGTGTTTGGCGGACGCGACCACACCACCGTGTTGCACGCCTGCCGCAAGATCAATGAACTTAAGGAATCCGACGCGGACATCCGCGAGGACTATAAGAACCTGCTGCGTACACTGACCACTTGATGACCACCAGCGCAGCTTATTAAGGCAAGGGACTAGACCATGCATTTCACCATTCAACGCGAAGCCCTGTTGAAACCCCTGCAACTGGTCGCAGGCGTCGTCGAACGCCGCCAGACCTTGCCGGTACTTTCCAACGTGCTGCTGGTTGTCGAAGGCCAGCAACTGTCGCTGACCGGTACCGACCTGGAAGTCGAGCTGGTTGGTCGTGTGCAGCTTGAAGAGCCGGCCGATCCGGGCTCCATCACCGTGCCGGCGCGCAAGCTGATGGACATCTGCAAGAGCCTGCCCAACGATGCGCTGATCGATATCAAGGTCGATGAGCAGAAGCTTGTGGTCAAGGCCGGTCGCAGCCGTTTTACCCTGTCGACCCTGCCGGCCAACGACTTCCCGACCGTGGAAGAAGGCCCGGGCTCGCTGACCTGCAGCCTCGAGCAAAGCAGGCTGCGCCGCTTGATCGAACGCACCAGCTTCGCCATGGCCCAGCAGGACGTGCGCTACTACCTCAACGGCATGCTGCTGGAGGTGTCCGCCGGTGTTATCCGCGCCGTCGCCACCGACGGTCACCGCCTGGCGATGTGCTCGATGCAGGCCGATATCGGTCAGCCGGATCGCCACCAGGTGATCGTACCCCGCAAAGGTATCCTGGAATTGGCGCGCCTGCTGACCGAACCGGACGGCAACGTCAGCATTGTGTTGGGCCAGCACCACATCCGCGCCACCACCGGAGAGTTCACCTTCACCTCGAAGCTGGTGGACGGCAAGTTCCCTGACTACGAGCGCGTGCTGCCCAAAGGTGGCGACAAGCTGGTACTCGGTGACCGCCAGGCGCTGCGCGAGGCCTTCAGCCGTACCGCGATCCTGTCCAACGAGAAGTACCGTGGCATTCGCCTGCAACTGGCCAGTGGTCAGTTGAAGATCCAGGCCAACAACCCGGAACAGGAAGAAGCGGAAGAAGAAGTGGGCGTCGACTACAACGGCGGCTCCCTGGAAATCGGCTTCAACGTCAGCTACCTGCTCGACGTGCTGGGCGTGATGACCACCGAGCAAGTGCGTCTGATCCTGTCGGACTCCAACAGCAGTGCGCTGGTCCAGGAATCCGATAACGACGATTCGGCCTACGTTGTCATGCCGATGCGTCTGTAATGATCAGCAGAAGCTAGATGTCCTTAAGTCGCGTCTCGGTCACCGCGGTGCGCAATCTGCACCCGGTGACCTTCTCCCCCTCCCCCCGAATCAATATCCTTTACGGCGCCAACGGCAGCGGCAAAACCAGTGTGCTGGAAGCCGTGCACCTGCTGGGGCTTGCCCGTTCGTTTCGCAGCGCCCGCCTGTTACCGGTCATCCAGTACGACCAATTGGCGTGTACGGTGTTCGGGCAAGTCGAGCTGGCGGAAGGCGGTCATAGCGCGTTGGGGATTTCACGGGATCGGCAAGGCGAGTTCCAGATTCGCATCGACGGCCAGAACGCCCGTAGCGCGGCGCAGCTGGCGGAGATCCTGCCACTGCAACTGATCAACCCGGACAGTTTTCGTCTGTTGGAAGGCGCACCGAAGATTCGCCGGCAATTCCTGGACTGGGGCGTGTTTCACGTGGAACCGCGTTTCATGGCGACCTGGCAGCGCTTGCAGAAGGCGCTGCGCCAGAGAAACTCTTGGCTGCGACATGGTACACTTGACGCCGTTTCGCAAGCGGTTTGGGACAGGGAACTGTGCCAGGCCAGCGCTGAAATCGATGAATACCGCCGCGCTTACATCAAAGCCTTGAAACCGGTCTTCGAGCAGACCTTGAGCGAACTGGTTGAGCTCGAGGGCCTGACGCTCAGCTATTACCGAGGCTGGGACAAGGACCGTGAACTGAGCACCGTGCTGGCTGGCTCGCTGCAACGGGACCAGCAGATGGGGCATACCCAGGCTGGACCTCAACGCGCTGACTTGCGCCTCAGATTGGGCGCCCATAACGCCGCGGACATTTTGTCCCGGGGGCAGCAGAAGTTGGTGGTGTGTGCCTTGCGTATCGCCCAAGGGCACCTGGTCAGCCAGGCCCGTCGCGGTCAGTGTATTTATCTGGTGGATGACCTGCCGTCCGAGCTGGACGAGGCCCACCGTCGAGCGCTTTGCCGTTTGCTGGAAGACTTACGCTGCCAGGTTTTCATCACCTGTGTAGACCATGAATTATTGAGGGAAGGCTGGCAGACGGAAACGCCAGTCGCTCTGTTCCACGTGGAACAGGGCCGTATCACCCAGACCCACGACCATCGGGAGTGAAGGCATTGAGCGAAGAAAATACGTACGACTCAACGAGCATTAAAGTGCTGAAAGGCCTGGATGCCGTACGCAAACGTCCCGGTATGTACATTGGTGACACCGACGATGGCAGCGGTCTGCACCACATGGTGTTCGAGGTGGTCGACAACTCCATCGACGAAGCCCTCGCCGGCTACTGCGACGACATCAGCATTATCATCCACCCGGATGAGTCCATCACCGTTCGTGACAACGGTCGAGGCATCCCGGTAGACGTGCACAAGGAAGAAGGCGTTTCCGCAGCCGAGGTCATCATGACCGTGCTGCACGCCGGCGGTAAGTTCGATGACAACTCCTACAAGGTATCCGGCGGGCTGCACGGCGTAGGTGTTTCTGTAGTGAACGCTCTGTCCGAGGAGCTGGTGCTTACCGTGCGTCGCAGCGGCAAGATCTGGGAACAGACCTACGTCCATGGCGTGCCTCAGGCTCCGATGGCCATCGTTGGCGACAGCGAAACCACCGGTACCCAGATCCACTTCAAGGCTTCCAGCGAAACCTTCAAGAACATCCACTTCAGCTGGGACATCCTGGCCAAGCGGATCCGTGAGCTGTCCTTCCTGAACTCCGGTGTCGGCATCGTCCTCAAGGACGAGCGCAGTGGCAAGGAAGAGCTGTTCAAGTACGAAGGTGGTTTGCGTGCGTTCGTTGAATACCTGAACACCAACAAGACCGCGGTCAACCAGGTGTTCCACTTCAACATCCAGCGCGAAGATGGCATCGGCGTGGAAATCGCCCTGCAATGGAACGACAGTTTCAACGAGAACCTGTTGTGCTTCACCAACAACATCCCGCAGCGCGATGGCGGTACCCACCTGGTGGGCTTCCGTTCGGCGCTGACGCGTAACCTGAACAACTACATCGAGCAGGAAGGACTGGCGAAGAAGCACAAAGTCGCCACCACCGGTGACGATGCCCGTGAAGGCCTGACGGCGATCATTTCGGTGAAAGTGCCGGATCCGAAATTCAGCTCCCAGACCAAGGACAAGCTGGTGTCCTCCGAAGTGAAGACCGCGGTCGAGCAGGAGATGGGCAAGTACTTCTCCGACTTCCTGCTGGAGAACCCGAACGAAGCCAAGCTGGTGGTCGGCAAGATGATCGATGCCGCCCGCGCCCGTGAGGCAGCGCGCAAGGCCCGTGAGATGACCCGCCGCAAAGGTGCGCTGGACATCGCCGGCCTGCCGGGCAAACTGGCCGACTGCCAGGAAAAGGACCCTGCCCTGTCCGAACTGTACCTGGTGGAAGGTGACTCTGCTGGCGGCTCTGCCAAGCAGGGACGCAACCGTCGCACCCAGGCCATCCTGCCGCTCAAGGGCAAGATCCTGAACGTCGAGAAGGCGCGCTTCGACAAGATGATCTCCTCCCAGGAAGTCGGCACGCTCATCACTGCCCTGGGCTGCGGCATCGGGCGCGAAGAGTACAACATCGACAAGCTGCGCTATCACAACATCATCATCATGACCGACGCCGATGTCGACGGTTCGCACATCCGTACCCTGCTGCTGACGTTCTTCTTCCGTCAGTTGCCGGAGCTGATCGAGCGCGGCTACATCTACATTGCCCAGCCGCCGCTGTACAAGGTCAAGAAAGGCAAGCAGGAGCAATACATCAAAGACGACGACGCCATGGAAGAGTACATGACGCAGTCGGCCCTGGAAGATGCGAGCCTGCACCTCAACGAAGACGCACCGGGCATTTCCGGTGAGGCCCTCGAGCGCCTGGTCAACGACTTCCGGCTGGTGATGAAGACCCTCAAGCGCCTGTCGCGCCTGTACCCACAGGAGCTGACCGAGCACTTCATCTACCTGCCGGCCGTCAGCATGGAGCAACTGTCCGATCACGCCGCCATGCAGGATTGGCTGGCCCAGTACGAAGTCCGCCTGCGCACCGTCGAGAAGTCCGGCCTGGTCTACAAGGCCAGCCTGCGTGAAGACCGTGAGCGTAACGTCTGGCTGCCGGAGGTCGAACTGATCTCCCACGGCCTGTCGAACTACGTCACCTTCAACCGCGACTTCTTCGGCAGTAATGACTACAAAACCGTCGTCTCCCTCGGCGCGCAACTGAGCACGCTGCTGGACGAAGGCGCGTACATCCAGCGTGGCGAGCGCAAGAAAGCCGTGACCGAGTTCAAGGAAGCCCTTGAATGGCTGATGGCCGAAAGCACCAAGCGCCACACCATCCAGCGATACAAAGGTCTGGGTGAAATGAACCCGGATCAGCTATGGGAAACCACCATGGACCCAGGCTCGCGCCGGATGCTGAAAGTGACCATCGAAGACGCCATTGGCGCGGACCAGATCTTCAACACCCTGATGGGTGATGCGGTCGAGCCTCGTCGTGACTTCATCGAGAGCAATGCGCTGGCGGTGTCTAACCTGGATTTCTGATCTAGCTGTAGGCATAACGTTGTTGATCAACGGACTCAAACACAAAAAAGGCCAATTTTAATAATTGGCCTTTTTTGTGTTTGCCCGGAAATTTGAGATCTGTTCTCTTGCCAATTGCTGGGGGTACAACTGGATTAGACCGCATCAGCTACCAAAATTATTTTCACGCGCTCGCTCAATTAAACCTGGGTCTCAGAGTCACCGAAAATGGTCCTGCCCTACTTTTTCCTTTGATTCAAAAGGAGAGACGAATTACACCGCCCCTCCTATGCATCTTATAAACTTAAAGCTACCTGTAAGAAATAGTCATGATATTTTTAATGAAATTGCATTGGGAAATTTCAGCAATAAAAGCCTCTGCATAGTCTGGATAGAAAATTTTACTTAGGCCTTCAGCATTTTTCTGTAATGTTTTTGCCGCGACCGTGTAATTTCCCAACTTTTCGCCTGGCCCGATTTCAGCTGCTGGTGAGAAAAAAGTCCAATCCAGGTCGTCACAGGATCTAATTATCTTAAATGCATTGTCGTGAGCTAATCCGTACGGCCTGTAATCTACCGGAAAATACGGTGCATTCACTAGAATTGAACCTGGTGCGACTTCTAAGCTTCCGGCCCCTCCCACAACAATGATGCGTTTGATTCTAGCTTCACGCGCGGCGGCCACGATGGATTTGGCCGCATCAATTACGGTATCAATTTCGTTACCATGGGCTCCATAGGCGCTCGCCAGCACATCTGCCCCTTTTATGGCGTTGGCAAAGGAGGTGGTATCAGTAATATCCGCCACCTTAAAGTGCACAGCTTCTAGTCCTTCTGGTGCTTTACGAGCAGAGCGGACAATACCGATGACATCATGTCCCTGACATAGAGCTTCCTTGGCAATTGCAGAGCCGATTTTACCTGTAGGCGCTATTAGTGCGATTTTCATTGTGTTCCCTCTTCGATTTAATATTTGCTCTTATACATTCACTTGGTTGAAAATCAGCCATGAGGGGAATTTTAATTACTTGTATTCATCCGAAAAACCTCATATAAATGGCTGGTTTGTTGCGTAGAACAATCAAATAGGCAGGGGGTATATGGACAGGATCACTGCTATGAAGGTATTCGTGGCCGTCGTGACGCATAAAAGCCAAACAGCTGCAGCTGAACGGCTCGATATCTCGCGGGCCATGGTGACCCGATACTTGGCAGAACTGGAAACCTGGTTGGGTGCCAGATTAATGCACCGCACTACCCGTCGGTTTGGACTGACGCCCGTAGGTGAGGCTTGTCTTCTCCAATGCCAAGAACTGCTGCAACGGATTGAGCAGCTTGAGGTCGATTCAAGGAGGGATGAAACCGAACCCAGTGGTCTGATACGCATTACAGCGAGCACATGGTTATGGCAGACACATCTTTCCACCGCATTAACCGCTTATATGCAACGCTACCCTAACGTTAGAATTGACTTATTGTTGGGTGAGCAACGCGTGAATCTGGTAGAGGAACGTATAGATCTGGCCATCCGCATTACAAGCGATCTTGATCCCGGCCTGATAGCCAAGAAGCTGGCCGACTGCCAAACGGTTATCTGCGTATCACCTGCTTATCTGGAACGGCACGGCACCCCTCTGCAACTGGTGGACTTATCCAGTCACAACTGCTTGACGCATGCCTTTTCCGCTAAAAACGAATGGAAGTTCCGCCATCTGCAGAATATACATAGTGTCCTTGTTAGCGGTAATCTTAGTACTAACGAAGCTGTAGTCCTTATGGATGCATCGCTGAAGGGGCTGGGCATCGCCAAATTACCCTTATACCTAGTTGCACAACATCTAAAAAACGGTACGCTGGTTCAATTATTACCCGGCTACAGAGCTCATGAAATGGGAATCTATGCCATTTATACTTCAAGGCAGTTTATGTCGACCGCATTAAGGACCATGCTTGACTTTGTATCCGCACATTTTGAAAAGCAGAATCCTCCAAGCATTCTATAAAATGCCGAGAAAAAATGGAGATTCTAGAGAATAATCCATTCGTGTAGCAGGAGGATTACAGAGGGCTCGCTTTGGATGACGTAACAGTAAAGAGATAGTGAAGAGCAATGGCTAAAAGCATTGACTTGCAAACTTTCAAGTACTACGTAGCAGGACTGCAAATTTCAAATTTTATTCTGCTTGAGTTGAGAATCAAGAATCCTATGAGTTCTTGTAGTTCTGAAGAAAGTAAATGATCATGCATGGACGCTTTGTCGAGCCAATTACACTCGATCACCCAGTGCTTGGAGCAATCTGCTTTAACCAATTTACACCCTGCACAATTTTTTGATTCTAATTTGACGTTATTTAGCAGCGTTAGGATTTTAGACTCAAAAAAATCACTCATTGAAATTTCGAATTCCATTTTGCTTTTTATAAGGTTTAACACAGGTATAACTCCGAATTATCCATTGATGTCAGTGTTTTTACCAATAAACGTTATTTTTAGAGAAATTCAAATTCATAAGCTGAGCGCATAAATTATGTAAACGAAAGTTACATGCTTGCAAAGTTATGGGGCTAATGGTCGCAACAAAAGTATTACTGATTTTATAAGCGCCAAGAAAAAGCTTCATAGTGGTTTACGATTTTTATAACTATAAAGCGTATGCATTCTCTATAGAACTCAGCAGGTGACTTAGTCTAACCACTTTCATTAACTAGAAAAGCGCCATATACATAGCTGGTTTGTTGCGCAATTCAAGCGAATCGAAAAGCATGAGATAGTGTGATGCCGCTGCGATTGCGCCAAGCACCGCTGCCTTCTTTTCACGTTAACTCAAGAACCGCGTTAATCCAGTCGGAACGCTTTTAGGTCAGTTTCGAATGCCATTCGCCGTATGTAGGTGACCAGGGCAAGCGGCGAACACTTCGGCGAGGCCGCATTAATCGCAAGTGATCGTTGAAAGCTACCATCCACTGCACCGGTCGATGCCAAACCGCTGGGCCTCCCGGATCATCAATTTTATGAACCCACATCAACTGCAGCCACCCGCTCTAGAAAAATCGCAACGCACCTGCATTGGCTTTTTTGTTCGCCTTTAAGCGTGTTCCCACTCCGACCTATTGGTCAGAAAGCGGGTAGCCTAGTAACACGTGAAACAAAAACGTTAGTGCTCAAGGGCCTGCGAAGCGGCGCAGCCCCCGTAATACGGAGACGGAGTAAGTTCTGGCGCAATTCTTGCGTATTAAATAACTTACACATCGTTTTTTTATTTTTACAGAACGATGTGTTGAGGTGAATCGAACAAATCCAATACCAAGGGTAGTCTCAATGAGTGGTACGCAAACTTCCAACAATCTGGAACAGGGGCTCAAGCCCCGTCATGTGACGATGCTCTCCATCGCCGGCGTGATTGGTGCCGGGCTTTTCGTGGGCTCCGGCCACGCTATCGCAGCGGCTGGTCCGGCCGTGTTGTTGGCCTACGCCGCTGCTGGTGCATTGGTGGTGTTGGTGATGCGGATGCTGGGTGAAATGGCGGTGGCTTCGCCGGACACCGGTTCGTTCTCGACCTATGCCGATCGTGCGATTGGTCACTGGGCTGGCTTCACCATCGGTTGGCTCTACTGGTGGTTCTGGGTCCTGGTGATTCCCTTGGAAGCCAATGCTGCGGCAACGATCCTGCATGCCTGGTTCCCGAATGTGGCCATCTGGGTTTTCACCTTGGTCATCACGTTGCTGCTGACGATCACCAACCTGTTCAGTGTGAAGAATTACGGGGAGTTCGAGTTCTGGTTCGCCCTGGTCAAGGTGGTGGCGATCATCGGTTTCATTGCCCTTGGCCTTCTGGCTATTTTTGGCTTGCTGCCCACCAGTCAGGTCAGCGGTGTTTCGCACCTGTTTGATACCCAGGGTTTCCTGCCAAACGGCATGGGCGCGGTGCTGGGCGCGATCCTGACCACCATGTTTTCGTTCATGGGCACCGAGATCGTCACCATCGCCGCCGCTGAATCGAAAAATCCGGGGCAGCAGATTTCCAAGGCCACCAACTCGGTGATCTGGCGGATTGGCTTGTTCTACCTTGTCTCCATCTTCATCGTCGTCGCCTTGGTGCCGTGGAATGATCCGATTCTCGCCAGCGTCGGTTCCTACCAGACCGTGCTGGAGCGCATGGGCATTCCAAATGCCAAGTTGATCGTCGATATCGTGGTGCTGGTGGCGGTGACCAGTTGCCTGAACTCGGCGCTCTACACGGCGTCGCGGATGATGTTTTCGCTGGGTAAACGCGGTGACGCGCCGGCCGTTTCCCAGCGCACCAACAAGAGCGGTACACCTTACTGGGCGGTGGTGCTGTCGACCGCTGCTGCGTTCCTGGCAGTGTTCGCCAACTACGTGGCCCCGGCTGCGGTGTTCGAATTCCTGCTGGCCAGCTCCGGCGCCATCGCATTGCTGGTGTATCTGGTGATCGCGTTTTCGCAGCTGCGCATGCGCAAACAGCGCATGGTTCGCGGTGAGAAAATTGCCTTCAGAATGTGGCTGTTCCCGGGACTGACCTATGCGGTGATCATCTTCATCATCGCGGCCCTGACCATCATGCTGTTCCAGGAAGCCCATCGGGTGGAAATCCTGGCGACCGGACTGCTGAGCCTGTTGGTGGTGGTATCCGGGTTGCTGGTGCAGCGCCGTCGGATTGCAAAAGCAGGAAGCCTGGTACAGGCGCACGGCTGATTGATCGTTCCCACGCGGAAGCG
This sequence comes from Pseudomonas sp. B21-056, assembly GCF_026016325.1. NCBI lineage: Bacteria > Pseudomonadati > Pseudomonadota > Gammaproteobacteria > Pseudomonadales > Pseudomonadaceae > Pseudomonas > Pseudomonas sp. B21-056. Next base: position 10,930 of record NZ_CP087203.1, read on the forward strand.
TCACTAGTGTCCGGTAAAAACTGAAGGGGGAGCTTGCTCCCCCTTGCTGTACCTGCCTTTGAGCGATACTCGGCTTTTTCAGACTCGATTCCGGCTATGTTCAGCAGCACTCGCTTTTCACAAATGCTCCAAGCACTCCCTCATCAGTTGTTCAAAAATGCAGTCAAACGCTGTGGCGCTGATCGTTATGCCAAGCAATTCAGCTCTTGGGATCTGCTCGTCACGCTGATCTTTGGTCAGATAACACAAGCCAGCAGCCTGCGCGCCTTGGCGACAGCATCGCAATCGCTGGAACCTCACCATTATCATCTCAACGCTCGCAGCATGGTTCGCTCAACGCTTTGTGATGCCTTGAGCAAACGCAGTTCAGAGCCTTTTCGGCTGGCCTGCGAGCACTTGCTGCAGGGCGTTGGCCGCAAGCAGCGCAAGTCCCTGGAAGCGATGGTCACGCTGATCGACTCGACCTCAATCACCTTGCGCGGTCCCGGCTTCGACGACTGGACCGCTGCGACGAAAACCCGCATAACACAAGGCCTGAAGGTGCATGTGGCAATTGATCCACGACAAACAGCACCCACTTACGTGAACATCACTGCCGCCAACGTCAATGACCTGAGTGACGCCCTGACCATGCCGCTTGAAGCAGGCATCACGTACGTTTTCGACAAGGGATACTGCGATTACAACTGGTGGCACCAGATTGATCAGGTGGGGGCGTTCTTCGTCACACGACTCAAAAAAAATGCCAATGTGAATCACGTAGAGGATCTGAACAGAGGGGAAAATGCCGACTTCATAGAGTCGGACGAAGCCGTGCGATTTGGCAAAAAACACCTGAATACACGACGGTTAAATCACTATCACGACCAAACCGTACGTCGGGTCCAGGTTCGTCGAGATGATCACGAAACGCCGCTGATCCTGGTGACTAATGATTTTTCACGCTCAGCTGAAGAAATTGCCGACCTGTACAAGCAGCGCTGGCAGATCGAGTTGTTCTTCAAGTGGATCAAGCAAAAACTCAAGCTCAAACGGTACTTCGGATTCTCTGAAAACGCGGTGCGTCTACAAATCTACAGCGCGCTGATCACATACCTTTTGCTGCTCCTGTATCAACAACGCTCGGCCTGCTCAGACTCACTTTCAAACTTCACTATCCGGCTGGCTCATAGCTTGTTTGAGCGCCCGCTCAGCGACACACACCGCGGATATCGAAGGCAAGAACGAACAGAGCTGAAGGCTGCCCAGGGTAGCCTTCAGCTATGAAAAGGTTTTACCGGACACTAGTGACGCTCTGCGTGGGAATGCAGCCAGAAACGCTCTGCGTCTCAAAGAGGCGAACGCAGAGCGTCCGTTGAGGCATTCCCACGCAGAGCGTGGGAACGATCAACTTAACTCGCCACCGACGCTTCGCTTCCCGCCGTCACACTCTCCAACCGATACCCATACCCATAGATCGTCAGCAATTGCCAACCTCGATCCGCCGTCAGCCCAAGCTTGTTGCGCAGACGATAGATATGAGTGTCGAGCGGGCGGGACGAGGTCATTTCTTCGTGGGTCCAGAACCGTTCGTAGAAATACTCCCGGGACAAGGGGCGACCCAGGTTGGCGAACAGGCAGCGGGCCAGGCGGTATTCCCGTTCGGTCAGGCTGATCGGGATACCGGCGCGGGTGACGGTCAACTCGGCATCATCGAATGCCAGGTCGTTGAACACCAGTATGTCGCTGGCTTGGGTACGTTGCAGGTTATGGCGGCGCAACACCGCAGTCACCCTGGCCTTGAGTTCGTTGGGCCTGAAAGGTTTGCTCACGTAATCATCGGCCCCGGCATTGAGGGCCAGGACGATGTCGTGTTCGCCGTCCCGGCTGGTGAGCATGATGGCGGCCGGTGGTGAGTCCATGTGCTCGCGGGTCCAGCGCAGCAACGCCAAGCCACTGATATCGGGCAGTTGCCAGTCGAGGATCAGCAGGTCGAAGGTCTCCCGGCGCAGTTGTCGCAACAGGTCTTCGCCGCGTTCGAAGCTGTGCAGGGTCCAGGCTTGTTCGCCCCTGCCGGGGATCTGTAGCAGTGTCTGTTCCACCCGGCGCAACTCGGCCGGTTCGTCATCCAGTATGGCGACACGCATGGGACGCGACTCCTTGATCTCGGGGGTAACGGACATCATCAGGGGGCACACATCTACTGTTTGGTTGCCGCTCCCCTGTCGCTGGTTGCGACAATACCGACTCACGACGTGGAGGGAAAGGCAGCAGCGCGCAACCCGTCGAGTTCGCTATAGTCTTGGGCTTTCAGCTACCGGTGTGTCGCATCAACCATGAAGCAAATCTTTCCTTGTGTTTGGCCAGAGCGCCCATGAGTCATCCGCGCCGTCGTGAAAGCCGTGAACCGACCCAGACCCAGCGATTGTTTCGGCAGTTGGTGCGCGAGTGGTTGTGGATAAGTCTGTTGCTGCTACCGCTGACGGCGCTGTTGTCGTTCAGTGCCCAATCGGCTCGCCATGGATCGAGCGCGGTATTGTCGGTGTGCCTGGTGGCCTGTGTGCTGGGATTGTTGCTGCTGCGTCCTCACCTGGCCCTGTGGACAACGGCGGGTGGAATGGCCCTGGCGGTGTCGATCAGCGCTGTGCTGGCGTTAGAGAGCTGGTGGTGGTCGCCGATGGCAAGCGTATTGGGGATGCTGTTTGGCTACCTGATCTGGAACTGGCGGCGCCTGAGTGTGGTGTTGGCCTATTTCGGCTGGGAGCTGGCGCGCCTGGACGCGGAGCCGAAGGTGTTTCCGGAACGCCGCCGCACCTCCTACACCGGCGGTGACCGCCTGCAGGGTCAGATCATGGCCCTGGAACAGGCCATGGGTAGAACCCGCGACACCCGCCGCTTCATTGCTGACGGCCTGGAATACCTGCCCGTCGCGACCATGATCAGCGATCCGCACGGCAGGATACTGCTGGGTAACCGCAAGGCCCGGGATCTTTTCGGCCATGCTCTGGCGGACAGCGATGTGCTGGAACAACTAGTGCATCTGGGGTATCCAGCGCTGCAGCGTGAACCCCATCACCGGTTATCCACACTGCCCTTGGTGGAGTTTCGCGATACCTGCGAGCGCAGCCTGCGCCTGGAGCGCGCCCCGCTTATGCCGGTGGACGGCGATACGCCCATTGGGTGGTTGCTGAGCCTCATCGACCTGAGCGCTGAGCGAGAAGCCGAAGAGCAGCGCGGTGTGATGCTGCGTTTCCTTTCCCATGACCTGCGTGCGCCTCACTCGGCGATCCTGGCGTTGCTCGACGTGCAGCGGCATCAGGTCGGCGGGAATGATCTGCTGTTCGATCAGATCGAGCGCCAGGTCCGTCGTGCCCTGGACTTGACCGATGGCTTCGTGCAGTTGGCGAAGGCGGAGTCTGAGGCCTACCAATTCCAGCCGACCCTGTTTGCCATGCTGATTCTCGACGTGGCGGACCAGGCCTTACCCATCGCCCAGGCCAAGCGCATCCAATTGACTCATGTCGTGGATGATGAGGACGCGATGGTGAGGGCGGATCAATCCCTGCTGACCCGTGCTTTATTCAATCTGCTGGAAAACGCCATCAAGTACAGCTCGCCTGACAGCTGCGTTTCACTGACGGTTCATTGTGTGCAGGGTTGGTTGATCTGCGAGATCAGCGATCAGGGCAAAGGCATCGGTGCCGAGGAGCTGCCGGATCTTTTCAGCCAGTACCGGCGGTTCTCGTCGGCCCAGGGTGTGGACGGGGTTGGCTTGGGATTGTCGATGGTCAAAGCCGTGGTGGACCGCCATGGCGGGCATATTGAGTGTCGCAGTGTGGTCGGTGAAGGCACGATGTTCAGCTTGCGGTTCCCCTTGCTTGGGGAAGAATCGAAAGATCGCAGCGTTCTATAAAAGCGGCGGCAGGTAACGAACCATTCGAACGCTATAAAAAACTTATGCACGTTCCAGCTGGTTTTATGTGCTTAAGAAATATGTATTAAAAACATGGTGTTACAAGATTAAAGCTGTGCTTTCGCACTAAACGGTACACAGCTTATCCACAGATGTCAGACAGCGAGTGGGTCCGTAGCCGCCGGTGTTGCGGGGGCCGGGGGAAGCGAGCCCATGTCCCGTTGGGTCTGTTCGTTCCAGGCCTGGACCCGGTCGTTGAGGTCGGCGATGGCGCGGGGCCCACTGGCTTGGGCGTACATCGGTTCGCCGATTACCACGGTGATGACACCAGGCTTCCTGATCCAGCCGGCCTTGGGCCAGAATTTGCCGGCATTGTGTGCAATCGGCAATACAGGCAGATCGGCATTCACGGCCAATGCCGAACCGCTGCGGGAAAACTTGCCGACCGTGCCATAGGGAACACGGGTGCCCTCAGGAAAGATCAGCACCCAGACGTTGTCCTTGAGCAATTCGTCGCCCTTCTTTGCCACCTGCTTGAGCGCAACCTTGGGGTTGTCGCGATCAATGGCAATCGGCCGCAGCATCGCCATGGCCCAGCCGAAGAACGGCACAAACAACAGTTCACGCTTGAGCACCTGGCTCAGCGGCTCGAAATAGGCCGACAGAAAGAAGGTTTCCCAGGTGCTCTGGTGGTTGGACTGGATCACGCAGGGCCGGTCCGGCACGTTCTCGGCGCCCTTCACTTCATAGCGAATGCCCAGGAACACTTTGCTCAGCCATAGTGCGCAGCGGCACCAGTACACGTTGATGAAGCGGTAGCGCGCCTTGAACGGCAGGAAAGGCGCGACAAAGAAACTCAGGGAGCACCACAGCAAGGAGCTGGTGCCCAACAGCAGGTAAAAGAGAAAAGATCTGATGGCCTGCAATATCGACATAGCGGCATTTACCGTTGCGGGCAATGCCCGCCTGTTCAAGCGCTTCCCGAACAATCCTTGGTCAGGATGTCTTGGGAGCTCTAATTGTGGATAAGTTCAGCGGCAATCGCCGCCAGGTCGTCAAAAATCAAGGTGCCTGCCGGTAGGGTCTTGCCCAAAGTCTTTTCGCCTTTCCCGGTCTTTACCAAAACTGGCTGACAATCGACGGCCTTGGCCGCCTCCAGGTCACCTGAACTGTCGCCGACAAACCACACGCCCGCCAGTGCTACGTCGTAATGCGCGGCAATGGTTTTCAACATGCCCGGCTTCGGCTTGCGGCAATCGCAACCTTCGTCCGGCCCATGTGGGCAATAAACGATCAGCCCGACTTCGCCGCCCTGCTCCGCCACCAGGGCGCGCAAGCGCTCGTGCATGGCATCGAGGACAGCGAGGTCATAGTAACCGCGAGCAATGCCCGACTGGTTGGTGGCAACCGCCACCGTCCAGCCGGCCTTGCTCAACTGCGCGATGGCTTCGATCGAACCGGGAAGCGGCAACCACTCCTCCACCGATTTGATGTAAGCGTCGGAGTCGTGATTGATCACTCCGTCCCGATCGAGAATCAGCAGTTTCAACAGCAGCTCCTCAGCCCAGCATGGAAATATCGGCAATGTTGAGGAACAAGCCACGCAGGCGTGCCAGCAAAGCATAGCGATTGCGGCGCACATCTTCGTTATCTGCATTCACCATCACGGCGTCGAAGAAAGCATCCACAGGCTCGCGCAGTGCCGCCAGGCGCGCCAGTGCTTCGGCGTACTCGCGTCTTTCCATGAGCGGCTGCACCGAGGCATACGCCTGTTGAATCGCCGAATTGAGCGAGAACTCGGCGGCGTTATCAAAGTAACGCGCTTCAGGCGCCTTGACTGAAGGCTCGGCCTTGCTCAACAGGTTCGACACACGCTTGTTCACCGCCGCCAGGGCCGCCGCTTCCGGCAATTTGCGGAACGCCTGAACGGCTTGCACGCGCTGGTCGAAGTCCAGGGCCGAACCCGGTTTCAGGGCACGCACCGACAGGTAGGTGGCGACATCGACGCCTTCGTCTTCATAACGCGCACGCAGGCGGTCGAAGATGAATTCCAGCACCGCATCGGCCAGGCCCGCAGCCTTGACCTTGCTGCCGAACGCGTTGACGGCGAAGGCCACCGCATCGTTCAGGTCCAGGTCCAGCTGCTTGTCGATCAGGATCCGCAACACGCCCAGTGCCGCGCGACGCAGGGCATACGGGTCTTTGCTGCCGGTGGGCAGCATGCCGATGCCGAAGATGCCGACCAGGGTGTCGAGCTTGTCGGCAATCGCCACGGCCGCACCGGTCAGGGTGGTCGGCAGCTCAGCGCCGGCGCCACGGGGCATGTACTGCTCGTTCAGCGCCAGGGCTACGTCTTGCGGCTCACCGTCGTTGAGGGCGTAGTAGTAACCGGCGATGCCTTGCATCTCCGGGAACTCACCGACCATCTCGGTCGACAGGTCGCACTTGGACAGGATGCCGGCACGGGCTGCGCGTGGGGCGTCGCCACCGATGCGTGGGGCGATGAACGCCGCCAGCTTGGAAACGCGCTCGGCCTTGTCGTAGACGCTGCCGAGTTTTTCCTGGAACACCACGTTCTGCAGGCGCTCGTTGAAGCTTTCCAGCGGCTGCTTCTTGTCTTGCTTGAAGAAGAACTCGGCGTCGGTCAGGCGCGGGCGAACGACTTTTTCGTTACCGGCGATGATCTGTGCCGGGTCCTTGCTTTCGATGTTGGCGACCGTGATGAAGCGCGGCAGCAACTTGCCCTCGGCGTCCAGCAGGCAGAAATACTTCTGGTTGTCCTGCATGGTGGTGATCAGCGCTTCCTGCGGCACTTCAAGGAAACGTTCCTCGAACGAGCACACCAGTGGCACCGGCCATTCCACCAGCGCGGTTACTTCGTCCAGCAGGCTTGGCGGCACGATAGCGGTGCCTTCCTGGCGGGTGGCCAGCTCTTCGGTACGTTTGCTGATCAGCTCGCGGCGCTCGTTGGCGTCGGCCAGCACGTAGGCGGCACGCAGGTCGGCCAGGTAGTTGGCCGGCGAGGTGATGCGCACGTTCTGCGGATGATGGAAGCGGTGACCGCGGGAATCGCGGCCGGCCTTCTGGGCCAGGATCGTGCAATCGATCACCTGGTCACCCAGCAGCATCACCAGCCATTGGGTCGGACGCACGAACTCTTCCTTGCGCGCGGCCCAGCGCATGCGCTTGGGAATCGGCAAGTCATTGAGGGAGTCTTCGACGATGGTCGGCAGCAGGCTGGCGGTCGGCTTGCCCTTGATGCTCTGGCTGTAGCGCAGCTTCGGGCCGCTCTGGTCGATTTCGCTCAGGTCCACGCCACACTTCTTGGCGAAGCCCAGGGCGGCCTGGGTCGGATTGCCATCGGCGTCGAACGCAGCCTGGCGTGGCGGGCCATCGAGGTTGATGCTGCGGTCCGGCTGCTGGGTCGCCAGGCCAGTGACCAGTACGGCCAGACGGCGCGGCGCGGCATAGACCTGTTTGGTCTCGAAGTTCAGGCCGGCGGCTTGCAGGCCTTTTTCGATACCGGCCAGGAACGCGTCGGCCAGGGTATTCAGGGCTTTGGGTGGCAGTTCTTCGGTGCCCAGTTCAACCAGGAAATCTTGAGCACTCATTGTGCAGCCTCCAGCTTAGCCAACACTTCATCACGCAGGTCCGGGGTCGCCATCGGGAAGCCCAGCTTGGCACGGGCCATCAGGTAGGCGTGCGCGACGGAACGCGCCAGGGTGCGCACACGCAGGATGTATTGCTGGCGCGCGGTCACGGAAATCGCCCGGCGTGCATCCAGCAGGTTGAAGGTATGGGACGCCTTCAACACCATTTCATAGCTTGGCAACGGCAGCGGCTGGTCCAGCTCGATCAGGCGCTTGGCTTCGCTTTCATAGAAATCGAACAGTTCGAACAGCTTGTCGACATTGGCGTGTTCGAAGTTGTAGGTCGACTGTTCCACTTCGTTCTGGTGGAACACGTCGCCATAAGTCACCTTGCCGAACGGGCCGTCGGCCCACACCAGGTCGTAGACCGAATCCACGCCTTGCAGGTACATGGCCAGGCGTTCCAGGCCGTAGGTGATTTCGCCGGTCACCGGGTAGCACTCGATGCCGCCCGCTTGCTGGAAGTAGGTGAACTGGGTCACTTCCATGCCGTTGAGCCAGACTTCCCAGCCCAGGCCCCAGGCACCGAGGGTCGGCGATTCCCAGTTGTCCTCGACGAAACGGATGTCATGCACCAGCGGGTCGAGGCCGACGTGCTTGAGGGAGCCCAGATACAGTTCCTGGAAGTTTTCCGGGTTCGGCTTCAGGACCACCTGGAACTGGTAGTAGTGCTGCAGACGGTTCGGGTTTTCGCCGTAGCGGCCGTCAGTCGGGCGGCGGCTGGGCTGCACGTAGGCGGCGTTCCAGGTTTCCGGGCCGATGGCACGCAGAAACGTGGCAGTGTGGAAAGTGCCGGCGCCTACTTCCATATCGTAGGGCTGAAGTACCACGCAACCTTGCTCGGCCCAGTATTGCTGGAGGGCGAGGATCAAGTCTTGGAAGGTACGCACGGCTGGCGTAGGCTGGCTCACGAAATTCACCTGTTTCTTGGGCTGCGATTTAAAGAGCGGGAGTATACCCGATTCGTTCGTGCGCACGCCCCCTGGAGCCTTATGCCACGCTGCTTTTGGTGTTCCGAAGATCCGCTGTACATGGCCTATCACGATCAGGAGTGGGGGGCGCCGCTGCGCGATGCGCAGGGTTTGTTCGAGTTGCTTTTGCTTGAAGGGTTCCAGGCCGGGTTGTCCTGGATCACCGTGCTGCGCAAACGCGCGCATTACCGCGAGGTGCTGTACAACTTCGACGTACAGCGGCTGGCGCAGATGAGCGACGCCGAAATCGAGGACCTGATGCAAGACCCCGGCATCATCCGCAACCGCCTCAAGCTCAAGGCCGCGCGCCGCAATGCCCAGGCCTGGCTGGCCCTGGAAGACCCGGTGGGGTTTCTCTGGTCGTTCGTCGGCGACACACCCATCATCAACCATTTCAGGGACCGCACCGAAGTGCCGGCCATCACGCCCGAAGCCGTGCAGATGAGCAAGGGCCTGAAAAAGGCCGGCTTCACCTTCGTCGGCCCGACCATCTGCTACGCCTTCATGCAGGCTTCGGGAATGGTCATGGACCACACCCAGGACTGCGACCGCTACGCCGAGTTGGTAAACGGCGGTTAGAATAGCCGGCTCGCGACACGGCCCATGAATTCAGGAGTGACCTGTGGATAAGTTGAAAGGCGCCTTGCTGGTCGGCGCTCTGCGGTTGTTTGCGCTGCTGCCCTGGCGGGCGGTGCAAGCGGTGGGGTCGGCCATTGGCTGGCTCATGTGGAAACTGCCCAACCGCTCCCGCGACGTGGTGCGGATCAACCTCGCCAAGTGCTTTCCCGAGATGAACCCGGCCGAACGCGAACGCCTGGTGGGCCAGAGTCTCAAGGACATCGGCAAATCCCTGACCGAAAGCGCCTGCGCCTGGATCTGGCCGGCCCAGCGTTCCATCGAACTGGTGCGCGAAGTCGAGGGCCTGGAGGTATTGAAAGAAGCCCTGGCGTCCGGCAAAGGCGTGGTGGGCATCACCAGTCACCTGGGCAACTGGGAAGTGCTCAACCACTTTTATTGCAGCCAGTGCAAACCGATCATTTTCTACCGCCCGCCCAAGCTCAAGGCAGTGGACGAATTGCTGCGCAAACAACGTGTGCAACTGGGCAACAAAGTCGCCGCGTCGACCAAGGAAGGCATCCTCAGCGTCATCAAGGAAGTGCGTAAGGGCGGCCAGGTCGGCATCCCCGCCGACCCGGAACCGGCCGAATCCGCCGGCATCTTCGTGCCCTTCTTCGCCACCCAGGCCCTGACCAGCAAATTCGTGCCGAACATGCTCGCCGGCGGCAAAGCCGTCGGCGTCTTCCTCCACGCCCTGCGCCTGCCCGACGGCTCCGGCTACAAAGTCATCCTCGAAGCCGCCCCCGAGGCCATGTACAGCACCGACACCGAAACCGCCTGCGCCGCCATGAGCCAAGTGGTGGAACGCTACGTGCGTGCCTACCCCAGCCAATACATGTGGAGCATGAAACGCTTCAAGAAGCGCCCGCCGGGCGAGGCGCGGTGGTACTGAAGGCCTATTGGTGAACGCAGGATCTGCGAACACCCAATAACCCCTGTGGGAGCCGAGCTTGCTCGCGATGGCGGCGACACATTCAACATCGGTGCAAGCATACCCACCGCCATCGCGAGCAAGCTCAGCTCCCACAGGATTTGGGATGGATGCAATATCTGTGAACTGCCCGGAAAAACTGTGGGAGCGAGCCTGCTCGCGATAGCGCCCTCACAGCCGCCGCTGAATTAACTGACTCCACCCTCCTGTGGCGAGGGGATTTATCCCCGCTGGGCTGCGAAGCAGCCCCAACTTCCTACAGAAGATCCGCACCAGCTCTGCTTTCCAACCAAGCAGAGGCGCCCCTAGCCCGCGACTTCCAGGCCTTCCCGTCGCCTGTTTATTCCCCGACCGCCACCCTTCCGCCAACCCACGCATCCTTGCGCCTTTGCCTACAACTACGCCAGAATCCGCCCGCTTGTGCGCCTTGCCCTTGGGTTCTATCGTTTTCCTGCCACTGCCCATCAGTGGTCGGGTTTAGTAGCCCGTGGTAATTGAAGATGTACAAGTGCTTCCGTCAGTCAGGCTTCAATCCTGCGCTTGATGGTGGCTGTACGCAGGGCGCTTCGGCGCGCCGGCTTCTTCGGTTCCCCGGTCTACTAACCTGCGTACAGCTGCCACCCCCTTGTTTAGTAGCTAGGGCGTGTCGGCATCACATCAGGAACCGAAGATTATGTTCAAAGTAACTCCAAATCCTCCGGAAACGGGCCAAGCTTCCCCGCGTTCAAAATCCAAGACCAAGAAGCTCGACGAAGCCGCCGAGCGCGCTTTGGATTTCTATCTCTCACCCAAAGAAACAAGACCCGACGATCCCCAACCGGGCCAGATATTCACCGTCGTGAAGGACATCGACAACGAATCCCTGCTCGCCAACCTCACCGAAACCCTGGCCTCGGCTGACGCCATGGTGAACGACCTCGCCTTCGAACTCGAAGGTTCACGCCGTCATGTGGCGCTCGGTATTCAGCAACTGATCGAGCTGGGTTCGTTGCTGGCAAATCGGGTGCTGGATAACGTTGAAGTTCGATAACAGAAAAGAAAAACCCGACGCTTTGCGTCGGGTTGCTTTTATCGAACTGTCTTGAATGTATTAGCTCTCACTACCAAGGAGCCGGGGAGGCGCAAAGCGTCAATCGTGTCCATGATTAATGCCTGCGATATCGGAGGTAACGGGTGGGCGATTAGCCAAGATGTTCGAAAATCTTGCTAGCCCCGTCGAAACCAGCGTCCTTCCAACACCATCGCATTGCCCTCTGGTCCATTACTCAAGGAGTCCCTCCCATGAAAATCGACTTCACCGGCCGTTACGTTCTAGTCACCGGTTCCACCAGCGGTATCGGTTTCGCCACCGCCAAAGGCTTCCTGGAGGCCGGCGCCCACGTGGTCATCAACGGTCGCAGCGAGAGCAGCGTGCAGGACGCATTGCAGCGCTTGGGCGCTCTTGCTTCCAAAGCCGAAGGTTTTGTGGGCGACCTCAGCAACGCATCAGGCTGCCAGGCATTGGTCGCCAAGTACCCGCGCTTCGATGTGGTCATCAACAACCTGGGGATCTTCAAGCTGGAAGATTTCTTCGACACGCCGGACAGCGAATGGCAGCGCTTTTTCGAAACCAACGTGATGTCCGGCGTGCGTGTGTCCAGGGCTTATGCGCAGGGCATGGTCGAGCGCGGTTGGGGGCGGATTGTGTTTGTCTCTTCGGAATCTGGCGTGAATATTCCGGCCGACATGATCCACTACGGCTTCACCAAGACCGCCCAACTCTCTATTGCTCGCGGCCTGGCCAAACGCCTCGCCGGCACCGGCGTTACGGTGAACTCGGTGCTGCCTGGGCCGACGCTTTCCGAAGGGGTTGCGCAGATGCTCCAGGCTGATGTCGAGCGCACTGGGGAAAGCCTGGAGAAGGTGGCAGCGGATTTCGTCAATAAGCACCGTAGCACCTCGATCATCCAGCGGGCGGCGCACGTCGAGGAGGTCGCCAACATGATCATCTATGCCAGCTCGGAACAGGCTTCGGCTACCACGGGGGCGGCGCTGCGCGTCGATGGTGGTGTGGTAGATAGCATTATTTAGCAGGGGCGCATTGTGAAAACGTAGACAAGTGTCCTTGCCATGGCTAATCGACATTCCGAGCATAAAAACGGGGCTGCACTCATGCGGCCCCGTATTCATCCAGTTATACCGCATCAACCGGTTTACGACGGCTGCGCCGCCGAGCGGGAGCAAGCTCCCTCGCCACGGGATCGGATATGTCTTAAGGCCACGGCTCAACACCTGGCCATTGCGCCTGCACCAGCCCACACGTCTTTGAGCCTTTGCCTACAACTATGCCGGAACTGCCCTGCTTGTGTGTCTCGCCCCCGGGTTTTATTGTTCCTGCGACTGCCCATCATCATATTCACCACATGACACGACTGTGTGTTTCATGAACTCCTACTTTGCTGTCGAGATTTCCATGAAAGCTTCTAAGCGCCCCCCAAAGCCGTCGCTTGCTGCCCAGTACGAAGCCGAAGCCTGCCGTCTGGCTGGTAGCGCAACCAGTATGGAACGCCAGTTCTTGTCGGTCAGCCTCGCCAAAGGCAAGGAGCTTGAGCCCATTGGCCGGATGGCCGGCGCTAAAGCCTGAGTTCTATCGACATGAAAAAACCGCCGAATGGGCGGTTTTTTGGGTTCTAGTTGGGGCAAATCCACCCTACTGAGCAACCGCCACCTGATTCCTTCCCAACGCCTTCGCCCGATACAACGCCTTATCCGCATTATTCATCAAGCTATGCAGATCCTTATGCCCAGCCTCCGTCGACGCCACGCCGAGGCTGGCCGTTATCCCGTGGACAGGTTCGATCATCAATCCGCCAATTGTCTGGATAAGCTCCTCTGCAATCCTGATCGCAACTTCAATGGACGTATCCGGAAGCAAAATCGCGAACTCTTCCCCACCCAGGCGGCCATGAATATCCGTGGCACGAAAGGACGAACTGATGACCACACCCATTTGCCGCAACACCTGATCCCCCACCTGATGGCCGTAGGTGTCGTTGATCTGCTTGAAGTGATCCATGTCCAGCATTACCGCGCACAACCCCAGCCGGTTGTTTTTACAGTCCTCGTAGAGTTGTTGAGCATGTTCAAAGAATGCTCGACGACTCTTCAGGCCAGTCAGTTCATCGGTTTGTGCTGCGCGGGTTGAAATGCTGTTCGCCTGTTCCATTTCACGGGTGAGACGAAAAGCGGTTTCCAGTGCCTCGGACATTTTGTGTGTGGCGCGGGCTGCAAATGCCGCGAACACCAGAATCGAGAGGGCCATGCCGACTTGAATCGGCGACGGTTGAAACAACAGCCATGCGGTGCACGGCAACAGGACCAGGCCAATGGAGGCCAGTGTCATGTCGCGATAGGCCGAATAGCAGGAGACCGCGCTGACGGACATCCCGACCGTAAAGAGCATGACCAAGGCCTGAGACAACAGGTCGTCTGCGGGCATGACCGCTAATGCGCCCATCCCCCAGATACTGGCGGACAACACCAGCGTGATCCAGTATTTGCGCTCCCAGCGTTGGGGCGTGCGCTCACTTTCGTCGCTGCGAACATAGGCAACAAACATCGAGATGCGCACCAGGGTCGATCCGGTCAGTATGACCAGCCACCAGAAGATGACACTGTGCTCAAAACGATCCCAGCACAGCCAGCTCAGCATGATGGCAGCGAGGTAGCTGCCAAAAACCGCAGAAACGGATTGGCGAAAGAGTTGCTGCAATCGATCCGTTCGCACCTGTTCGGCTATGAACATATCCTGGCCTTTCCGAGATCCTGGGCCGTCCATGTGATTCACCTGATCGTGACGCAGCTAAAAAGAACGATTGTGGCATCCTGCCACCAGCGTAAACAACTGAATTAGGCTGTTAATGCCTTGTGGCGAAGAAGCCTGCCGCACCTGGACGGTGAGGCTGCCTCAACGACGTTGACGTGTTCTTCCAAAAGGACTGTGTTGATTGGGTTTACGACAACTGCGCCGCCGAATGGGAGCAAGTTCCCTCGCTACGATAGCGGGAGGCATTAAATGGGCGTTGCGGGTAAAAAAATGGGACTGCATTCACATGCAACCCCGTTTTTTTGTTTACGGTTACTCGACTTGCGACAGCTTGGCGTCGTCGCAACCGGCCGCACGGCACTCGCGCTCGACAGCTTTGAGTATGACGATACGCGCCTCGGTCTTCTCATTGGCACAGTCCAGGTAGAGCAGGCCGTCGTTGGAACAGGCGTTGTCACGAACTTTGATCCACTGGATCTGAGCGGCTTTCACTTTTTTCTTTTGATCCGGGTTCAGCGCACTCATCGTCTTCTTGTATTGATCATTGATTTCCTGATCCGACTGAACCATTTTCAGCGACGCACAATAGGTTCTGTCATAGGCGTTTCTAGGGTTATCGCAACTCATCGAAAATGCCGATGCGGATGCCGTCGCCAGCAGTGCCCCAACCAACAAAGACTTGATCACTTACTTCTCTCCCTGAATGCCCTCTATTCATTAGAGGTCGTGGCGTGGAATTTATCATGAGTGCAAAAAAAACGGGCCTGCATTCCCACGCAGTCCCGTTTTTTCATCACCCGATCAGATCAAAACGCCGGCAACACCGCGCCTTTGTACTTCTCCAGAATAAAAGCCTTCACTTCCGGGCTATGCAACGCAGCCGCCAGCTTCTTCATCGCCTCGCTGTCCTTGTCATCCTCACGCGCCACCAGGATGTTCACGTAAGGCGAGTCGCTGCCTTCGATCACCAGCGCATCCTTGGACGGATCCAGTTTGGCTTCCAACGCGTAGTTGGTGTTGATCAACGCCAGGTCAACCTGGGTCAGTACACGTGGAATGGTCGCCGCTTCCAGTTCGCGGAATTTCAGGTCCTTGGGGTTATCGACGATGTCCTTGGTGGTCGACAGGATGTTGTTCGCATCCTTCAGCTTGATCACCCCGCCCTTCGCCAGCAGCAACAGCGCACGGCCGCCGTTGGTGGCGTCGTTCGGGATCACTACGTTGGCGCCGCCAGGGAGTTCTTCGAGCTTCTTGTACTTGCTCGAATAAGCGCCCAGGGGTTCCAGGTGCACGCCAGTCACGGCTACCAGATTGGTACCCTTGGCCTTGTTGAATTCATCCAGGTACGGCTGGTGCTGGAAGAAGTTGGCGTCCAGGCGCTTTTCCGCAACCTGTACGTTCGGCTGGATGTAGTCGGTGAAGACCTTGACCTTGAGGTCCACGCCTTCCTTGGCCAGCGCCGGTTTGACGAATTCGAGGATTTCCGCGTGTGGCACCGGCGTTGCCGCGACGGTCAGGGTGTCGGCGTGGGCGGAAAACGCTGCAGCGGCAGCGAAGGCAACCAGTAACTTCTTCATTCAGCTAACTCCTTTTTGGGCGCCCGCTCTCGGCGCCTGCCAGCGAATGGCTGGCTCATGTTTATGGGCGCGAGGCCTTATTTTCTAGAAAAATGCACAACCAATTTGTCGCCCACGGTTTGCAGGACCTGGACCAGCACCAGCAGCAACACGACCGTCACGACCATGACATCGGTCTGGAAACGCTGGTAACCGAACCGGATCGCCAGGTCGCCCAAGCCACCGGCACCGACTACACCGGCCATGGCCGTGTAGGACACCAGCGTAATCGCTGTCACCGTAATCGCCGCAAAGATGCCCGGACGGGCTTCCGGCAGCAAGGCGTTGACGATGATCTGCCGGGTCGTGGCGCCCATGGCCTGGGTCGCTTCGATGATGCCGCGGTCGACTTCGCGCAGGGCGGTTTCCACCAGGCGGGCGAAGAACGGCGTCGCGCCCACCACCAGCGGTGGAATTGCGCCAGCCACGCCCAGCGAGGTGCCGGTAATCAACACCGTGAACGGGATCATCACGATCAACAGGATGATGAACGGCAGCGAGCGCAGGATGTTGACGATCAGTGACAGCAGCGCATAAACGCCGCGGGCCTCGAGCAACTGGCGCGGGCTGCACAGGAACAGCAGCACCCCCAGCGGCAGGCCGAGCAGCACGGTGAACAGCAGCGAGCCGAACAGCATCAGGAAGGTGTCGCCGGTTGCCAGCCAGATTTCCAGCCAGTCGATGTTTGCAAAAAATTCCATCAGCGCAGCACCTCCATATGGACATCGGCCGCGGTGAAGCGGGCGAACGCCGCTTCCATGTCACCGCCAGTGATGGCGAGGGTCAGTTGCCCGTAGGGGGTGTCTTTGATGCGGTCGATACGGCCGGCCAGGATGCTGTAGTCCACGCCGGTTTCCCGGGCGACGGTGCCGAGCAATGGCGCGTAGGTCGCGTCGCCCTGGAACGTCAGACGCACGATGCGCCCCGGTACGTGGGCAAAATCGTCGCGCTGTTCGCCTTCGTCAATCTGCTCGTCTTCCTGGACGAAACGCTTGGTGGTCGGGTGCTTGGGATGCAGGAACACCTCGGCCACCGGCCCTTGCTCGACGATGACGCCGGCGTCCATCACCGCCACTTCATCGCAAACCCGGCGGATCACGTCCATCTCATGGGTGATCAGCACGATGGTCAGCTTCAGCTCGCGGTTGATCTCGGCCAGCAGTTGCAGCACCGATGCGGTGGTCTGTGGGTCCAGGGCACTGGTGGCCTCGTCGCACAGCAGGATCTTGGGCTTGGTCGCAAGGGCGCGGGCGATGCCGACGCGCTGCTTCTGGCCGCCGGACAACTGCGCCGGGTATTTTTTAGCGTGGTCGGACAGGCCTACCCGGGCCAGCAACTCGGCCACTCGTTGGTCGATTTCGCTGCGGGACAATTCGCCGGCCAATGTCAGCGGTAGCGCGACGTTGTCGGCCACGGTTTTGGAGGCCAGCAGATTGAAGTGCTGGAAAATCATCCCGACCTGCTGACGGAAGCGCCGTAGGCCGTTGGCGTCGAGGGCGGTGATTTCTTCACCGTCGACGATGATCTTGCCGCCGCTGGCGTCTTCCAAGCGATTGATCAGACGCAGCAGGGTACTTTTTCCTGCGCCGGAATGACCGATCAGGCCGAAGACCTGACCGTTCTCAATCGTCAGACTGGTCGGATGCAGGGCGGGGATATCCTTACCGGCGACCCGGTAGGTTTTATGGACGTTTTGAAACTCGATCACGTAGCGAACCTTGTGGGGCGCGTTGGAAAAGGGTCAGCGGTTAGCCGGGCGCGCATTTTAGCCTGTCTGTATAGAGGTTCTTAGCATTTATTTGCGATTGAACCTGTCATTTGGCAATAACACGATCAAAGGACATAAAAAAGGAACACGGCAAAGCGGTGTGGGTCACTCCTAAAGCAGCCACAGATTGCCAAGAGGAGATACGCCTGATGAGCACCGACAAGCCCGCCGGCACCCAGAGCCAACTGGCCGGCACCGACACCCTGGATCGCGGCAACACCAATGCCAAGCTCGACAGCCTCGAACCGTTTCGCGCCGACGCCACCGAACAGGCGTTGCGCACCAATCAGGGCGTGAAGATCGCCGACAACCAGAACACTCTCCGCGCTGGCGCCCGTGGGCCCTCGCTGCTGGAAGACTTCATCATGCGTGAAAAGATCACGCATTTTGACCATGAGCGTATCCCGGAGCGCATCGTTCATGCCCGGGGCACTGGGGCTCATGGCTATTTCCAGTGCTATGAAGCGCATTCGGCGCTGACCAAGGCGGGTTTCCTACAGGACCCGAGCAAAAAGACGCCAGTATTCGTGCGTTTTTCCACCGTGCAAGGGCCACGGGGTTCCGGCGACACGGTGCGGGATGTGCGTGGTTTTGCCGTGAAGTTCTTCACCGACGAAGGCAACTTCGACCTGGTGGGCAACAACATGCCGGTGTTTTTCATTCAGGACGCGATCAAGTTTCCCGACTTCGTCCATGCGGTTAAACCCGAACCCCATAACGAGATTCCTACCGGTGGCTCGGCCCACGACACCTTCTGGGATTTTGTCTCGCTGGTGCCGGAATCAGCTCATATGGTCATCTGGGCGATGTCCGACCGGGCCATTCCCAAAAGCCTACGAAGCATGCAAGGCTTTGGCGTGCATACCTTCCGCATGATCAACGCCGAAGGCCGCAGCAGCTTCGTCAAATTCCACTGGCGGCCCACAGTCGGTACCTGTTCATTGGTGTGGGACGAAGCCCAGAAGCTGGCCGGTAAAGATACCGACTACCATCGTCGCGATCTGTGGGAAGCGATCGAGATGGGCGACTACCCGGAATGGGAATTCGGCGTGCAGATCGTTGCCGAGGAAGACGAGCATAAATTCGACTTCGACCTGCTCGACCCGACCAAAATCATTCCTGAAGAACTGGTGCCTATCACGCCATTGGGCAAGATGGTGCTGAACCGCAACCCGGATAACTTCTTTGCCGAAGTGGAGCAGGTCGCTTTCTGCCCTGGGCATATCGTGCCCGGTATCGACTTTTCCAACGATCCCTTGCTGCAAGGTCGACTCTTTTCCTACACCGACACGCAAATCAGCCGACTCGGTGGGCCGAATTTTCATGAGTTGCCGATCAACCGTGCGATCACTCCGGTACACAACGGCCAACGTGACGCCATGCACCGCACCACCATCGACAAGGGGCGTACCTCCTACGAGCCGAACTCCATCGACGGCGGCTGGCCGAAGGAAACCCCACCCGGTCCGCAGGACGGTGGCTTCGAGAGCTACCCGGAACGCATCGACGCCCACAAGATCCGCCAGCGCAGTGACTCGTTCGGGGACCATTTCTCCCAGGCGCGGCTGTTCTACAAGAGCATGAGCCCCCACGAGCAGGAGCACATCATCGCGGCCTATAGCTTCGAACTGGGCAAGGTCGAGCGGGAGTTCATCAGGGCGCGCCAGGTCAACGAGATCCTTGCCAACATCGATTTGGAGCTGGCGGCGCGGGTGGCGAAAAACCTTGGGTTGCCGGCACCCACGGCCTGCACGGTGGATGTACCGACGCCTTCGTTGGAGAAGTCCCCGGCTCTGAGCCAGGCGAACCTGCTGTCCGGTGACATCAAGACCCGCAAGGTCGCGGTGCTGGTGGCGAACGGCGTCGATGGGGCGATCATCGATGCGCTCAAGCAGGCGCTGAAGGCTGAGGGCGCCCATGCCAAAATCCTTGGGCCGACCTCCGCGCCGGTGACCACTGCCGATGGGCAAACCCTACCGGTGGATGCGTCCATGGAAGGCTTGCCGTCGATTGCCTTTGACGCAGTGTTCGTACCGGGTGGCGTGCAATCGATCCAGGCCTTGAGCACTGATGGTGTGGCGTTGCATTACCTGCTGGAAGCCTACAAACACCTGAAGGCTATTGCCCTGAATGGCGAAGCCAGGCAATTGCTGGTGTTGTTGAAGCTGGAGGCGGATGCGGGGCTGATTCCGGATGTGGATGTCGGGAAGTTCGCGGACTTCTTTGCGGCGATTGCCCTGCATCGGGTTTGGGCGCGGGAGCCCAAGGCCAAGGGAATTCCGGCTTGATGCTCGTCTGAAGAGGCTCTGTTGCCTGTAAGGACGCTATCGCGAGCAGGCTCGCTCCCACATTGGGCTTTGTTGTGGATACGAATGTTGTATCCAACACAAAACCCTGTGGGAGCGAGCTTGCTCGCGATGCTTTCAGGATTTACGCGGAGTCAGCACCAACTGCGCCGGCACGCTGCGCAAAATCTGTTTGCGCAGTTTCAAATCAAACCCCGGATCGAGCTTTTTAACCCGCTTGCTCAGCAAGTTCGCCAGCCACGGATAGTCATCGGTGCGCGGCGCCTGGACAGTGACATCACACTGAAAATTCACCACATCAGCGGCAATGGCATCCAATTGGCGGCGCATTTTCTGGATATCGTTGATATTCAGCGCAACCGTGGTGCTTTCGGCGCTGGGGTCGATCACCTTGGCCACCGGTTTGGTTTCGGCAGCCTGGAGGGCAGCTTCGGCTTTATCCAGCTCGACCTTACGGGCCTGGGCGATCGCGCCGTTGACTTCACCGGTCAGTGCTGGCGCCTTGGGCATCAGGGCGCGGGCACGGCTCAGGGCAGTGGCGGCGGCGTTTACATCACCTTTTTGCAGATCGATCTGGCTGCGGCGCAGATACGCCTCGGCCAGTTGCCGCTGATAGGGCTCCAGCGCTGGATCGTCGGGCGTCTGGGCCTGCAATGTGGCCAATTGATCTTCAGCGGTGGCCAGCTCATTGCCGGCCAGGCTTTGTTCCAGTTGTGCGATGGCCGGGCCCCGGGTATCGGGCGCTGCGGTCACTGGCGGCGAACTCTTGCAAGCCCCCAGCAGCAAGGAAAATGCGACAAGGAGCAGATAACGGGAGGCGAACGGCTTCATTCCTGCGACTCTCTATTTGCGCAAAAAGCGAGCAAGTCTACACCCCTCGACGGGGCAGGACAAAACTCAGCAGAAACAACGCCGCGGCGCTGATCACGATCGACGGGCCGGCCGGGGTGTCCTTGAACCAGGAAAGTGCCAAGCCGCCACACACCGCAAGCATGCCCAGCAGGCTCGCGCCCAGTGCCATCTGCTCCGGCGAACGGGCGTGACGTTGTGCCGCGGCCGCCGGAATGATCAGCAATGACGTAATCAGTAACACACCGACGATTTTCATCGCCACGGCAATCACCACAGCGATCAGCAGCATCAGCGCCAGCCGCAGTCCTGTCACGGGCAGGCCTTCGACCCGGGCCAGTTCTTCATGGACGGTGACGGCCAGTAATGGTCGCCAGAGCGCCACCAGCAACAGCAGGACGGCTGCGCTGCCACCCAGGATCCAGGCCAGGTCCGTCGGGCTGATAGCCAGCAGGTCGCCGAACAGATAGGCCATCAGGTCGATCCGCACTTCATGCATGAAGCTCAAGACCACCAGCCCGAGGGACAGGGTGCTGGGCGCCAGGATGCCCAGCAGCGTATCGGACGCCAGCGGCTGGCGTTGTTGCAAGGTCACCAGCACCACCGCCAGCAACAGGCAGCCGACGGTCACCGCCACCGTGGGGCTGATGTCCAACAGGAATCCCAGCGCCACGCCGAGCAATGCCGCGTGGGACAAGGTATCGCCAAAATAGGCCATGCGCCGCCAGACCACGAACGAGCCCAGGGGGCCGGCCACCAGCGCGAGGGCCAGGCCTGCGAGCAGGGCGTACAGCAGAAAATCAGCCATGCTTGCAGCCATCTCCATGAACGTGGGGGGTAACAGGTGCACCGATGACCACCGAACCGTGCAGGTCATGGGCGTGGTCATGGTGGTGGTGATAGATCGCCAGGCTGGGTGCGTTCTTGCCGAACAGCTCGACGAACGCCGGGTCGCCGCTGACCTGCTCGGGATGCCCGGAACAGCAGACGTGACGATTGAGGCAGACCACCTGGTCGGTGGTGCTCATGACCAGGTGAAGATCATGGGAGACCATCAGCACGCCGCAGCCGTGACGGTTGCGCAGGCGAGTGATCAGGCTGTAGAGCTCGGCCTGGCCGGCCACGTCGACCCCTTGTACCGGCTCGTCGAGCACCAGCAGCTCAGGTTCGCGCAGCAGGGCGCGGGCCAGCAGCACGCGCTGCATTTCGCCGCCGGAGATGCTCTGCACCGGACTGTCGATCACTTGCTCGGCACCGACTTCGTTGAGCGCCGCCAAGGCCCGTCCGCGATCCACGCCAGGCACCAGGCGCAGGAAGCGCAATACCGAAAGCGGCAATGTTGGATCGACGTGGAGCTTCTGCGGCATGTAGCCGACCCGCAGCTTCGGTTTGCGCCAGACGCTGCCGCTGTCCGGTTTGAGCAGACCCAGCACGGCGCGCACCAAGGTGGTCTTGCCGGCGCCGTTGGGGCCGATCAGGGTGACGATCTGCCCCGGTTCGACGCTCAGGTGGATGTTGTCCAGCACGTTCTGCCCGGCGAACGTCACGGCCACCTGCTCGAGGCGGATCAAGGCATTGCTCATCAAGCCCCCTGGCAACCGGAGCAGAGACCGACCACTTCGACGGTCTGGCTGTCGACCATGAAGCCGACCTCCTTGGCGCTGGCGACGATAGCGTCGCTGATGGACTTCTGCTCCAACTCGATGGCGGCGTGGCATTCGCGGCAGATCAGGAACTGGCCCTGGTGGGCATGCTCTGGATGATTGCAGCCGACGAAGGCGTTCAGGGAGGAGATGCGGTGTACCAGCCCGTTTTCCAGCAGGAAATCCAGCGCTCGATAAACCGTGGGCGGCGCGGCACGGCGGCCATCCTGTTCACTGAGGACCGCCAGGATGTCGTAGGCACCCAACGGCTTGTGGCTTTGCCAGACCAGTTCCAGCACGCGCCGCCGCAAGGCGGTCAGGCGCAGCCCCTGCCGCGCACAGATGGCATCGGCCTCGGACAGCGCGCTGTGCACGCAGTGGGAGTGATCGTGGGGACGACTGGCGAGGGGTGTAATAGGCATGGGCAGCGACGAGTTCCGTTAGAGACGTTATTATGTTACCCGTTCTCGCCTCTTCGAGTGGTCATCGTGTCCCGATTTTTTTCGCTCTTTGTCGCTTTTGTCGCAAGTTTTCTGCTGATCGGCCCGGCTCAGGCTGAGGTCAAGGTCCTCACCAGCATCAAGCCGCTGCAACTGATTGCCGCTGCGGTGCAGGACGGCGTGGCCGTTCCGGAAGTGCTGCTGCCGCCCGGTGCTTCGCCTCACCACTACGCCTTGCGGCCCTCCGACGTGCGCAAGGTGCAGTCGGTGGACCTGCTCTACTGGATCGGGCCGGACATGGAAGGTTTCCTGCCACGGGTGTTGAACGGTCGTACGCTGCCTTCCGTCGCGGTGCAGGAGCTGCCGGGGCTCAAATTGCGGCATTTTGCCGAGGACAGCCAATCCCATACCGACGATGACGGCGACGAGCATGATCATGACCATCGTCCCGGCACGATCGACGCCCATTTGTGGCTTTCACCGATCAATGCACGGGTGATCGCCGCCAAGATGGCCGCTGACCTGAGCGCTGCCGACCCGGCCAATGCCGCCCGTTATCAAAGCAACCTCCAGGGCTTCAACCAGCGTCTTGATGCCTTGGACACGCGTCTGAAGTCTCGTCTGGCCGGGATTGCGGGCAAGCCCTACTTCGTGTTCCACGAAGCGTTCGATTATTTCGAAGACACCTATGGTCTCAAGCACGCCGGGGTGTTTGCCGTGGCTGCCGAGGTCCAGCCCGGTGCCCAGCATGTGGCGGCGATGCGCACGCGCTTGCAGGCTGTGGGTAAGACCTGCGTGTTCAGCGAACCGCCCCTGCGCCCGCGCCTGGCCGAAACCCTGGTGGCCGGCTTGCCGGTGAAGCTCGCAGAGCTGGATGCGCTGGGCGGCTACACCCCGGCGACGGCGCAGGGGTATGAGCAGTTGCTGGAAAAGCTGGGGAATGATTTGGCGGGGTGCCTGGAGTCGTTGTAACTCCAGTCGCTACACAAACCTGAAGTGAAGGAATTCCTGTGGCGAGGGGATTTATCCCCGCTGGGTTGCGAAGCAGCCCCAACAGACCTTCTCCAATCAATCTGACACGCCGGGGTAGCAGGTTTTAGGGCTGCTGCGCAGCCCAGCGGGGATAAATCCCCTCGCCACAGGGTTCTGTGTTCGGCAGGCAGGTTATAAGGCAAAAGGCAGCGGCGTATGAACATCCTGCCGCTGCGCCAACCGGTGCTGGAACTCCATCGGATCGTGAATCAACACATCCTGCCCGGCAAAGGATTCGGCGGCGATCAAGCGTGACAGCCAGAACCGCACGCAGGCCACGCGCAGCATGGTCGGCCATAGCTCGGCCTCGGCGGCGGTGAAGGGCCGCAGGGCTGCATAAGCCCCCAGCAACGCCCGCGCCCTGGGGCCATCGAGCACACCGTCGTCATCCGAACACCAGTCGTTCAGGGCAATGGCGACGTCATACAGCATCGGCCCGGAACAGGCGTTGTAGAAGTCGATCAACCCGGTCAGGTGTGTGCCTTCGAACATGGCGTTGTCGCGGAACAGGTCCGCGTGGATGTTGGCGCGGGGCAGCGCGAGGATGCCGGTTTTCTGCAGCGCGATTTCGTCCAGCGCCGCTTTCAACAGCCGACGGGGCTCGGTATCGAGGTGTGACAGCAGCTTTGCGCCCTCCTCCTGCATCCAGTCCAGGCCGCGATCGGTCTTGCGCTTGATCATGTTGGCCTGGGTGGCCAGGTGCAGATGCGCCAGCAACTCGCCGACCTGGGCGCAATGCTGCGCGTTGGCCTGCTTGATGTGCTTGCCGGCCAGGCGCGGTTGCAGCAGCGCGGGTTTGCCGGCCAGCTCCCTGAGCGCAACGCCGTCGGTGGTGCGCAAGGCATAAGGCACTGGCAGGGCGGCCTCATGCAGGACATCGAGCAGCTCGATGAAGAACGGCATTTCCTGCACCGGGCCGCGCTCGACCAGGGTCAGGACGAATTCGCCCTGCTCCAGGCTGATAAAGAAATTGGTGTTTTCGCTGCCAGCGGCGATCCCCTGGAAATCAAGCAGGCGGCCGAGCCCGTAAGGGGCGAGAAAGGTTTCCAGCTCGGGCCGAGCCAGGGGGGTGAACACAGACATGGTTAAAACTGCCAGTACGGGCGCCCTGCAGCGGGCGCCGGTTGAAATTGGGAAACTACTTCCACTCGAAGATCTTCCACGACGGGATCAGCATATCCGGTTGGTCCGAACGGATGAAGTTTGCATCAGTGCCGTCGGCGCGTACCAGGAAATAAGGCTTGCCGTGCTTGGGCGTGACCTTGATCGCATACAGGAAACCGTTTTGCCGGTACTCCTGAATGGTCTTGTCGCCTTCCGTGCGAATGGTGACGTCCGGGTCCGCCGAAGGTGCGTCGTCCGCCGCCATGACGGTAAGCGGGGTGATCGCAAACAAGCCAGCCAGTAACAGGCGATTTAGTGTACGCATGATAACCTTGTCCCTTTGTCGTCAACGGTCCCGCTATTCTAGCCCCGGACCCGCCGAAAAGGTTGATCCTGCTCATGAGCCAAGCCCCCCTCGTCCTGGTGGACGGTTCTTCTTATCTATACCGCGCTTTTCATGCGCTGCCACCGCTGACCACGTCCAAAGGCCTGCCGACCGGTGCGGTCAAGGGCGTGCTGAACATGCTCAAGAGCCTGCGCAAGCAGTATCCGGACAGCCCGTTCGCTGTAGTGTTCGACGCCAAGGGTGGGACCTTTCGCGATGCGCTGTACGCCGAATACAAGGCCAACCGCCCGAGCATGCCCGACGACATGCGCGTGCAGATCGAGCCGCTGCACGCCAGCGTCAAGGCCCTGGGCTTCCCGCTGCTGTGCGTGGACAACGTCGAAGCCGACGACGTAATTGGCACTTTGGCCCGTAGCAGCGCCGCAGCCGACCGCCCGGTGGTGATCTCCACCGGTGACAAGGACATGGCTCAATTGGTCGACGGGCACATTACCTTGGTCAATACCATGACCGGTAGCGCGCTGGACGTGGCTGGCGTGAAGGAGAAATTTGGTGTCGCTCCGGAGCAGATCATCGATTATCTGGCATTGATGGGCGATTCTTCCGACAACATCCCGGGCGTTCCGGGAATCGGGCCAAAGACCGCCTCCGGCTTGCTGGTAGGCGTCAACGGCGGCCTGACCGAGCTGTATGCACAACTGGACATCGTCGCCACGTTGCCGATCCGTGGCGCCAAGACCCTGGCCCCCAAGCTCGAAGAACACAAGGAAATGGCTTTCCTGTCCTACGAACTGGCGACCATCAAGACCGACGTGCCGCTGGATGTCGGCCTCGACGACTTGCAAATGGGGCCACCGGACCACGAGAAACTCGCCGAGCTGTATACCCTGCTGGAATTCAAGAGCTGGTTCGAAGAGAACCAGCGAGACGCCAAGCGTTCCGGCCAGGAAATCGTCGAAGTGGCCGATGAGCAACCCGGCGGCGCGGAGGCGAAGTACGAAGTCATTCTCGATCAGGCGCGCTTCGACGCCTGGCGGACCAAGCTGGAAAAGGCGCCGCTGTTTGCGTTCGTCACCGAAACCAACGGTGACGATCCCCAGCATGCACAACTGGTAGGACTATCGTTTGCCGTGGCGGCCCACGAAGCGGCCTACATCCCGCTGACCCACTCCTACATGGGCGTGCCGGAGCAGTTGGACCGTGACACGGTGCTCAAGGCCCTCAAGCCCTTGTTGGAAAACCCCAACAAACTCAAGGTCGGCCAGCACGCCAAGTTCGAGACCAACATCCTGGCCAACTGCGCCATCGGTGGTGATCAGGACAACGGCATCCTGGTTCAAGGCATTGCCTTCGACACCATGCTCGAATCCTACGTGCTGGACTCCACCGCGACCCGTCACGACATGGACAGCCTGGCGCTCAAGTACCTGGGACAAAGCAAGACCGATTTCCAGGACATCGCCGGCAAAGGCGTCAAACAGCTGACCTTCGACCAGATCTCCCTGGAACTGGCCGGCCCCTATGCCGCCGAAGACGCGGACGTGGCCTTCCGTCTGCATCAGGCCTTGCAGGAAAAACTGGCGGCGATCCCGAGCCTGGGCAAAGTGCTCGCCGACATCGAAATGCCGCTGATGCCGGTGCTGGCACGTATCGAGCGCCAGGGTGCGCTGGTGGATGCCAACCTGCTGGGCGTGCAGAGTGTCGAACTTGGCGAAAAGCTGGTGGCGCTGGAGCGTGAGGCGTTTGCCATCGCCGGAGAGGAATTCAACCTCGGCTCGCCGAAGCAATTGGGCGTGATCCTGTACGAAAAGCTCGGCTTGCCGGTGCTCAGCAAAACCGCCAAGGGCCAGGCATCCACCGCCGAGGCGGTGCTCGCCGAACTGGCCGAGCAGGATTATCCGCTGCCCAAAGTACTGATGCAGTACCGCTCACTGAGCAAGCTCAAGAGCACCTACACCGATCGTCTGCCGGAGCAGATCAACAGCCGCACCGGCCGCGTCCACACCAACTATCAACAGGCCGTTGCCGCGACCGGGCGACTGTCGTCCATCGATCCGAACCTGCAGAACATTCCAATCCGTACCGCCGAAGGCCGACGGATCCGTCAGGCGTTCGTCGCACCGAAAGGCTACAAGCTGCTGGCGGCGGACTACTCGCAGATCGAACTGCGGATCATGGCGCACCTGGCCAAGGACGAAGGCCTGCTCCATGCATTCCGCAATGACCTGGACGTGCACCGGGCCACGGCCGCCGAGGTTTTCGGCGTCGAGCTGGACGCCGTCAGCCATGACCAGCGCCGCAGCGCCAAGGCGATCAACTTCGGCTTGATCTACGGCATGAGCGCGTTTGGCCTCGCCAAACAGATCGGTGTCGATCGCAAGCAGTCCCAGGCCTACATCGACCGCTACTTCGCCCGCTACCCGGGCGTGCTGGAGTACATGGAGCGCACCCGCGCCCAGGCTGCCGAGCAGGGGTTCGTCGAAACCATTTTCGGTCGCCGGTTGTACCTGCCGGACATCAACGCGAAGAACCCGGCGCTGCGCAAAGGCGCCGAGCGCACAGCGATCAACGCGCCGATGCAAGGCACCGCCGCCGACATCATCAAGAAAGCGATGGTGGCCGTGGATCGCTGGTTGTCGACCTCAGGGCTGGACGCCAGGGTGATCCTGCAGGTGCACGACGAACTGGTACTGGAAGTACGGGAAGACCTGGTCGAGCAGGTCAGCCAGGAGATTCGCCAGCACATGAGCGCCGCCACCACGCTGGACGTGCCGTTGCTGGTGGAAGTGGGCGTGGGGAACAACTGGGATGAGGCGCACTGAGAAGTAGCCCCCTGGCTATAGAGAGACCCTGTGGCGAGGGAGCTTGCTCCCGCTGGGTGGCGCAGCCGCCCCAAAGCCCTTGTGAGCGCTTCGCACTCAAGCGGCCACTCGCCACAGTTGAATGTCAGCGCCTGGGGGGTAAGACATTTCCTAAGGCAATTTCAAAAAATAATCTGAACTAAACCCATGAAATGCGACTCAGAGATTCTGAATGGCTGGTGAAGCCCTTCAATGCTCCTATGTTGTGTTAAGTGTTGGCAGATATCTGGACCCCGCCCTAGCGGTCCGGAACTTGGACCCCGAACTTCCCCCTCCCCATACGAAGTCCGGGGTTTTTTTTGCCTGCGATTCGGCTTACTCGGCCGCTTCGCTGCCCTTGTCCGCCAGTTCCATCCAGTCGGCCAGCACGGTGTAGGCCTCTTCCAGGCCCATGCGCTTGGGTGCCGAGAACAGCTGGATTGTGATCGCATCACCCCAGCCCTTGCGGATTTGCGACTGCACCTTGAGCAGTGTGTTCTTGGCCGCGCCGTAGGTGAGCTTGTCCGCCTTGGTCAGCAGGATGTGCATGGGCATGCCGCTGGCGACCGCCCAGTCGAGCATCAGCGTGTCGAAGTCGGTCATCGGATGGCGGATGTCCATCATCAGGATCAACCCCTTCAGACTCTCGCGGCTGCCCAGATAGGCTTCCAGGTGGCGTTGCCAGTGTTGCTTGAGCGGAATCGGCACCTTGGCGTAGCCGTAGCCGGGCAGGTCGACCAAACGGCGTTCATCGTCTAGCTTGAAGAAGTTCAACAGCTGTGTGCGACCCGGGGTTTTCGAGGTGCGTGCCAGGCTCGCATGGGTCAGGGTGTTCAGCGCGCTGGATTTGCCGGCGTTGGAACGCCCGGCAAAGGCCACTTCGTAGCCTTCGTCGTCGGGGCATTGATCGACTTTGGCGGCGCTGAGCATGAAGGTGGACTGTTGGCACAGGCCAAGGATGGGGTTCTTCAGTTGCATGGGATTTCCGATGTGGGCGGCGTCGGGAATGGACGCGGCAAGCTGTGTCGTTTCCGTTTCAGTGACGCCAGTATATAATGCCGCAGATTTTGTGTGCGCTTTGTCCCAGCGAAGGATGAGGTTCACGAGAGCGACCGACCTAAATTGCGCATCAGAACGCAGCTTGCTCTCAACCCTGAAAAGGTCGTTTTATGACGAAATGGCTGCTAGCTGCCGGTGTCCTGATGCCGCTTTACAGCGCTCAGGCTACACAGGATCCGGAAGCTGTGTACAACCGTGTTTGTGGTGCCTGTCATTCCGGCCAACTCCCAACGGCGCCCCGCAAGGGCGATCAGGAAGCTTGGACGCCGAGGTTGGCGAAAGGTATGGGGACGCTGGTGCAACACGTGACCCAGGGTTTCAAGGCGATGCCGCCGCGTGGTTTGTGCATGGACTGCAGTGCCGAGGATTACCAAGCCATCATCCAGTGGATGAGCGAGTGAACCCGGCCCATAACTCTTTAACCCTTAGCCGTAGTTGGATTAGCTGATGAACAAACTGATCGTGAGTCTGCTGTTGACCTTGGGGATATCCGGCGTAGCCCACGCCGCAGGCGATGCCGCCGCCGGCCAGGCGAAAGCCGCCGTATGCGGGGCCTGCCACGGGCCGGATGGCAACAGCGCAGCGCCAAACTTTCCGAAACTGGCGGGCCAGGGCGAACGCTACCTGACCAAGCAACTGCACGACATCAAGTCGGGCAAGCGCACCGTCCTGGAAATGACCGGCCTGCTGACCAACCTGAGCGATCAGGACCTGTCGGACATCGCGGCCTATTTCGCCAGCCAGAAAGGCAGCGTCGGCGCCGCCGACCAGAAACTCGTGGCACGCGGTGAGAAGCTGTTCCGTGGCGGCGACCTGGAAAAAGGCCTGCCGGCCTGCACCGGTTGCCATTCGCCGAACGGTGCCGGCAACGCCGCTGCCGGCTTCCCGCACCTGGGTGGCCAGCATGCCCAGTACGTGGCCAAGCAACTGACCGACTTCCGCAAGGAAGACGGCGGGCGTGCCAACGACGGCGACGCGATGACCATGCGTACCATCGCCCGCAAGCTGAGCGACGAAGATATCGCAGCGGTGGCCAGCTACATCCAGGGCCTGCACTAAGGTCTTTGGGCGGCGTTGCGAGGGGTGTACACCGCTTGTAACGTTAACGCTCGATTAATCTGTCGATGCAAGCATGAAAAGGGTGGCTTTGGCCGCCCTTTTTTGTGGCCGCTGCCGTTACACTAAGAACTTGAACCCGCCATGGTCTGTCTGACAACACACCTTGCGAGGCCACCTATTTGTCCAGGAGTAAAGCATGCGTAATCTGATCATCAGCGCCGCGCTCGTCGTCGCCAGCCTGTTCGGCATCGGCGCTCAAGCCAACGCCGAGGAATCGAATGCCCCTTACGTCGAGTTGAGCAATCCGGTTCCGGTAGCCGTGCCCGGCAAGATCGAAGTGGTGGAGCTGTTCTGGTATGGCTGCCCGCATTGCTACGCGTTCGAGCCGGTGATCAACCCGTGGGTTGATAAGCTGCCTTCGGACGTGAACTTCGTCCGCATCCCTGCCATGTTCGGCGGCCCATGGGATGCCCACGGCCAGATGTTCCTGACCCTCGAAGCCATGGGCGTCGAGCACAAGGTTCACGCGGCGGTGTTCAACGCGATCCAGAAGGAACATAAAAAGCTGACTGACAAAGATGACATGGCAGACTTCCTGGCAACCCAGGGCGTAGACAAGGAGAAATTCCTGGCGACCTTCGACTCTTTCGCCGTGAAGGGCCAAATTGTCAAAGCCAAGGAGCTGGCGAAGAAGTACGAGATCACCGGCGTACCGACCATGATCGTCAATGGCAAATACCGCTTTGACATCGGCTCTGCCGGCGGCGCAGACCAAGCCTTGCAACTGGCTGACAAGCTGGTCGCCAAGGAGCGAGCGGCGACCAAGGCTGTTGCCAACTAAGCGCGGCCCACGCCCATGGCCCGTTGGAGCACCGAGCGTATCGTTGGCCTGCATGAACCGCGGGTCAACGAGCATCATGTCGCGTCCACGGGCCTGCCCGCCGACAGTCGCCTGCGACTGCTCAGTTTCAACATCCAGGTGGGCATCAGCACCGAACGCTACCGGCATTACCTGACCCGGGGTTGGCAACATCTGCTGCCCCACACCGGGCGTGCCGGTAACCTGCAGAAAATCGGCGACCTGCTGAAGGATTTCGACCTGGTGGCCCTGCAAGAAGCCGATGGCGGCAGCCTGAGGTCGGGCTATGTCAATCAGGTGGAGCATCTGGCCCAACTGGGCGCGTTTCCCTACTGGTATCAACAACTCAATCGCAACCTCGGCCGTCTCGCCCAGCACAGCAATGGCGTGTTGAGTCGCCTGCGGCCGTGGGCGATCGAAGACCATCCGCTGCCGGGCCCCAAGGGGCGCGGAGCGATCCTGGCGCGCTTCGGCGAAGGGCCGGAGGCGTTGGTTGTGGTCATGATGCACCTGGCCCTCGGGGCGCGTACCCGGGCGATGCAACTGGCCTATATCCGCGAGTTGATCGGCGGCTATAAGCATCAGGTGCTGATGGGCGACATGAACACCCACGCCAATGACCTGTTGCAGACCTCGCCCCTGCGCGATCTCGGCCTGCTTGCGCCACAACTTGAAGCAACATTCCCCAGCTGGCGCCCCCAGCGCTGCCTGGACCATATCCTGCTGAGCCCGACCCTGACCCTTGAGCGTGTCGAGGTCCTGGCCCAGCCCATTTCCGATCACCTGCCGGTTGCAGTCGAAATTCGTCTACCGGGTTCGCTCACGGCTGACGCATTTCCTGCGCTGAGTTCTGCCCCTTGCGGACCCGATGAATGAGCGACGACGCCGAACGCTGGAGAGAGAAGTACTTCAAGAGCATTGAACAGCAGGAAAAGCTCGAGCGCCGCTGGGATGCCCGGCTCGACTTGCTGCGTCGTGGCCTGGTGCGCAGCACCCTGGCCGCCGAGGGCACGGACCGGGCCGTTGATCAATGCATGAAAGAGATGCGCGAAGTGGTGCGCACCGACGACATGGACGCCGCCCTCGCCGCCCTCTTGCCGCGCCTGGAAAAAGCCGTGCTGGATTCCGAGCAGCGCCGCGAGACCCGGGTCGAACAGATGAGCACCGCATTGACCGCCCTGGTCGCTCAGCTACAGACCCTGCCGCTGCCGAAAGACGTTCGTCGACCGCTGAAAGTGTTTGCCAAGCATCTGGAGGCACGGGTCGGCCAGGCTCGGGAAATTCCCCTGTTGCTTAGCGAATTGAGCAGCTTGCAGGGCAAGGCGCTGAATGCATTGGAGGCACCTGCCGAAGCGAGTCGTCCCGGCCTGCTGCAACGGCTGTTTGGTGGTCATGGTCACGAAGATGCGGCCGCCCAGCCGCACGAAGCCGCTCCGGTCAACGTTGCGCCTGTGGCTGCGACGCCAG
Source organism: Pseudomonas sp. B21-056 (assembly GCF_026016325.1). NCBI lineage: Bacteria > Pseudomonadati > Pseudomonadota > Gammaproteobacteria > Pseudomonadales > Pseudomonadaceae > Pseudomonas > Pseudomonas sp. B21-056. Next base: position 43,185 of record NZ_CP087203.1, read on the forward strand.
TGACCGAAGCGCCACCGCCGGTGCCAATGCAGCCGACGGCCGTTCCTGCACCTGTCATTGGGCCAGTGGAGCAGGCTCAGCCCATCGCTGAAACGCCCGAACCGGCTGCCTTCATTCCGCCGATAGTCGAACCCGCTCCAAAGCCCGTGACCGACATCGCGCAGCCGGTCCTCGAGCCAGAGGAAGCCAGCGAACCGGTACCGACTGTCACGGAGCCTACGGTCGCCGCCGCGCTAGAGAATCCCGACGAGCAGGCCTCCGAGGCGCCGTCACCCGGGTTGGAGGCAATACCGTCAGCTGATACAGAGCCTGATGAGCCTTCGACAACCGTTGCGCCACTGCCCGCTGATCCGGATGAGGCCCATTACGCCCTGCCCGACTCCCCGGAACCTTCCTACAGTTCGGTGGCCAAGCATATCGAAGACACCCTGCTGGGCCTGCTGGGTGACCTGACCCTGCCCGAGCGTCATCGCCCGCAAGCCGAGGCCATGGGTGAACGTCTGCGAAATGGTTTGAACTGGTACGAGTTACTGCCGATTCTCGACGATTTCGCCACGCTCATGCTGGCCATCACCGACAGCGGCCAGCATGAATTCGAAGCGTATCTGCAACGCCTCAATGATCGGCTGGAGTCGTTCCAGGGCAGCTTGCGCGCTGCCAGTGAAGGCCACGCGGACAATCTCTCGGCCTCCCGGGAAATGGACACCCAGATTCGCGAGCAGGTCGATGGCCTGCAAAGCAGCGTGCAGGAAGCCGATGACCTGGAAGGGCTCAAGCAGGTGCTGGAAAACCATCTGGAAGGCCTGCTCGGTACGATGGACCAGCACCAGAAGCAGCGTGACCAGCGCGAGCAGGAAGTCTCCAGCCGCCTCAAGAGCCTGGCCGAGCGCGTTGCGGTGATGGAGCAGGAAGCCCAGGTCGTGCGTGAGAATCTCGAAGAGCAGCGGCAGAAGGCGCTGATCGACCCACTCACCGGGTTGCCCAACCGTGCCGCCTGGACCGAGCGGCTCGAACACGAGGTCGCTCAGTGGCAGCGGCACGGCAACAGCTTGCTGCTGGCGATGCTCGACCTCGATCACTTCAAACGAATCAATGACAACTATGGGCACCTGGCCGGTGACCGGGTGTTGAAGCTCATCGCCAATGTGCTGCGCAGGCGCCTGCGGGGCAGCGACTTCATCGCTCGTTTTGGCGGCGAGGAATTTGTCCTGCTGGTGCCCGACACGCCCCTGGCGGCGGGTGCCAAACTGGCCGAGGGCCTGCGGGCAGCCATCGAAGCCTGTCCGTTTCACTTCAAGGGCGAGCCGGTAACCATTACCGTGTCCATGGGCATGACCGCATTCAAACAGGGTGAACACAGCGATCTGGTGCTTAAAAGAGCCGATCAGGCGCTATATCGAGCAAAAACCGCCGGGCGTAACCGAGTGGAACTGGGCTGAGGGCAATTGTTCCATTTTGTTTAATCTCGAAGGCAAGCCAGACCCTTGTCCAGTGATACGTTACACTGTTGCATTATTCGCCATCCGTAAATGCACTGCGCCATGAAAATCGTTCCGATCATTGTCTTTTTGCTGGCCCTGGCCGGTTGCGCCAGCGGGCCCCGGCTTGATACCAGTCACCCGTCGGCCAACCAGGACAGCCGTATCCAGTTTGTCGTGGTGCATTACACCTCAGCCTCCCTGGAACGGTCCCTGGCGCTGCTGACCCATGGCGAAGTCAGTGCCCATTACCTGATCGGTGACGACAAGAACGCGACCATCTACAAGCTGGTGGACGAAAGCCGGCGGGCCTGGCACGCCGGAGAAAGCGAATGGCAAGGCCGGACCTGGCTCAACTCCAGCTCCATCGGCATCGAGATCGTCAACCCGGGGTACGTCGACACCCCCACCGGGCGTCTCTGGTACCCCTATAGCGAAGCCCAGGTCCAATCCTTGATCGTATTGCTCAAGGACATTACCCGGCGCAACGCGATCAACCCGATCAACATCATTGGACACAGCGACATCGCTCCCCTGCGCAAGCTTGATCCGGGGCCGTTGTTCCCCTGGAAGCGCCTGGCCGAAGCAGGCCTGGGCGTCTGGCCCGATGAACAGGCCGTGGCGCGCCAGCAGGCGTTCTTCCTGACGCAGCTACCGAGCGCCACCTGGTTCCAGACCGAGCTGGCCCGCCTCGGCTATCCGACACCCCGGACCGGCGAATGGGATGTGGCTACCCGCCACGTGCTGGCTGCCTTCCAGATGCGTTATCGACCGGCCCGGTTCGACGGTACGCCCGACGCGCAAAGTGCGGCGATTCTGCAGGTGCTCACCCAGACAAAATAATGACGCTTGTCCGACGGTGAGCGCGAGATCCCAATCAGGGGCTATAACTCATTGGTAACTTTCGGATTACCAATCGATGAAGGCTGCCCGCGAAACCCTGCAAAGCTGGCTCCATCGCCCTCTTTTTTTGGCGACGCTAGCGGCTGTCCTGAGCACGCTGCTGTTGCTGGCGGGGAGCCTGTTCGTGGTCGTGCAGCAGAACCAGCAGCGTGAAAGCGACCAGATGAATGCCCAGGGCGAGCGCTTCCTGCAACGGCTGGAACAGCTTTTCGGGCAGTTGCGCGAAAGCCTCGATGATCTGCAGAACCAACCGCTGCGCGGGTGCGACGAGGAAATGATCGCGACCTTGCAGCAGGTCAGCTTCAACTACCGCTTCGTCTACGAGGCGGTGTATATCGACAGTCGCGGCGTCTGCTCCAACCGTCCACGGCAGAGCGGATTGTCTGTTGCCCGTCCGCCCGACATACGGGGCCCGACCTACAGTTATTGGTTGAACACCACCACTGAGCCCGATGAAAACCGTGCCGCATTGATGCTGGGGCGCGGCAACTTTCGGGTCGCCACCTCCAGGGGGCATCTGACCGATGTGGTCGACCTGCCGCCCGACAGCAGCCTGCTGGTGGTCCTGGACCATGGCAAGCGCGCCATTCCCGTGCTGGGTACCGATCAATACTGGCCGCCTGCCGAGCCCTGGCCACCGCAAAGCCGCAATGCCCTGCTGGTGACAGCGACCCGGCTGATCTATCGCATGCAGACCGACAGTCCGGAATATCAGTTGGTGTTGATTGCCCAGCGCAACGGCTTTCATATTCCCGCCAATGCCTGGTGGATGCTGCCCACCAGCCTGATATTGGGCTTGGGGATCGGTTTCCAGGTGTTTCTGTTGGCGCGCCAGCGTCAATCCATGGATGCCGAACTGCATGGGGCCATCCGGCGAGGCGAGTTCCAGGTGCTGTACCAGCCGATTTTCGACCTGCGCAGCCGCAACTGTGTCGGGGCTGAAGCCCTGCTGCGTTGGCGACGACCGGATGGCACCTTGACCAGTCCGGATCTGTTCATCCCGATGGCGGAAGATACCGGGCAGATCCGCCAGATTACCGATTTCGTCTTGCAGCGCCTGTTTGACCAGCTGGGCCAGCTGTTGCGGGCCAATCCCCAGCTCTATATTTCGGTGAACCTGGCGGCATGCGACGTGATGGTGCCGCGCATCGGCGAAGTGATCGCCCGCTTGCTGGCGCGGCATCGGGTCTCGGCGCGGCAGATTGCCTTTGAAGTGACGGAGCGCGGGTTGATCGATGTGCTGGTCGCCCGGGACAACCTGCAATCGCTGCGTGACGTGGGCCATCAGGTGCTGATCGATGACTTCGGCACCGGTTATTGCAGCCTGGCTTACCTGCAGACCCTGCCTGTGGACTGTCTGAAAATCGATAAGGCCTTTATCGATGCCCTCGGCCACGATGCGGCCAGCAGCGGCGTGGCTCCGCACATCATTCGCATGGCCCACGCGTTGCAACTCAAGGTGATTGCCGAAGGCATCGAGCACGAGGCTCAGGCGTCCTATCTGAGCAGCGAAGGGGTGACGTTCGGCCAGGGCTGGCTGTTTGCCCATGCCCTCAGTGCCGTGCAGCTCATTGAACTGATTACACGCGGGCGGCGGCTGCTCGGACGGCGTCTGGATGACGAGGCCTAGGAAATAGCTTCAAACCGTCAACGCCATGTAGAACTGCGTGCCCTGCCCTGGCCTTGAATAAACACCCATGCGCCCGCCATGGAGCTGAACGATCTCCTTGCACAGGGCCAGCCCGAGGCCTGCGCCACCTTTCTTGCGTCCGACCTGGACGAAGGGTTCGAAGATCCGCCCCTGTTGGCCATAGGCAATGCCTTCGCCGTTGTCTTCGACGCTGATGATCACCCGCTCGCCGTGGCGCCGACCCTGCAGGCGGATCTGGCCGTTGTCGCCGGTGTGGCGCATGGCGTTGTCGATCAGGTTATCCAGCACCCGCTCCAACTGCGGCGCGTCGGCATGCAGGCGCGGTAGCGGGCCCTGGATCGCCACGAGCAACTCGATGCCCTTGGCTTGGGCCTGGCCGGCGAACCGCAGGCGGGCCGCTTCCAGCAGGTCTTCGATGGAGCAAGGTGCCAGGGTCAGCTTTTGCAGGCCGTTCTGGTAGCGAGAGAAGTTCAGCAGGTCATTGATGAGCTGCATCAGCCGCTGCATTTCTTCATTGACGGTGTCGAGCAGGTCCGCTTCACGGGATTCTTCCGGGAAATGGACGCGCTCGCGCAACAGGCCGAACGCCATGTGCATGCCGGTCACCGGTGTGCGCAGCTCGTGGGAGGCCCGCAACACGAACTCACTGCGTACCCGTTCGAAGGCGCGTTGTTCGGTAACGTCGTGCAGCACCATCACCGCGCCGAGAATATGCCCCTGGGTATGGCTCACAGGCGTGAGGCTGTAGGTCAGCAAGCGGGATTCGCCATCCACTTCAATGCTCAGGTCCTCCGGTGCCCGCTCCAGCGTTCCGCCGCGCAGCACCAGGTGCAATTCCTCGTCCAGCTCCAGGCGTCCAAGGGCCTCGCCCAGTCCCTGGCCCAGGCGTTCCTCATCCCAGCCCAGTTGGCGTTGGGCCACCGGGTTCAGGTGCTCGAGCCGGCCCTGGCGGTCGATCATCAGCAAGCCGTCGTCGATGCTGTCGAGTACCGCTTGCAGGCGTTGCTGGCCGGCCAGCAGCTCATCGACATTGGTGGCCTGATGTTCACGCAGTGCCTGGGCCATGATTCCAAAACGACGCGTCAGCAGATTCAATTCCGGGGAAGTGGAGATCGGCAACGTCACTTCGAACTTGCCCTGGCCGATATCGTCCGCAGCCGACACCAGCGCCTCGATCGGCGTCCCGAAACGCCGGGCGATGCCATGGGCGGTGATGAAGCCGATGACCAGCACCGCCAACCCCACCAGACCCAGCAAACCGGAAATCAGCAGCGCCCGGTCCCGGGAGTGGGTCTGGGTTTCGCTGATGTTGGTCAAGGCGTGCCGATACCCTTCGATCAACCCGTTACGCAGTACGTTGAATTTTTCAGTGAGGTCCTGGATGCCCGTGAGCTGGGGCGGTTGCTGGCGAGAGGCTGTAAATGCTTCAAGGAACCCGAGGTAGTCGGCCTTGGCCCGGGTGAAGTTTTCCGTCGGCTCGTTCAGGCTGTGTTCGTGCGCGATGCCCTCCTCCAGCAGACTGAAATATTGCCGCTTGGAGTCTTCCAGCGCGGCCAGGTCGGGCTTGTCGTCGAGCATGATGATCAACTGGTCGCCCAGGGTCTGGCGCAGCTTGAGGCCCAGGTCCAGCAGGATGAAGTTGTCGCGCACCGATTGTTCCTGGGTATTGGCCATTTGCATCACGCTGACCAAGCCAAGCAGCAGACCCAGCAAGGCCACCGTTATCAGGGCCGAGATACTGAGAAACAGCCGTGTGCGCAGCTTCATCGCCAGTTTCATAAGGTACCGTTCACAGGTTGTATTGCTTGCGTTTGCGATACAGCGTGGAAGCATCGATACCCAGGGTCTTGGCCGCCTGGTCCAGCGTATCGGCCGTGGCCAGCACGGCACCGATGTGGGCTTTCTCCAGTTCATCAAGGCTCAGCGCGGCGCCGATTCGCGGCGCGTTGTTGACCGGTTGCTCGGCCATGCCCAAATGACTGATTTCGACTTTTTCCTGGGGACAGATGATGCTGGCGCGCTCCACCACGTTACGCAGTTCCCGGATGTTGCCTGGCCAGCGATAGCCTAGCAGTGCTTCGCGGGCCTCATCGCTGAATCCCCGGGCCGGACGGGCATATTCCTTGACGAAGCGGGCCAGGAAACGGTCCGCCAGGGTGAGGATGTCTTCGGCGCGCTCGCGCAGCGGCGGCAAGTGCAGGGTGATGACGTTCAGCCGGTACAGCAGGTCTTCACGAAAACGTCCGTCGCGCACCATGTCTTCAAGGTTCAGGTTGGTCGCTGCGAGGATGCGCACATCGGCCCGGCGGGTGACCGGGTCTCCGACCCGCTCGTATTCCTTGTCCTGGATGAACCGCAGCAATTTTGGTTGCAACGTCAGGGGAAAGTCGCCGATCTCGTCGAGAAACAGGGTTCCGCCGTCTGCCTGGTTGACTCGCCCCAGCGTGCTCTCGCTGGCACCGGTGAACGCGCCGCGGCTGTGACCGAACAATTCACTTTCCATCAGCTCGGTCGTCAGCGACGGGCAATTGATGGTGACACAGGATTTTTTCGCGCGTTTGCTCCAGCCATGGATCGCCCGGGCCAGCTCGCCTTTACCGGTACCGGATTCGCCAAGAATCAGGATATTGGCATCGGTGCTGGCTACCTGGCGGGCGGTTTCCAGCACCACTTTCATCGCAGGGCTGTGGGAGTCGAGGCCGTCCTTGGGTTTGCGCATCTCGCCTTCCAGCGCCTCGAGCCTTGCCGATAGCTGGCGGACCTCCAGTTGCTTGGCGGTCGCCAGGCGCAACTGATCCGGGCTGCAGGGCTTGACCAGATAGTCGGCGGCACCGGCCTGGATCGCGTCCACCGCAGTGTCGACAGCCGAGTGGGCGGTGACGATCACCACGCGCATCCACGGTGCCTGGATGCGCATCTGGGCCAACACATCGAGGCCGTTGTCTTCGCCCAGGCGAAGGTCGAGGAAGCACAGGTCGAACACTTGGCGCTGCAACAGGGTATCGGCCTGGGCGGCACTGTTGGCGGTGGCGACGGTATAGCCTTCATCTTCCAGGCAATAGCGGAACGTACGCAGGATGGCGGACTCATCGTCTACCAGCAGAATGCGGCCTTGATGCTCAGTGGCTGATTCCATTTTTCCTACGCTCCTTTAATGAATGATGTTGGTTAGTGTCAGAAAAATCGGGCAAGTTGCATGGTCGATTCTGAACGAATATTACCTACAGAAAGCGTCGCGGTGAGCGACGCAGTCCTAAACGCCTGATTTGCGTTTATTTTTTTGGGCTCGTCGATTTCACCGGCCCAGACCTGCCCCATTCCGACCGCTGTTCGCGGACGGCAATTCAAAAAGAATCTATCGCCTCCCATTTCTCCATTCGTGCAATACGCACGACTCCCTTCGGGGGCATCGTGCAGGATGCGCTTTGGCTGATTGGCGATGTGTTTATAACGCTATGATTTTAAACATGTTTTTAACAATAAATTTCTGGCATGGCGCCTGCAATGGTCTGATCAACGTGGCGTCTTGAACGCCTCAACCAGATCACCACCCGGGGTGGGGAGGAATTCCAGGATGAATTTGCAACGTGCCGCCCGATTACCCATTACCTCCCTGCACATTCAGCAGGGGTTGTGGGCTGTTCTGGCATTGCTGGTGACCCTCGTGGTGAGTCAGCAATTGCTTCTCTGGCACTACAGCCAGCAGCCCGAGCCGGCACCGGTGTCGATTCAACGAACTCCGCAAACCCACTTCAGTGCCGTGAGCAACGTCGCGGAAGCATCCGCCTCGATGCGAATGATGGATGTCGATCAGGCTCAGCCTGTTGCCGACATGCCTCGTCAGGAGCGCTGGGTGTTTTAACCCGATGACCGTGCGTCCGACGCGCCCGAACCATTCCAACCAGACCCTTACTAAATAGAAAAGCGAAAGGAGAATCACCATGTTGAGTTGGGCAATTACCTTCCTGATCATTGCCATCATCGCTGCAGTCCTGGGCTTCGGTGGTATCGCCGGCACCGCCACGGGCATCGCCAAGATTCTCTTTGTCGTGTTCCTGGTGATGTTCATCGCCTCCTTCTTCTTTGGCCGTCGCGGCCGAGGCTGATCATGAACGCTGCATTGAAAGGACTGGCCGCCGCCCTGCTCCTGGGCGGCAGTGCCACGGCAATGGCTGCCAACGACGGACAGATGCGGGTCAATCAATTACTTGAATCTGACGCGCAGTACCGTGAAACCTGGCAGCACGTGGTCAAGAAAGAAGAACGTCTGCCGGAATGGGTGATGAATCTGTCAGGCGATTCTGAGCAGATGAACGCTGTCGAGGAAGATGGCGACAAATACCTGGTGGGCCCTTTGTGTGAAACCCAGGCGACGTGCCGCAGCGAGCGCTTGTTCGTCGCTTTCAGTTTCGACAAGGATGAAGCCTACGCCTTGCTGGTCGAGGTCCCCGCCGGGCTGCCGGCCGACAAGTCGCCGACCCGTCATGCCAACTACCGTTTCCTCGGCAACCCCGATGACGGTATGCAAGAACTGTTAATGGAACAACTCAAGAAAGACCCCAATTGGTACTGAGTTTTGAAAACGGGAAAAGCAGCCCTGCTTTTCCTTCTGCACAGCCCGAGGAGGGCCGATGCATGACCAGGGGGCCGGGACGTTCTGACCATTCAGGGTCGGAGTGACCTACGGGCACAAGGGGTGCCTGCGAAAGGGCCGGGTCAGGTAAAAGCTGCGACGCAGGTTCGCAAAGTCGAGACGGCTTGGCGAACTTGCGCAGGGCTTATCGAGGCAAGCGCCCGTTCCAGAGCGGCTTGTCATTCGTGCTGCATGAACGCTAATCCAATGCGGCATTTTGTCCCGTCTCCTCTCTCTGTTTCCTGACGTCTGACCGTATATCGGAGAGCTTTCAAGCTTTTTCCGCTGCCCTCGGCTTGCCCGCGAGTAACCGTTTCATCGATTTTCACGGCAGTTGAAACAAAGCCCGGCTACGCTGAAACCGCCGGTTCACGGCATTTATGCCTGCTGAAATGTCGCATCCGAACCGCTTGGGACGGGGGTTTTGTTTTGAAAATCTCATGCCGATTCGGCATAGGGTAGGCGTTTACGGCATTAGACGAGCCCCCCTCGCATCGCAATAGTTGCGCCTTTTTTCGCCCGCCAGTAAGCCGCCAACGCGCGCTCGGGGTGACCTTATACGGGGGCAGGAGCACGACTCGTATCGCCATTGGCGGTTCGATTTGCGCTTTTGCCCGAGTCCAATCGAAGTAAGGGTAATGATATGAAGAAGGCAAAACTAAGCCTCGCCTGGCAGATCCTCATCGGTCTCGTGCTCGGGATTGCACTGGGCGCGCTGCTCAACCATTTCAGTGCCGAGAAGGCCTGGTGGATCAGCAACGTGCTGCAACCGGCAGGCGATATCTTTATCCGGCTGATCAAGATGATCGTGATCCCGATCGTCATCTCTTCGCTGATCGTCGGCATTGCCGGGGTCGGCGACGCGAAGAAACTCGGGCGCATCGGCCTCAAGACGATCCTCTACTTTGAAATCGTCACCACCATCGCCATTGTCGTCGGCCTGCTGCTGGCCAACTTCTTCCAGCCGGGCAGCGGCATCGACATGAGCACCCTGGGTACGGTGGATATTTCCAAGTACCAGGCCACGGCCGCTGAAGTGCAGCATGAGCATGCCTTCGTCCAGACCATCCTCAACCTGATCCCGTCGAACATCTTCGCGGCGCTGACCCGCGGCGAGATGCTGCCGATCATTTTCTTCTCCGTCCTGTTCGGCCTGGGCCTTTCCAGCCTGCAATCGGACCTGCGCGAGCCGCTGGTGAAGATGTTCCAGGGCGTGTCCGAAAGCATGTTCAAAGTCACCCACATGATCATGCAGTACGCCCCTATCGGCGTTTTCGCACTGATCGCGGTGACGGTTGCCAACTTCGGTTTTGCGTCCCTGCTGCCGCTGGCGAAACTGGTGATCCTGGTTTACGTCGCCATCGCTTTCTTCGCTTTCGTGGTACTGGGCCTGATCGCCCGCCTGTTCGGCTTCTCGGTGCTCAAGCTGATGCGCATCTTCAAGGACGAACTGGTGCTGGCATACTCCACCGCCAGTTCCGAAACCGTGTTGCCGCGAGTGATCGAGAAGATGGAAGCCTACGGCGCGCCGAAAGCCATCTGCAGCTTCGTGGTGCCCACCGGTTACTCGTTCAACCTCGACGGTTCGACGCTGTACCAGAGCATCGCGGCGATTTTCATTGCCCAGCTGTACGGCATCGACCTGTCCATCAGCCAGCAATTGCTGCTGGTGTTGACGTTGATGGTCACTTCCAAAGGCATCGCCGGCGTGCCGGGCGTGTCCTTCGTGGTGCTGCTGGCGACGTTGGGCAGTGTCGGTATTCCACTGGAAGGCCTGGCTTTCATCGCCGGTGTCGACCGTGTCATGGACATGGCCCGTACCGCATTGAACGTGATCGGTAACGCCCTGGCGGTGCTGGTGATCGCTCGCTGGGAAGGCATGTACGACGACGCCAAGGGCCAGCGCTACTGGAACTCCCTGCCGCACTGGCGCAGCAAGGAGCCGCTGCCGGCCGGTGAGCCTTCCAGCCGCTGAAGGATCGCATGCCTCTGTGGGAGCGAGCCTGCTCGCGATAGCATCAGGTCTGTCGACACCTATGTTGGCTGACACTCCGCCATCGCGAGCAGGCTCGCTCCCACAATGGTTTTGTGTTGCCACAGAACTTATGCACACCACAGTTCAAATGTGGGGGTGAATCAGACAAGCCCCGGAGAAATCCGGGGTTTGTCGTTTCTGCCAGCCCCGCTATCATTCGCGGCATCTTCCGGGGGATTTAACCGATGCTCAATGGCCTGTGGCTTGGCTTCTTTATCGTGGCGGCCGTTTCGGCGCTGATGCAGTGGCTGGTGGGTGGCAACGCCGGCATTTTCGCGGCGATGGTGGAGAGTATTTTCGCCATGGCCAAGTTGTCGGTGGAGGTGATGGTCCTGCTGTTCGGCACCTTGACCCTGTGGCTGGGATTCCTGCGGATCGCCGAAAAGGCCGGCATCGTCGACTGGCTGGCCAAGGCCCTCGGCCCGCTGTTCCTGCGGCTGATGCCGGAAGTGCCGCCGGGCCACCCGGCCATCGGCCTGATCACCCTCAACTTCGCCGCCAACGGCCTGGGCCTGGACAACGCCGCCACCCCCATCGGCCTGAAGGCCATGCGCGCCCTGCAGGACCTGAACCCCAGCCCGACCATCGCCAGCAATGCGCAGATCCTGTTCCTGGTGCTCAATGCCTCGTCGTTGACGCTGCTGCCGGTGACGATCTTCATGTACCGTGCCCAGCAAGGCGCGCCGGACCCGACCCTGGTGTTCCTGCCGATCCTGCTCGCCACCAGTTGTTCGACCCTGATGGGGCTGCTGTCGGTGGCCTTCATGCAGCGCTTGCGCCTGTGGGACCCGGTGGTGCTGGCTTACCTGATTCCCGGGGCGCTGGCGCTGGGTGGCTTCATGGCGTTGCTGGCGACGCTCTCAGCCACGGCGTTGGCGAGTCTGTCTTCGATCCTCGGCAACCTGACGCTGTTCGGCTTGATCATCCTGTTCCTGGTGGTGGGCGCCCTGCGCAAGGTCAAGGTGTACGAAGCGTTTGTCGAGGGGGCCAAGGAAGGGTTCGACGTGGCCAAGGGCTTGCTGCCGTACCTGGTGGCGATGCTCTGTGCGGTCGGTGTGTTGCGGGCCTCGGGGGCGCTGGATTTCGGTCTGGACGGTATCCGGCACCTGGTGGAATGGGCTGGCTGGGATACACGTTTCGTCGACGCCTTGCCGACCGCGATGGTCAAGCCGTTCTCCGGCAGCGCCGCCCGGGCGATGCTGATCGAAACCATGAAGACCTCCGGCGTGGACAGCTTCCCGGCCCTGGTGGCAGCGACCATCCAGGGCAGCACCGAAACCACGTTCTATGTACTGGCGGTGTACTTCGGCGCCGTGGGCATCCAGCGGGCGCGGCATGCGGTGGGCTGCGCGCTGCTGGCTGAGCTGGCCGGCGTGTTGGGGGCCATCGGGGTTTGCTACTGGTTCTTCGGCTGATCGGCCGGGTCCGTGACGTTGAACCGCAACACCCCGATCATCTGGCCGTTTTCCGTCAATACCCGCACCTGCCATTTGCCGGTCGGGTTGTCCGGGAAGTTCTGTTTGTGGGTCCAGGCACGGTAGCCCTCCTTGCGTCCGCCATGAATGTCCAGGGCGATGCGGTCCACTTCTTTGCCGTTGAACTGCCAGACGTGATAGATCCGTTCATCCAGCCCTCGCGGCGCATTGATGGCGGTATAGGCATACAGGCCGTTGCCGCGGATCTGGGCGGCGCTGACTTCCTTGAGGCTGTCGCCCGGGGTACGGTCCTCCAACTGGGTGCTGATCGCTACTTCGGTCATCCACAGCGTGGCCGGTGGTACCCAGGAACGCAGCACCCATCCGGCGGCGCCGATCCCCAGGGTGATGCACAGAATCGCCAGCGCATTGCGCACGGTGCGGATCGGGAAGATCGAGGCCAGGCTCGGGAACGACAACAGCATGGAGATGCCCAGCGCCAGCTTGAAACTCTGGTCGGTGGTCAGGTGCATGATGATCGGCAGTGCGGTGAGCAGGGCGGCGAACAGCGTCAGCGTGTGCAACGCCAGGAACGCCCAGCGGCGGGGTGCCAGCCATTTGTAGTACAGCGGATCGGTGATCGAAATCAGTCCTGACGCACCGAGCAATCCGGTGAAAATCAGTTGGCTGCTGTTCCAGGTGGTGGTGATCAGGAAAAACGGCAGGACGAAGAACAGGCTTTCCTGGTGAATCATCTGCGTGGCGTAACGCAACAACGGCTGCGGTATCTCCCGCTTGAAAATTCGTGCGAACAGCCGGGTCAGGCTGTTTTCCAGCATCAGCCAGAGCCAGCTCACCAGCATCAGGATGGCGATCCAGGTGGCCAGGCCCTGTTGGCGGTCCACCAGTACGAAACTGCCGGCGCCGGAGATGAAACCACCAAGCGCAATGACCCCTGGGTAGCGCTTCATCAATTCAAGGATGCGCTGGATGTAATGAGTCAGGGTCTGCATTAGGCGGTTTCACAGTAAGTCGTAGGAAATATCCCTGACAGAGTATCGTCCGGACACCTGTATGGCGAGGCTCGCATCGGCTCTTGTGGCGAGGGGATTTATCCCCGCTGGGCTGCGAAGCGGCCCTTAAACCTGGCGCCTGGGTGTGCCTGACTGATCGAGTTGTCTGATTTGGGGCCGCTTCGCGACCCAACGGGGATAAATCCCCTCGCCACAAGAACCCAGCAGGTCAGGTCTTGCGGCGCAGCCGCCATACCACCAACCCCACTAGCAACAATCCCAGCAACCCACTCAGCCCCCACACCAGCTCATCGTCACTGAGCAACGGCTTCTCGATGCGCAGGTAGCCCGGGTCCTTGAGCAGCTCGCGCAAGGCCTGGTTGGCCTGTTCCAGACTCACCGCCTGCAAGCGCACGGCCGGGTTGGCGAAGCGGCCGTCTTCGTAGTCGCCCAGGGCGCCCCAGTAATAATCGGCCAGCGCACTGTTACCTTGAACCGCCCAGGTCTGATGGGCGATGGCGGCGCGTTTGATGCGCATGAAACTGTCGGGGTCCAGCCCGTCCTTGAGCAAGGCCCTGCGCATTTCTTCGAGCGCCTGCTCGGCTTGCGGCAGGTCTTCGCGGGCCAGGTCCGCGTTCAGGCTGAAGAAGCCGACGCCGCCGAACACCTCCCGCTCCACCCACGGGCCGTAGGACAGGCCGCGGGCCAGGCGCAGCTGGCGATAGAGGGCCCAGTCCAGATAGTTCTTGAGCAGGTCGAAGGTTTCGTCGTGTTGCTGCTGCAGTACCGGCTCGGGGAACAGCCAGTGCAGTTTGGCGCCATCACCCACCAGGCTGCGGATCAGGTTGCGCTTGGTCACGGCGCTGTAGCGGATCTGTGGCAGTTCCTCATGAGCGCTGGGCTCGACCGGTTTGAGTTTGCCGTAGGTGCGCTCCAGGTAGGCCGGCAACAACCGGTCCAGATCACCGACCACGATCAGCGTCATGTTGTTCGGCGCATACCAGGCTTTGCGGACTTGCTCGAGGCGGGCGAGGGTGTGGTGCTCGACCTCGGCCCGCTCCGCGCAACGCAGGCCAAGCTCCACCGCCAACTGGTTACTGGCCTTGTGTCCCAGGTCCTGACGGTCGAGCCAGCGTTGCAGGTGGGTGTAATGCCCGCCGTCCTCCCGTTCGACCACTCGTTTGGCCGCTTCCAGGGCCTTTTCGTCGATGCGGGTACGGGTCAGCACCGCCAGCAGCAGATCGAGGATCTTGCGCTGGTTGCTCGCCGGGGCCTCGATGACAAACGTGGTGTCGGCGTTGCTGGTGAAGGCGTTCCACTCGCCGCCCAGTGCCTGCATGCGCTCTTCCAGGGCGCCTTCGCCACCTTCATCGACCCCGCTGAACAGCGCATGCTCGAGCAGGTGCGGCAGTTCCTTGTCGGCGCAGCTGAAGTCGTCCAGGCCTACGCCGACCACCAGCCGGATGGCGACATGTCCGCGTTCGTTGCCAGGCTTGAGCAGCAACTGCATACCGTTGGGCAGCGCGTAGCCTTCGACCTGGAACCGGTCGAGGGCCACCACAGGCAGCGAAGCGAACAAGAACAGAGCGAATAACAGACCACGCATAAACGGCTTCCTGGCGACTGACAGTCCAATCCTACTGACTGGACAATGCGCCAGATGTTCAAGGCGAGTGGGTGATGTCGGATAATTCATCCGCCGCCAGGGCACCGATTTCGGCGGTTTCCAGCACCACATAGGCGCTGCCGCAGAACAGCGAGTTAAGGCGCCGCATGTCAGCGATCAGCTCCAGGTGCAGGGAACTGGTCTCCAGGCTTTGTACGATCTTGCGCTGCAAGCGGCTGACATGGGCATGGGCCATGCGCCTTTCCTGGGCGCGAAAGCGCCGTTTCTCACGCAACAACTGGCGGGCGCTTTCCCGATCACCGCTGAGAAACACCGACAACCCCAGCCGCAGGTTGGCGATCAAGTGGCTGTGCAGCCCCGCCAGTTCTTCCAGGCCTACGTCGGAAAAGGACAAGCGTTGCGAAGTCTTCTGCTGCTGGACCTTGCGCAACATGCGTTCGATGAGGTCGCTGCCCAGCTTCAGGTTGATCGCCAGTTCGATGATCTCCGCCCACCGACGACTGTCCTGTTCGCTGAGGTCTTCGCGGGGCATCTGCGCCATGTACAGCTTGATGGTGCTGCACAGCGCCTCGACGTCATCGCTCATGCGCCGCACTTCCTGGGTGACCGCCGTCTGCTGGCCGCGCAGCACGTCCAGCATGGCTTCGAGCATGTTTTCGATCAGGTCGCCGATGCGCAGCGTCTCCCGGGCCGCATTCGCCAGCGCCAGGCTCGGTGTGACGAGGGCCGTGGGATCCAGGTGCCGGGGCTTGGCCGTGCCGTTGGTTTCCGGCCGGTCCGGCAGCAACCAGGCGCATAGCCTGGCCATCGGCGCGACGCTGGGCAGCAGCACCAGACAGCGCACGGAGTTGTAGAGCAGGTGAAAGCCGATGACGGTTTCCTGGGGGCTGAAATCCAGGCTGTCCAGCCAACCCACCAGAGGATCGAGCACGGGAATGATCAGCAACAATCCGATCAGCTTGTACAGCAGGCTGCCCAGCGCCACCTGGCGTCCCGCAGCGTTCTGCATGCTGGTGCTGAGGAACGCCAGCACGCCGCTGCCGATGTTGGCGCCGATCACCAGGCCGATGGCCACCGGCAGGCTGATCACGGCAGCGCCGGCCAGGGTTGCGGTCAGCAACACGGCGGCCAGGCTCGAATAGGAAATCATGGCGAACAGCGCACCGACCAACGCATCGAGCAGGATGTCGCCGGTCAGCGAGGCGAAGATCACCTTCACGCCTTGGGCCTGGGTGATGGGCGCAGCGGCTTCGACGATCAATTGCAGCGCCAGGATGATCAGACCCAGGCCGATGCTGACCCGGCCCATCTGCCCGGCGCGGGTCTGTTTGCGCGACAGGAAGAAAATCACCCCGAGGAATATCAGCAACGGCGACAGCCACGACAGGTCGAGGGTCAGCACCCGGGCCATCAACGCCGTGCCGACATCGGCGCCCAGCATGGTCGCCAGGGCAGGGGTCAGCGCCATCAGGCCCTGGCCGACAAACGAGGTGACCAGCATGGCCGTGGCGTTGCTGCTCTGGACCATGGCGGTGACCATGATGCCGGCGACAAATGCCAGCCAGCGCCTGGACATGTTCTGGCCGATGACATGGCGCAGGTTGGAGCCATAGACCCGCAGGATGCCGGTACGGACGATATGCGTGCCCCAGATCAGCAGGGCCACGGCGGAGAGCAGATTCAGCAGGGTCAGCATGAGAGGCCCCCTGTTAGTGTCTCAAAGAGACAAGTTGACGATGCCACATCGTTCTTCTTTGTACTTAAGCTGTAGTTGGCGAACGGTTCGGGCGCCAGCATTGCACAGCTAAAGAATTGATTGAAACAAAACTGTCATGAAAACAGATAGCCAAGGGGCACAGTGAACCCCTGTGGGAGCGAGCCTGCTCGCGATAGCGGTGTATCAGTCGGCGCTGCTGTGACTGAAAGGACGCTATCGCGAGCAGGCTCGCTCCCACATTGGCCCTGCGCCAAGCCACTTTCCTGCGGGCATGAAAAAGGGGCTCCCAAGAGCCCCTTCGTTCATTGCTCCGTTCAGTTACTGACCCGGAACATCCTTGCGCAGTTTCACCGGATCCTGCTGTTTGCGCTTGCGTGCAATCGCGGTGCGCATCTTGATGTTGATCGCCTCCACCGCCAGGGAGAACGCCATGGCGAAGTAGACGTAGCCTTTGGGTACATGCACGTCGAACGATTCGGCGATCAGCACGGTACCGACCACCAGCAGGAACGACAGCGCCAGCATCTTCAGCGACGGGTGCTTGTCGATGAACTCGCTGATGGTGCCCGAGGCCAGCATCATCACCAGTACGGCAACGATGATCGCCGCCACCATCACCGGCACATGGGAAACCATGCCGACAGCGGTGATGACCGAGTCCAGGGAGAACACGATGTCGATGATCGCGATCTGGATGATGGTGTAGAGGA
Source organism: Pseudomonas sp. B21-056 (assembly GCF_026016325.1). Taxonomy (NCBI): domain Bacteria; kingdom Pseudomonadati; phylum Pseudomonadota; class Gammaproteobacteria; order Pseudomonadales; family Pseudomonadaceae; genus Pseudomonas; species Pseudomonas sp. B21-056. The sequence goes on from NZ_CP087203.1 coordinate 60,367, forward strand.
AGTTGCCACCCTTGCCCGAAGGTTCATCGTCGCTTTCGTCCTCGCCTTCCAGCGCGTGGTACATCTCCTGGGAGCTTTTCCACAGCAGGAACAGGCCACCGAAGAACAGGATCAGGTCGCGACCGGAGATGCCCTGGCCGAACACTTCGAACAAATCGGCGGTCAGGCGCATGACCCAGGTGATGGACAACAGCAACAGGATCCGCGTGATCATGGCCAGGGCCAGACCGAAGATCCGGGTACGTGCCTGCATGTGCTTGGGCATGCGGCTGACCAGGATCGAGATCATGATGATGTTATCGATGCCCAGGACGATTTCCAGGGCGGTCAGGGTAAAGAAGGCAACCCAGATTTCCGGGTTGGTCAGCCATTCCATGTGAGTTCCTTTGAACGAGTGTTAGGCCGCGCCGCGCTTCGGGTTGACCAAAGCGGCGACGCAGCGGGTATTGCTTTTATAGAGTGCTGAACAGCGGAAAGATCCCCATCAGCAAGGCGGCGACCATTATGCACAGGCAAACCAGCACTGCCCACTTCAGGGTGAAACGCTGGTGATCGCCGAACTCGATCCCGGCCAGGGCCACCAGCAGGTAAGTGGACGGAACCAGCGGGCTCAACAGGTGGACGGGCTGGCCGACGATCGAGGCACGGGCCATTTCCACGGCGGTGATGCCGTAATGGCTGGCGGCTTCGGCGAGAACCGGTAACACCCCGTAATAAAATGCGTCGTTAGACATGAAGAACGTGAACGGCATGCTCGCCAGCGCGGTAATCACCGCCAGGTACGGGCCGAGGAAGTCCGGGATCACCGCCAGCAGGCTCTTGGACATGGCATCGACCATGCCGGTACCGGACAGGATGCCGGTGAAGATACCCGCCGCGAAAATCAGCCCGACCACCGCCAGTACGCTGCCGGCATGCGCCGCAACGCGGTCTTTCTGCTGTTGCAGGCACGGATAGTTGACGATCATCGCGATACTGAAGGCCACCATGAACAGCACCGGCAGCGGCAACAGGCCGGCGATCAGGGTGCACATCAGGGCCAGGGTCAAGGCGCCATTGAACCAGATCAGCTTCGGACGACGGGCGTCGGGGAACTGCGACACGCTGATTTCACTGTGGTCGATTTCGTCATGGGCCAGGTGCAATTCACCGAGGCGCGCACGCTCGCGTTTGCCGTACATGTAGGCAATCGCCAGGATCGCCACCACACCGAAGGCCATCGCCGGAATCATCGGCACGAAGATGTCGGACGGATCCACATGCAGCGCACTGGCCGCACGGGCCGTCGGGCCGCCCCAAGGGGTCATGTTCATCACGCCACCGGCGAGGATGATCAGGCCGGCCATGATCCGCGGGCTCATGCCGATGCGGCTGTACAGCGGCAGCATCGCGGCCACGCAGATCATGTAAGTGGTCGCGCCGTCACCATCGAGGGAAACGACGAGCGCCAGAACGGCGGTACCGACCGAAACTTTCAGCGGGTCGCCCTTGACCAGCTTGAGGATCTTGCGCACGGCCGGGTCGAACAGGCCGGAGTCGATCATCAGGGCAAAATAGAGAATCGCGAACATCAGCATCACCCCGGTCGGGGCGAGCTTGGTGATGCCTTCGAGCATCATCGGGCCGATCTTCGGCGCAAAGCCACCGAACAGGGCGAACAGGATCGGGATGATGATCAGGGCGATCAGCGCGGACAGGCGCTTGGTCATGATCAGGAACATGAACGTGATGACCATGGCGAAGCCAAGGAAAGTCAGCATGGGAAATACTCCAGGCGTGGCGCGGCGGGGTTAAGGCGAACCGGACGGGTCAGCGCAGAACGCGGGGCACGGGGCGGACGGATGGAGTAGGTGCAGCGGGACGGGTAGCAGCGGACATCAGGATCACCATTGTTGTTGTTAAAAGGGCCATACGGTTCGTGGAAATCCGTTTCTGGCCACCGGTCTCTGCCGGTAGTGAGGCGATCCTAATCCCGCAAGCTTTCAGCCAGCTTTCGCAGGACAACCGGATGTCATGTCACCGATATTCTTATGTGGCGAGGGGATAACCGTGGCGAGGGAGCTTGCTCCCGCTGGGCTGCGAAGCGGCCCCAACAAAAGCGAGGGCCGCTTCGCGCCCCAGCGGGAGCAAGCTCCCTCGCCACGGTGTCAAAACACCGAAAGATCCAACGGCCGCATCGCCCCCATCCAGATCGCATGGTCGGTGTGGTCCGTCAGCTCATCGCCGGTGTTCGGGTGCAGAAAGATCACCAGCCCGTTGCGATAGAGCGCCAGCCACGGCAGCACCACTCCGATGTACTGCGGATCGAACGACAGCTGACAGCTCCAGTCCGGATGGGGGCCGACCGGGCGTTCGTGGACGCGGCCCATTTTCAGCGGGAACAGACGCGACGCTTCCTCACACAAGGCCCGCGCCTGATCGAGGGTGCTGGCGTCGAAGTAAACATGGGCGTGGTAGCCCTTGATCCGTTGCATGGTCACTCCTTGCGAACCCTCGCCGTTTGTCGCAGGTCAGAGGCTTATACGCGGTAAAAAAGGGAAACAGCCATGAAGAACGCCGAAACCCCGGTCATCAAAGTGGTGCTCTATGGTGCCATGAGCAGCCTCGGCAGTGCGTTGATGGCTGAAATGCTGCGGCGCCAGCATGAAGTCATCGCCATTCTCGATGATCTCACGGCCCTGGCGCCGCGTCCGGGCCTGCGGACCAAGACGGGGGATCTCTATGACCCCGAGCGGGTCAAGCAAAGCGTCGCCGGCGCCGATGCGGTGGTCTGTCTGCTGAATGCGCCGGGGCTGCCGATGAACAGCGAACAAGTGGAGCGCACGCTGATTCCGGGGCCGGTGGAACAGGTGTTGGCGGTGGATGCGCTGATCGCCGGCATGCAGGCGGTGAACATTCCCCGAGTGTTTCTGGTGGGGGATTTCGCCGTGCTCGACGAAGAAGAGGGCGAAGACGATTTGCAGCGTCACGCCGCCGAGGAAATCCTCGATGCCCTGCGCAACAGCACACTGCAATGGACCCTCGTCAATTCGCCTTATGCTGCCGCCGGGTTGAGTATCGAGCATTTCACCCAGGTCAGTACCAGCCTGGAACCCGGCATGGCCGAGTCCCTGGAACGGCTCAATCGGGTCGCCGTTGGTATTGCCGATGAGCTGCGCTTGAACCTGCATGTGGGCCAGCATGTCAGCTTCGTAGCCGCTACCTGACGACCGCACAAAACCTGTGGTGAGGATCGCTGTTGTGGCGAGGGGATTTATCCCCGCTGGGGCGCGAAGTGGCCCCAAAAAAGCAGGGCCGCTTCGCGCCCCAGCGGGGATAAATCCCCTCGCCACAGGGTTTTTCTTTGATCATGAAAAGTACCTTCCCCCGCAAATCTCAAACAGCAATGGATGGCAACGGCAACCCAGTGAGCGACTCCCCGCTGTTGGCCTGCTCCTCCATCAGCCAATCCACAAACTGCCTGATCAACGCCCCACGCCGTTTACGCTGGGGCAAGACTACGTAATACCCCAGGCGCGACAGCACCGTCTCGGCAATCGGACGGCACAGCAGGCCCTGGGCCAACAAGTTATCCACAAGGTGGCGCCAGCCAATGGCGACACCCTGGCCGCCAATCGCCGCCTGGATGAGCAAAGTGTAGTTGTCGAAACGCAGTTGCCCTGGCGCCGGCGGCGAGGTGATGCCCAGCTCGCGGAATACACCGTTCCAGTCGAACCAGTGGCTGCTGTTGCCGCCCCGCAGGTGCAACAGCGCAAACTCCGACAAAGCCTGGGCGGACAAGGGCAGGGGCCGTTCCTTGAGCAGCAACGGGCTGCATACCGGAAAGACTTCTTCGCTGAACAGCCAGCGACTTTCACCTTGCTTGAAGCGACCGTCGCCGAACAGCACGGCAACGTCTATATCGGTGCGCAACATGTTGTGGTTGCGCTCGCTGGTCACCAGACTGACATCCACCTGCGGGTTGGCAGCGTGAAAACGATGCAGGCGCGGCATCAGCCAATAGGCGGCGAAGGCAAAATCGGTGGCGACCTGCAACACCTCATGTTGATGTTGAGCGGTGATCGCGCTCAATCCTGCGTCGATGTTCTGCAAACCGGCCTGAACCTGTTCGAATAGAATCGTCCCGGCCTCGGTCAGTTCGATGCCCCGGTAAATGCGATCGAACAACCGCGTGCCGAGCTGCTCCTCCAGGCGTTTGATCTGCTGGCTGATGGCCGGTTGCGTAGTGCCCAGCTCAATCGCCGCCGCCGTAAAGCTGCGTTGCCGGGCCGCTGCTTCAAAGGCCCGGAACAGATCCAGGGACAGGTCACCCAAGGCTTCAAACATAAGTTGTGCTTATCCTAGTCATTATCCTGCATGGGCTTTACCCCAATAAGTTGGGGGGACATGCTCAATCGCAGCAATTTCGCATAACCGTTCACTATGGAATGCCGCGATTACATGAAGCGCAAGAACATTCTTTTCATCATGGCCGATCAGATGGCCGCGCCAATGTTGCCGATCTACGGTCCTTCGCCGATCAAGCTGCCGAATCTGTCGCGCCTGGCCGCCCAAGGCGTGGTGTTCGACGCCGCTTATTGCAACAGCCCGCTGTGCGCACCGTCGCGCTTTACCCTGGTGAGCGGCCAGTTGCCCAGCAAGATCGGCGCCTACGACAACGCGGCGGATTTCCCCGCCGACGTCCCGACGTATGCCCATTACCTGCGTCGCCTCGGCTACCGCACGGCGCTGTCCGGCAAGATGCACTTCTGCGGGCCAGACCAGTTGCACGGCTACGAAGAACGCCTGACCAGTGACATCTACCCGGCCGACTACGGCTGGGCCGTGAACTGGGATGAGCCGGATGTGCGGCCGAGCTGGTACCACAACATGTCTTCGGTGTTGCAGGCCGGCCCCTGCGTGCGCACCAACCAGTTGGATTTCGATGAAGAAGTGGTGTTCAAGGCGCAGCAGTACCTGTTCGACCACATCCGCGAGGACGGCGACCAGCCGTTCTGCCTGACCGTGTCGATGACTCACCCACACGACCCGTACACGATTCCCAAGGCATTCTGGGATTTGTATGACGACAACGACATCCCATTGCCGCAGACCCCAGCGCAAACCGAGCTCGACCCGCACTCCCAACGACTGCTGAAAGTGTATGACCTGTGGGACAAGCCGCTGCCTGTGGATAAAATCCGCGATGCGCGCCGTGCCTATTTCGGCGCGTGCAGCTACATCGACAGCAACGTTGGCAAGCTGCTGCAGACCCTTGAGGACACCGGTTTGATCGACGACACGATTATCGTGTTCTCCGGCGATCATGGAGACATGCTCGGCGAAAAAGGCCTCTGGTACAAAATGCACTGGTTCGAGATGTCCGCTCGGGTGCCGCTGTTGGTCAGCGCCCCGGGTCAGTTCGCCAGCGGCCGGGTCAGCGCGGCGGTGTCCACCGCCGACTTGTTGCCCACCCTGGTGGAACTGGCCGGCGGCACGCTGGAGCCTGGCTTGCCGCTGGACGGCCGCTCGCTGGTGCCGCATCTGCAAGGGCAGGGCGGGCACGACGAGGTCTTTGGTGAATACATGGCCGAGGGCACCATCAGCCCATTGATGATGATCCGTCGCGGTCAGTGGAAGTTCATCTATAGCGAAGACGATCCGTGCCTGTTGTTCGATGTCCGTAACGACCCCAAGGAACAAGAAGATCTCAGCCGTTCAGCGGAACATCAGACCCTGTTCGCCGGGTTTCTCGCCGAAGCCAGGGCCAAGTGGGACATTCCGACCATTCATCGACAGGTGCTCGCCAGCCAGCGGCGCCGTCGTTTCGTCGCCCAGGCGCTGACCCTGGGCAAACTCAAGAGCTGGGATCACCAGCCGCTGGTGGATGCCAGTCAGCAATACATGCGCAATCACATCGACCTCGACGATCTGGAGCGCAAGGCCCGTTATCCACAACCCTGCCAAAACCAATAACGAACGTAAGGGGAAGCACATGCAAAAGTTATCCACAGTACTGGCCGCTGGGCTGTTGGCGTTGAGCAGTGCTTCGGCGTGGGCCGAGCAAAGCTGCGAGACGGTAAAAATGGCTGACCCGGGTTGGAGCGACATCGCGGCGACCAATGCCATTACCGGTTTTCTGTTGGAAGGCATGGGCTACAAGCCCAAGGTCGATACCCTGGCGGTGCCGATTACCTTTGGCGGTCTCAAGGATGGTCAGGTCGATGTGTTCCTGGGCAACTGGATGCCGGCGCAGCAGGGCTTCTATGACAAGTTCGTGGCGAATGGGGACGTCACGCAGTTGGCCAAGAACCTGGACGGCACCGAGTTCACCCTGGCGGTCCCGGACTACGTCTGGGACGCCGGTGTGCATAACTTCGCTGACCTGAACAAATTCGCCGACAAGTTCGAGAAGAAAATCTACGGCATCGGTTCCGGCGCCCCGGCGAACCTCTCCCTGAAAGAAATCATCAAGACCAACGACTTCGGCATGGGCGATTGGAAACTGGTGGAGTCCAGCGAGCAGGCGATGCTGGCGGAAGTGTCCCGGGCCGTGAAAAAACAGAAGTTCGTGACCTTCCTCGGCTGGACGCCGCACCCGATGAACGTGCAGCTGAAGATGCATTACCTCAAGGGCGGCGAGAAGTACTTCGGCGATACCGGCAGCGTTTACACCCTGACCCGCAAGGGTTATGCACAGGCCTGCCCGAACGTCGGCAAGCTGCTGACCAACCTGAGTTTCACCCAGGACATGGAGAACAGCATCATGGCCGACGTGGTGAACAAGAAGGTCAGCAACGCCGAGGCGGCCAAGGCCTGGATCAAGGCCAACCCGGCGGTGTTGGACAAATGGCTGGATGGCGTGAAGACCGCGGATGGGCAGGAGGCGTTGGCGGTGGTGAAGGCCAAGCTCTGATGACCCGCGTGCTCCGGATACACCCTCAGAAGGTGATCCGGAGCACTTTGTGGCGAGGGGATTTATCCCCGCTGGGTTGCGAAGCGGCCCCAAAACAGCTGAACGCAAATGATCTGACACACCGAGTCGACACATTAGGGCCGCTCCGCGACCCAGCGGGGATAAATCCCCTCGCCACAGGGGATCGGTGGGCATCTTGTCCTGATACCCTGACCGCAAAAATCTCATATTGAGGCCCCATGGCAATCCCCACCCGCCATTCACTGTTCCCCTTCCTGAGCTGGCTGCCCCGGCAGACCCGTGCCAGTGTCGGCCGTGACCTGATCGTCGGCCTGAGTGGCGCGATTCTCGCGCTGCCACAGTCCATTGCCTACGCCCTGATTGCCGGTCTGCCACCCGAGTACGGCTTGTACGCGGCGATTGTGCCGGTGCTGATCGCCTGCCTGTGGGGTTCGTCGTGGCATTTGATCTGTGGTCCTACGGCGGCGATCTCCATTGTCCTGTACGCCAGCGTCAGTCCCCTGGCCGTGCCCGCGACCCAGGACTACATCACCTTGATCCTGCTGTTGACGGTATTGGCGGGCATTTTCCAGTGGTTGTTGGGCCTGTTGCGTTTCGGTGCGCTGGTGAATTTCGTCTCGCACTCGGTGGTGCTCGGTTTCACCCTGGGCGCGGCGGTGGTGATTGCACTGGGGCAGTTGCCGAACCTGATGGGTCTCGATCTGCCGAACGAGGCCACGGCCTTGAAGGGCGCGATGATGTTGCTCAGTCACCTCGGGGCTGTGGATAAGCCTTCGTTGCTGTTGGGCTTGGGGACGCTGATCCTAGGCGTGATACTCAAGCGGCTGCTGCCGCGCTGGCCGAGCCTGTTGATAACCCTGGTCATCAGCAGCCTGGTGGTCTGGTTATGGCCGGCGATGTTCGGGCATGTGGCGCTGGTCAGTGCCTTTGCCGGGCGCCTGCCGCCGTTCACTGCGCTGCCGCTGGACCTGGACCTGATACTGCGCCTGCTCCCCGGTGCCGTCGCGGTGGGCATGCTCGGGCTGGTCACCAGCCTGTCCATTGCCCGCTCGTTGTCGGTGCGCTCCGGGCAATTGCTCGACGCGAACCAGGAGGTCCGGGCGCAGGGGCTTTCCAACATCGTGGGCGGATTTTTCTCCGGCTCCTTGTCAGCCGGTTCCTTTACCCGTTCCGGCCTCAGCTACGACGCGGGAGCCTGTTCGCCCCTGGCCGGGGTGTTCTCCGCCTTGTGGGTGGCCTTGTTTGCGGTCGCCGGGGCGAAACTGATCTCGCACATCCCGATTCCGGCGATGGCCGGCAGCATCCTGTTGATCGCCTGGGGGCTGGTGGATCATCGCGGCATCCGCGCGCTGTACCGCGTGAGCCGCGCCGAGTTCGTGGTGATGAGCCTGACCTGTCTGGCCACGTTGCTGCTGGAGCTGCAAACCGCCATTTATGCCGGCGTGCTGGCGTCGCTGTTTTTCTACCTCAAGCGCACGTCACAGCCAAGGGTGCAGCATTCCCACGAAGGCGAGGCCGATGTGCTGCGGGTCGGTGGTTCGATTTTCTTCGGGGCCAGTCATTATCTGCAGGTGCGCCTGCAACGGCTGCAAGGGCAACGGGTGGTGATCGATGCCCAGCAGATCAATTTCATCGACTATTCCGGGGTGGAAATGCTGCATCAGGAGGCCCGGCGCCTGGGTGCGCAAGGGCGCAGCCTCACGTTGCGCAGGGCCCGGCCCCATGTGGTGGATGAGTTGAAGAAGCTTGAAGGGGCGCAGAGGTGCCCGATTCACTTTGAGGATTGAAGAGCAGCACAGAGCTCCTCTGTGGCGAGGGGATTTAGCGAAACGTCGCACCGCCCCGCTGGGCTGCGCAGCGGCCCCTCTTTTTGGGACTGCTTCGCAGTCCAGCGGGGATAAATCCCCTCGCCACAAAAGCTACAACGCCAGCTGACGACGCAACTCGGCCAGCACTGGCGCGGTGTCCGGGCGCACGCCGCGCCACAGGTAGAACGCTTCGCCTGCCTGTTCGGCCAGCATGCCCAAGCCATCCATCGCCACCGCGGCGCCCTGTTCGCTGGCCCAACGGCAGAACGAAGTAGGCTCCTTGCCATACATCATGTCGTAGCACACAGTCTTGCCGGGCTCGATCAGGCTTCCGGCAATCGGCGGTACATCCCCTGACAGGCTCGCGGACGTGGCGTTGATGATCAGGTCTACCGGCTCGCGCAGCCAATCGAAACCACTGGCCGAGACCGGGCCCAGGTCTGCGAACAGCTCGGCCAGCAATTCGGCTTTTTCCACCGTGCGATTGGCGATGATCACCGAGGCCGGTGCCTCGGCCAGCAACGGCTCCAGGGCGCCGCGCACCGCACCTCCGGCCCCCAGCACCAGGATGCGTTTGCCCTTGAGGCTGAAGCCGGCATTGACGGTCAGGTCCCGCACCAGCCCGGCGCCGTCGGTGTTATCACCCAACAGGCTGCCGTCGTCCAGTTTGCTCAAGGTATTGACCGCCCCGGCCCGCTGCGCCCGTTCGGTCAGGCGGTTGGCCAGGCGGAAGGCGTCTTCCTTAAACGGCACGGTGACATTCGCCCCACGTCCCTCGCGGAAAAATGCCTGCGCACAACCGGCGAAATCATCCAGGGGCGCCAGAAGGGTGCTGTAGTCCAGTGTTTGCCCGGTCTGTTCGGCAAACAGGCGATGGATCAACGGCGACTTGCTGTGGCCAATGGGGTTACCCATCACAACGTAGCGGTCCATGGTCATCGGGTCAGTCTCCGTTCAGGCCGTTGCCAGCCAATCGCGATCCTGCAGGAAGTACTCGGTCAAGCGCGCTTCTTCGCTGCCCGGTTCGGCTTTCCAGTCGTAGCCCCAGCGGACCTGTGGCGGCAAGGACATCAGGATCGACTCGGTGCGTCCGCCCGATTGCAGCCCGAACAGGGTGCCGCGGTCATAGACCAGGTTGAATTCCACGTAGCGGCCACGACGGAACTCCTGGAACTCCCGTTGCTTGGCGGTGAACGCCTCGTCTTTACGCCGGCGCAGGATGGGCAGGTAGGCCTCGATATAAGCATCACCGATGGCGCGGATGAAGGCGAAGCAGGTGTCGAAACCCCACTCGTTCAGGTCATCGAAAAACAGGCCGCCGATACCCCGGGGTTCGTTTCGATGCTTGAGGTGGAAGTAGCTGTCGCACCAGGCCTTGTAGCGCGGATACACCTCCGGGCCGAACGGCGCGCAGGCCTGTTCGGCCACGCGGTGCCAATGCACGCAGTCTTCCGCGACGCCGTAGTATGGCGTCAGGTCGAAGCCACCGCCGAACCACCAGACCGGCTCTTCGCCTTCTTTTTCGGCGATGAAAAAGCGCACGTTGGCGTGGGAGGTCGGAACGTGGGGGTTGTGCGGGTGGATGACCAGCGACACGCCCAGAGCTTCGAAGCCACGCCCGGCCAGTTCCGGCCGATGGGCGCTGGCCGACGGTGGGAGACCGCTGCCGAAGACGTGGGAAAAGTTGACGCCGCCCTTTTCAATGACCGTACCGTTTTCCAGCACCCGGGTGCGACCGCCACCGCCGGCCGGCCGGGTCCAGGCGTCTTCGACGAAGCGAGTGCCGCCGTCTTCGGCTTCCAGTGCAGCGCAGATGCGGTCTTGCAGGTCGAGCAGATAGGCTTTCACGGCCTCGGTACGAGTGGTCATGACATCCCCTTGATCAGGACTGGGCTACACGGCGTACAGCAGGCCGGTGGCAAATGGGCGCACAGGATACCACCGCACTTGCCCACGCCACAGTTGACGAAGCTCAAGCTTAGGAGTCCGATGGCAGGCTTGGTAAGAAAGTCCTGCGACAAGGAGAGAGTGAAGATGGCCAAACGTATCCAGTTCAGTTCCCACGGCGGCCCCGAAGTGCTTGAGTACGTGGACTATCAACCTGCCGAACCGGGCCCGCAGCAGGTGCGCGTGAGCAACCGGGCCATCGGCCTGAATTTCATCGACACCTATTACCGCAGCGGCCTTTATCCACCGCCGGCCCTGCCTTCGGGCCTGGGCGCCGAAGGGGCAGGCGTGGTCGAGGCGGTCGGCTCGGGCGTTACCCGGTTCAAGGTGGGCGACCGGGTGGCCTATGGCAGCGGTCCGCTCGGGGCCTACAGCGATGTGCATGTGTTGCCCGAGGCCAATCTGGTGCACCTGCCGGAATCCATCAGCTTCGAACAGGCGGCCGGCGTCATGCTCAAGGGCCTGACGGTGCAGTATCTGTTGCGCCAGACCTATGAGCTCAAGGGCGGCGAAACCGTGCTGTTCCATGCCGCCGCCGGTGGCGTGGGCTCCCTGGCGTGCCAATGGGCCAAGGCCCTGGGCGTGAAGCTGATCGGTACCGTGAGCTCTGCGGAGAAAGCTGCCGTCGCCAAAGCCCATGGCGCTTGGGAAACCATCGATTACAGCAAGGAAAACGTCGTACAGCGGGTGCTGGAATTGACTGACGGCAAGAAAGTACCGGTGGTGTACGACGGGGTCGGCAAGGACACCTGGCTGACCTCGCTCGATTGCGTCGCGCCCCGTGGCCTGCTGGTGAGCTTCGGCAATGCCTCGGGTGCGGTGGACGGCGTGAACCTGGGGATCTTGTCGGCCAAAGGCTCGTTGTACGTAACCCGCCCAACCCTGGCGACTTACGCCAACAACGCCGAAAACCTGCAACGCATGGCCGACGAACTGTTCGGGATGATCAGCAGCGGCAAGCTCACGGTGGATATCAACCAGCGTTACTCGCTGGCGGAAGCGGCCAAGGCCCAGGCCGAATTGTCGGCACGGCGCACGACGGGGTCGACCGTCCTGCTGCCTTGAGCCTGAGCTCCCACAGGGTAATGCTGTTCACTTAAGACTTGCCCGGTTCATTGTGGCGAGGGGATTTATCCCCGCTGGGCTGCACAGCAGCCCCAACACAGGCGACTCAATTCGCCTGATGCACCGAATGGCATGGCTTTGGGGCTGCTTCGCGGCCCAGCGGGGATAAATCCCCTCGCCACAGGTTCATCTACTTTCTTAAATGAACAGCATTAGCTCCCACAGGGGGATCTGTGTTGAGTCCAGGGGGGTAACCCGGCTCAGTCCGGCCGGACGACTTTGCCGGTGGCCAGGTCGCGAATCACGCTGGGGTTCTTGCGCCCGCCCAGGTTGCCGCCGAGCACCAGGTCGATCTGTCCGCGGAAGTACTGCTCGACGCGAATCCGCGTACGTGCTGCCGGGCGGCCCTGGGGGTTGGCCGAGGTGGACACCAGCGGCCCGACCAGCGAACACAGGTCCCGCACGGTGGGATGATCGCTGACCCGCAGCGCCACCGTGTCGTGCACCCCGGTGATCCATTCCGGCAGCAGGTTCTGGTGCGGCACCAGCCAGGTGTTGGGCCCCGGCCAGGTGCTGGCCATGCGGTCCATCCAGGTGTCGGGGAAGTCTTCGAACAGGAAGTCGAACTGGTGAATGTTATCCGCCACCAGGATCAGCCCCTTGTCGGGCAACCGTGATTTTATCGCCAGCAGACGCTCCACCGCCTCCTCGTTCCACGGATCGCACCCCAGGCCCCAGACCGCTTCGGTTGGGTAGGCAATCACCGCCCCGGCGCGAATTTCTCGCGCGGCTTGTTGCACACGCCAACTGTTGACCATGAAAGATTCTCCGCAACACAAGATAAGGCTGTGCGCAGTTTACCGATCTTCCCCATAAAACCTAGCGCGTGCGCGCAAACCAGCGGCCGTTGTCGCTGGTGGCGCTTCCCTCCATTTCCAGTTCGGTCAGCGCCGCCAGCACTTTGGGCAACCCCCAGCCACTGGCCTCGGCCAAGGCTTCACTGGTCAGCGGTGCGGCATGCAGCAGGCGCAGCAGCGGGTGTGTCACTGGCACAGGCTCATCCGTCAACGATAACCGTTGCCAACCGCGCAATGCTTCGAGGATGTGCTCCACGGTTTCCACCAGCGCCGCCCCGTCGCGGATCAACTGATGACAACCTCGGGCGCCGGGGTGATGGATCGACCCCGGAATGGCGTACACCTCGCGACCTTGTTCCGCCGCCAGCCGTGCCGTGATCAGCGAACCGCTGGCGACACTGGCTTCGACCACCAGCACGCCCAGGGACAAGCCACTGATGATCCGGTTGCGGCGCGGAAAGTTGCTGGCGTGGGGCGGCGCGTCCAACGGAAACTCCGAGAGCACCGCGCTGCCTTGGGCAATCATCGCGTCCGCCAACCGACGATTGCGCTGTGGATAAAAATTTTCCAGGCCGGTGCCCAACACCCCGACAGTCTGCCCGCCGACGTCCAGTGCCGCCTGATGGGCCGCCGCATCGATGCCCAGGGCCAGGCCGCTGGTGATGACAAAACCGGCGCTGGCCAGGCTGCGGGAAAACGCCGCGGCCGTGTCCATTCCCGGACGCGAGGCCCGGCGACTGCCCACCATCGCCAACTGCGGTTTTTCCAGGATAGTGGGATCGCCAGCGGCGAATAATAGCGGTGGCGCATCGCTGATCTGCGCCAATAGCGCCGGGTAGTCAGGCTGGTCCCACATCAGCAAATGCTGGCCCGAACCCTCCAACCAGGCCAATGCATGGGCGGCGCCGTCGCGCACATCCGGGTTGCGCCGGGCCTCGACACTCGCCGCCGGCAACCCCAGCGCCCGCCACGCACTGGCCGGCGCGCTGATGGCTTTGGAGGCCGAGCCGAAGGCTTCCATCAGGGTCATGAAACGTTTGGGTCCCAGCTCCGGCAAGCGGTGCAGGCGCAGGCGGGCCTCCAGTTCCGCAGGGGAAACTGCAGGGCATTCAGGCAATGACATGTGATCAATCCTTGATCGTGATAAGCCCCGTTCAAACGGGAACAAGCTGTGGATAACTCTGTTGGTAACTTGTGAGACCCGTTATGGATTGCGCACCTTGTCGAGCACCGCCAGCGAGCGCGAGGCGTACAGCACCAGGCCATAGCTGAGCTTGTCGTAGGTACGGAACACCATCAGCAGGCCGGCTCGTTCGTCGGGGATCTTCACCGGTTCGCCGGTAATGCGGTCGCGCACGGTTTCCCCGGTCTTCATCACCGCCAGCACGTTGCCTTCGGCCAGCCCGTCGCGCCGACCTTTGTTCAGGGTGACCACATCCAGCGCGCCGATCTGGGTCACGCCCCGTGGCACGTCGAGGATCAGCCCGTCGATCTCCGTTTTCGGCGCGCTGGGCATGAAGGTCGAATTGATCGAGCGTTCCTCGCCGCTGAACAGCCGGTCGCCGAGGCGCACTTCCTGGGTGGTGCGTTGCAGGGTGAGGGTAGTGACGTCGCCTTCGGCGGCCACGACCTCAGCACTGCCGATGTCGTCGGCGTTGATGCCCAGCAGTTCCTTGGTCTGCGGGTCGGTGTAGACCTTGCCCTGGCGGAAGATGCCGTAGGCCGACTGACTTGTGTCGAATGCCCCGCGGGCGAAGATCTGGTCCCCGGCGCCGCTGAGCACCCGTTCGGCGTTACCGGCGACGACGTAGGGCGCTTTGTTGAAGTCCGTGGCTGTGTCGACGATGCGATTGCTCAGCAGGAAGCTGTTGATGGCTTGCAACGGGATGCTCGGGATGGCATCGGCCACCGGCGAGCTGCGGATGCGCGGCGACAGTTTGATGGTGCCCCGGGAGGCGCCGCGATTGAGGGTCAGCCGTGGCTGGCCGTTGACGTAGACCAGTGACAGGGTATCGCCGGGATAGATCAGGTTGGGGTTTTCGATCTGCGGGTTGGCCTGCCAGAGTTCGGGCCATTTCCATGGCTCGCGCAGGTATTTGCCGGAGATGTCCCACAGTGTGTCGCCAGTGACCACGGTGTATTGCTGCGGGAAACCTTCCCGAAGCTGCACTTGCCCTTGCGCGATACCGGCCGAGGCCAGGAGCAGCAGGGCGAGTAGTGATTTCCTCATGCGGTGAATCCCTTTATCATGTGCGTTCGCGTAAAACGCCAGAGCCCCCGTGGCTCGCTCCGTATCAAGAGCGACGTTTTACAACGGTAGCCTGCATCCCAAGACACGCCAGGCCAGCCACCCGACTTTACCTCACACGTGCATTGATCAAGCTTATGGCCATTTTGAACATTCTCGAATTTCCGGACCCGCGCCTGCGCACGATCGCCAAACCGGTGGCCGTAGTGGACGACGAAGTGCGTCAGTTGGTCGATGACATGTTTGAAACAATGTATGAAGCGCCAGGCATCGGCCTCGCCGCGACCCAGGTCAACGTGCACAAACGTATTGTCGTGATGGACCTCTCCGAAGACCGCAGCGAGCCGCGGGTGTTCATCAACCCCGAGTTCGAAACCCTGACCGACGAGATGGAGCAATACCAGGAAGGCTGCCTCTCGGTGCCGGGTTTCTACGAAAACGTCGACCGCCCGCAAAAGGTCAAGATCAAGGCTTTGGACCGTGACGGCCAGCCTTACGAACTGATCGCCGAAGGGTTGCTGGCGGTGTGCATCCAGCACGAATGCGACCACCTCAACGGCAAGCTGTTCGTGGATTACCTGTCGACCCTCAAGCGTGACCGGATCAAGAAGAAACTGGAAAAGATCCATCGCCAGAACGCTTGATGCCCCCTTCAAAGGCTTGCCGCGGCAAGCCTTTTTTCTTTATGCGACTGTTGTTGATTGAGAGCTTCCATGACTGAGCCACTGCGCATCGTCTTTGCCGGCACTCCCGAGTTTGCCGCCGAACACCTCAAGGCCCTGCTGGCCAGCCCCCATGAAATCATCGCGGTCTACACCCAGCCGGACCGGCCGGCGGGCCGTGGGCAAAAACTGATGCCCAGCCCGGTCAAGCAACTGGCTTTGGAAAACGGTTTGCCGGTGTTGCAACCACCGACCTTGCGTGACCCGCAAGCCCAGGCCGAACTGGCCGCGCTGAAGCCGGACCTGATGGTGGTGGTCGCCTATGGCCTGATCCTGCCCCAAGTGGTGCTGGACATCCCGCGCCTGGGTTGCATCAACAGTCACGCCTCGTTGCTGCCGCGCTGGCGCGGTGCGGCGCCGATCCAGCGTGCCGTGGAAGCCGGCGATGCCGAGAGCGGCGTGACCGTGATGCGCATGGAGGCCGGCCTGGACACCGGGCCGATGCTGCTCAAGGTCAGCACCCCCATCAGCGCCGAAGACACCGGCGGCAGCCTGCACGATCGCCTCGCGCTGATCGGCCCGCCAGCGGTGGTCCAGGCCATTGCCGGCTTGGCCGCCGGCACGTTGGCAGGCGAAGTGCAGGATGACAGCCTCGCCACCTACGCCCACAAATTGAACAAGGACGAGGCCCGCATCGACTGGAGCCGGCCGGCGGTCGAACTGGAACGACTGGTGCGCGCCTTCAACCCGTGGCCGATCTGCCACAGCACCTTGAGCGGTGAAGCGGTGAAAGTGTTGGCCGCGAGCGGTGCCGAAGGGAAGGGCGCGCCAGGGCAGATCCTCAGTGCCAGCAAGGACGGCCTCGTCGTCGCCTGCGGTGAACAGGCGCTGTGCCTGACCCGTCTGCAATTGCCCGGCGGCAAGGCGCTGAACTTCAGTGATTTGTTCAACAGCCGTCGTGAGAAATTTGCCGTCGGCAGCGTCCTCGGCCAAGCGGTGGACGCCTCATGAACCCGCGTCTGGCCGCCGCCAAGGCGCTTGCCGCCGTGCTCAGCGGCAAAGCGTCGCTCAACAGTTCCCTGCCGACCCAGTTGGACAAGGTTGAAGACCGTGATCGCGGTTTCACCCAGGACCTGGCGTTCGGCACCGCTCGCTGGCAGCCACGGCTGTCGGCCCTGGCGGCCAAGCTGTTGCAGAAACCGTTCAAAGCCGCCGACGCCGACGTCGAAGCGCTGCTGTTGGTGGGGCTTTACCAGTTGCTCTACACCCGCGTGCCCGCCCATGCCGCCATCGGCGAAACCGTGGGCTGCGCCGACAAGCTGAAGAAGCCCTGGGCCAAGGCCCTGCTCAATGCCGTGTTGCGCCGCGCCCAACGGGAAAGCGAACCCCTGCTGGCCGAGCTGGAGCACGACCCGGTGGTGCGCACCGCTCACCCGCGCTGGTTGCAGAAATCCCTCAAGGCTTTTTGGCCCGAGCAATGGGAAGCCATCTGCGCGGCCAACAACGCCCACCCGCCGATGATCCTGCGGGTCAACCGCCGTCACCATTCCCGCGATGCCTACCTGGCGTTGCTGGGCGAGGCCGGCATCCCGGCCCAGCCGTGTGTGTACAGCCGCGACGGTATCCTGCTGGAAACCCCGAGCGATGTGCGCACCCTGCCGGGCTTCGCCGAGGGCTGGATCAGCGTCCAGGACGAAGCCGCCCAACTGGCCGCCGACCTGCTGGAACTGGCATCCGGCCAACGGGTGCTGGACGCCTGCTGCGCACCGGGGGGCAAGACCTGCCACATCCTCGAGGCCGAGCCGAAGCTGGCCGGCGTGGTGGCGGTGGACCTGGAAGCCAAGCGCCTGGTGCGGGTGAAGGAAAACCTCGAGCGCCTGGGCCTGGACGCCGAGCTGATCGCCGCCGACGGTCGCGACACGGCCACCTGGTGGGACGGCCAGCCGTTCCAGCGCATCCTGCTGGACGCGCCGTGCTCGGCCACCGGCGTGATCCGTCGTCACCCGGACATCAAGCTCACCCGCCAACCGGACGACATTGCTGCATTGGCGCTGCTGCAGGGCGAACTGCTCGACGCCCTGTGGCAGACCCTCGACGTCGGCGGCATCCTGCTCTACGCCACCTGCTCGACCTTGCCAACCGAGAACACCGAAGTGATCGAAGCCTTCCTCGCCCGCACCCCTGGCGCCCGGGAACTGGATATCGCCACCCAGGCCGGCCTGAAGCAGCCCCATGGCCGCCAGTTGCTGGCCCAGGAGGGCGGTCACGACGGGTTCTACTACGCCAAGCTGATCAAGATCGCCGCCGCACGCGGTTAAGACCGATTCGAAAGGAGTGAATGGATGAAAATCATCATCCTCGGCGCAGGGCAGGTCGGCGGTTCGCTGGCGGAACATCTGGCCAGCGAGGCCAACGACATCACCGTGGTCGACACCGACGGCGAACGCCTGCGCGACCTCGGTGACCGTCTCGACATCCGCACCGTGCAAGGGCGGGGTTCCCTGCCGACGGTGCTGCGCCAGGCCGGCGCCGACGATGCCGACATGCTGGTGGCCGTCACCAACAGCGACGAAACCAACATGGTCGCCTGCCAGGTGGCCCACACCCTGTTCCACACCCCCACCAAGATCGCCCGGGTGCGGGAAGCGGCCTACCTGACCCGCGCCGACCTGTTCGACAACGAAGCGATCCCGGTGGATGTATTGATCAGCCCCGAGCAGGTGGTGACCAACTACATCAAGCGCCTGATCGAGCATCCGGGCGCCTTGCAGGTAATCGACTTTGCCGAGAGCAAGGCGCAACTGGTGGCGATCAAGGCCTACTACGGCGGGCCGTTGGTGGGGCAGCAACTGCGTCAGCTACGCGAGCACATGCCGAATGTGGAAATGCGCGTCGCGGCCATCTTCCGCCGCGACCGGCCGATCCTGCCCCAGGGCGATACGGTGATCGAAGCGGACGACGAGGTGTTTTTCATCGCCGCCAAGGCGAATATTCGTGCGGTGATGAGCGAAATGCGCCGTCTCGACGAAAACTACAAACGCATCGTCATCGCCGGCGGTGGGCAGATCGGCGAGCGCCTGGCCGAAGCCATCGAAAGCCGCTACCAGGTGAAGATCATCGAGATGAACCCGGCCCGCTGCCGCTACCTCTCGGACACCCTCGACAGCACCGTGGTGCTGCAGGGCAGCGCCTCGGATCGCGACCTGCTGCTGGAAGAAAACATCGCCGACGCCGACATCTTCCTGGCCCTGACCAACGACGACGAAGCCAACATCATGTCCTCGCTGCTGGCAAAGCGCCTGGGGGCGAGGAAAGTGATGACCATCATCAACAACCCGGCCTACGTCGACCTGATCCAGGGCGGCGACATCGACATCGCCATCAGCCCGCAACTGGCAACCATCGGCACCTTGCTCGCCCACGTGCGCCGCGGCGACATCGTCAGCGTGCACTCCCTGCGCCGCGGCGCGGCCGAAGCCATCGAAGCCATCGCCCACGGCGACGCCAAGTCCAGCAAAGTGATCGGCAAAGCCATCCGCGACATCGGCCTGCCGCCCGGCACCACCATCGGCGCCATCATCCGCGACGAAGAAGTGCTGATCGCCCACGATGACACCGTGATCCAGACGGGCGACCATGTGATCCTGTTCCTGGTGGACAAGAAGCACATTCGCGATGTCGAGAAGCTGTTCCATGTGGGGTTGAGCTTCTTCTGAGTGCCGATCGTTCCCACGCTCCGCGTGGGAATGCCTCTACGGACGCTCCGCGTTCGGCTCTTGAGGGGACGCAGAGCGTCCTTGGCTGCATTCCCACGCAGAGCGTGGGAACGATCCTGACCCGACCAACAAGGAAACCCCCATGCTCGACTCCCTGGAAAAAATGCTCGCCAAGGGCGTGGATAACTCCCTCCTGCGCTTCGGCCTCGGCAAAGGCTACCTCGACCTCGCCGATTTCCCCCGCGCCGCCGAACACCTCCAACGCTGCATCGAACTCGACCCCAAGTACTCAGCCGCCTGGAAACTGCTAGGCAAGGCCCACCAAGGCCAAGGCGACCTACCCGCCGCCCGCCATGCCTGGGAACAAGGCCTGGAAGCCGCCCGTGCCCACGGCGACAAGCAGGCCGAAAAAGAAATGGCCGTGTTCCTCAAGAAACTCGACCGTCATCCCTGAACACCCACACACCCGTGGCGAGGGAGCTTGCTCCCGCTTGAGTGCGAAGCACTCATAAAAAAGCCAGCCATCCCCGAATGCCAGCCAGTGAAAGGAATAAGAACTGCACACAACTCTTGTGGCGAGGGGATTCAGCGAAACGTCGCACCGCCCCGCTGGGCTGCGCAGCAGCCCAAACAGCCAACACAAGACAAGCTGAAAGGAAAAAGTCTGTCCTTTTCGCTGGCCTACACAGTCTGAGGAAACGCCCCGACCATTCCAGGATTCCTCCTACAGCCCCACCCTCTACCCCTGAGTTAGCGTCCGTCCTGCATTGACTGGACGAGACTTGCCCCTCCGTGACACCCCCAAACGATATCCCCAAGGTACGAAACCCACCCGGCGGCGACGGACATTACGTCACCTATCGAGACATGACGCCCAGCGAACTGGCTGAGCGTGAAGCCGGACAATTGAAATATGAAGCCATGCTCGCCCGGCAGGCCGCTTACGAAAAGGAACGCTGGACCCCGATCGATAAAACGCCACGCTCCGTCACCGGGAGTGTGTTTGCCAAGTGCTGCAAGCTACCCGACGGCGTAGTGGATTACAGCAACCCCAACGGCTACGTACCGGCTGATCAGGTCAAGCAGTACGGCGACCTGGTTTGGCTCGGCGGCAGGAAAGCCGACGGATCGGGGACTGTTTCTCTCAAGCAGATGGGTGCCGGCACGATCACCGCGTCATTGGGCAGACTTGCCCTCGGTGGTACCGCGCTTGGAACGACCGGAGCAGTGGCCGGCAGCACCGTCGTCGCCGGTCTGTTAACCGGCATCGTCGCCTTGCTCTGGCCTTCCAGCCTGGGTGATAGCGCCCTGTATTCCGAAGACCAGCTACGCAACCTGAACCAAGCCCGCAGCCGCATGCGCTTGCATGTAGAGCAGCAGGCCGACGGCAGCCTCAAGGGGTATGGCTTCTATACCGGCCAGAACCGCGATTGGGAAATGGTCGATGTCGTTCACTTCACACCTCGCGCCGAGCGGTTTGTCGCTGACCTGGGCGAGGGTATCGAGCTGATCTGGACCCCGGCTATCGATCCGTCCGACGCCTTGGGTATTCCCGCCCTGGAAGCGGCACCGCAGGCACCTTCCATCTGGATCTATCCGCCGACGCCCATGGCCGACAGCATCATCGTCGATCCGATCTATCCGCCGGAGTACAAGGATTTCATTCTGGTGTTTCCGGCGGATTCGGGGGTTCGGCCGGTTTATGTTGTGGTGAGTTTGCCTGGAGATCATCAGTATCACGATGCGCCCGAACTACTGCCCGCATTCCCAGACGCTATCAGTGTGAAATCTAAGTCATCGGTCCAAGGAGGAGGAAAACGCAGGGCTCGTTGGATGGATAAAAAAGGGCGAATTTACGAGTGGGACTCGAAAAGCGCCGCGGTAGAAAAGTATGACAAGCTAGGTAATCATCTTGGTGAGTTCGACCATATAACAGGCAAACAAACCAAGCCTGCTAAATCCGGCAGAAAAACACCCAGATAATCAGGAACGAATAATGCGCTACCTATCAATAACAGGGTTCTACCCTGATGAAAAAAAAGATGACTCATTACAGTTTCAAAGAACAATTAAAGATGAGTACTCAATGCAGGCGCTTGCTCAATTGACGGAAGCAAAGACTTTAGAGGAGATCGAACCTGGCGAACTCGAGCTGACGGAGAACCAAATAAAGGAAATATCGAAGCTCTTGGAAGTCGAATTTCCCGAGGGGTTGGAGTATTTCATCGGAACCAGGGCGGGCTAATCTCGCTGATACGAAGCTCGGCCATTCCAAAGCGAAAGATAGAGCCATGATTTTTAAATTTGCGCATTTGATAAGTCCACAAGGACGTTAAGTTTCTTATCGCCATCTACGACTATCAAAGCGCCTTCGATTATCGCGATAGCTGGTAGCCCACTGATCGTTCCCACGCTCCGCGTGGGAATGCAGCCAGGGACGCTCTGCGTCCCCTCAAGAGCCGAATGCAGAACGTGCGTAGAGGTCATTCCCACGCAGGGCGTGGGAACGATCTGTATAGGATATCCGACGGGTCACCGGCTATTTAAAATTTCATCTTGAAAGCAACCGGACAATGGTCGGAGCCTTTCATGGGTACAGGAATTTCTAATAGCGAACCTGCGACATAGTGTTTTCTCAGTTCATTGCTCATCAACGCATGATCAATCAACCATTTAGAGCCTCCGCCCCGGCATTCGGGTAGCGCCTCAAAACCCTTGGTTGGGCGAAACAACCTGGCAGCAGCCGGCTCGCCATCTGAAAGCTCCGCATACAGACTCACTTCAGGGGCTGTTTCGTGTTCAACCGCAACGTCAAATCGACGATTGAAATCGCCAATAATCATTGCGGAAGCGCCAGACTGGATTGCGTTATCGAGCCAGCTCTCCAGGGCAGGTGCTTGCTTTCTAAGCACGTCGCACGTGATGACCCCGTTGGCTTTATCGCGCTCGGTCGCATACCCGCTGTTCAACGCACGGTCAAAACATCCGCTTTTGAGATGTACCGATAGAAGCTTCAGGGTCATGCCCTTGATCGTCACGGGTAATTCCGCGCCATGGCGAGCATGACTCTTGAAGGCGTCTCCAAGTGGACGAATATCGCCGAGCATCCCGACCTCCAGCCCACTGGACCTGCGGACAACAAACCCCGTGCGCTGTATCCAGGGGCTCTGCATGTTCACGTAGAAATCGTACTGATCCTTCGGCCAGATCTGCTGAAGCGCCTCAGGACTCTCGGCCTCCTGCACAGCAATCACGTCAGCATTCAGCTTTGCCGCCACGGCCTTCATATCCGCTATCTGCGCAGGCGATTTGCATTCCCATCGGTAGGGGTGTGTTTCTTCAAGTCGCTCGCGATCAGCGACCTTGATTTTGCTGCACTCATCGAACTGACGCTGGCTGAGCGGTGCCGACCGCTGCCATTCCAGGTTCCATGTTGCGAAGGTGAGGGTTTCAGCCAGAGCTGGGTGGGAGAGACAGCAAAGCGATAAGGCTAAATACAGTGGTTTCATGGGGGAGAGTTCCGAGCACGGCGGCAGTGGGAGTCCAGGAGACGGCACTGCTTTTAGCCGCTCTCTGAGCGTAGCAGCCACATTCCGGCGGAGCAGAGTGTTGACTGCTTGGCTGAAGGGCATTCATCGTCGGCTTCAGTCAGATCATCGATCAATCTCCAACGCACAAGACCTGCCACTGGCACATTCGTGTTCCCAACAAGGTGAAATGATTTGAATCCAATACGCTCGTTGTAGAGAATCGCCACCTTTAGCTCGAAAGGATACGAGCGATGAAGTTCGAAGGGACTTTCCAATACATGGGCAATCACGGGATCGTCTTCAACGTCCCGCAGATCACCCTCACCGACAGCGAACGCGGACGCCTGCGCGAGCTGCATTTTGGCGAGGCGAAAAGCGCCCACTATGAGGTCAACAGCAAGGTCGTCGAGGTGTACGACAAGATGCAGGCCAAGAGCCTGCCGTGCGTGATGATGATCGGCATCTCCAAGCCGCTGACCCAGCAACAGGGCGATGCCCTCAATGCCCAACGCACCACGATCGCCAACCTTGCCACCACTGCCTTCGCTGCCGCCGCCAAGGCTGTGGCCCCATCCTCCGTGGCGGCAACTGTAGGGGCCGGTGTGCGCAGGTATGTCAATGAAGTCCTACCCACCTACCATGCGGGCGATGTACTGGTCAGCATCGAGGCACAGGTCAACGGCGGTATCGGCCCGCAACGCACCCTCTCGACGTTAATCATCAAGACCTGACTGGAGACGTACATGTCCGACATTACTCAATTGGTCATTGCCTTGGTGGTGTCCTTTCTGCTCGATCGGTTTCTCAAGCCGTATCTGCTGCGCAAGTGGCTGGGGGTGGCGTTGGTGGCGGCGGGTGCGGTTGGCTGCGTTGTGGCAGGTCAGAGTCGCTTGTTAGGGTTTGATCTAGGGTTGTTGGCGGCTTTTGCCGTGGCGATTGGGATGGGATTGTTCATGAGGCGGCGGCGGTTTGAAGAGGATTGCTGAAGGAAAGAAGATGGCAAAACATCAGTAAAAATCATAGTAAAGCGCCCACTCCCCAGTTTCGTTGTGCTTCCAGAACATCAGGCTCCCACTGTCGACCACGTTCAGATTGATCTTCGCGTCCGATGAGATCTGGAACACAAACTCGAAGCCTTCACCCGGATCGACACCCGACTGACAGAAAGAGGGATAGCCGCCGAACTTGTGTTCGTAGGTGTGGGTGACCAGGTCGTAATAGCTCTGTATCTCGCCCGCGCGTTCCAGCGTGAGGATTGCTTGCTCAAGGTCCTCCGGGACACCACCGCCATCCCATAGTGGAAAGTCCTCCGGCACCGCTTGCGCTGTCAGTGGGAAGGGTTTGAGGAATGCACCTGCCACCGGCAGAGACTTACGCACCAACACATCATCCGGCCCATATTCACGGATGATCCAATTATTCCCCATCGGCTCCAAGTGCTCGGGAAACGGGTTTGAAATGAACACCGTCAGCACACGAACCCCCGCCAGTAACGGGCTGTTGATGGGCAGGGCGGGCAGGTAAAACTGCGCATAGGGGAGCAACGGTTGCCCCGCCTGATTGGTGGGTACACCTTCATCAGGCCGGAATAGGAAGACCTTGCCCAGCCAGCTTTCTTCATCGGTGCCGGCAGGACGAAAGCCGCCGGCAACCAACTTCACGGCGGGGCGGGCCAGGCGTTGCTTGATTTCGTGGATGTCCATGGCGATGTAAACCTCCTTTTACGACAGGTATAAAGGCCGCAGGTTGGCAGTGTGCTTCCTGAAGGCCTACCTGTGTCTGAGTGTCACCGATACTGGCTCGGCCAGTGATGAGGAGACGATAGAGCCCTAGGGCAAGGCAGCCAAGCCGACGGATTCGGGTTTAGTTGTAGGCCAAGGCGCAGGGATGCGTAGCTTGTAGGAGCCAGGCCCGTCAGCATCAGCGCTACCGCGAGCTCTAAAGATAATTATCTTCTGGTGCGATGCTTCGTGTTCAGCCCTTAAAAAGTACATCGCACCGGGCACACCACCTTTCAGCTGCGCTCCGGTTCATTGGGAAACGGAAGGGAGGATGACTTGTATCGGCAACCGTCAAAACCAGTGCGAACCCTATGAAATTACGCCGAATCTCGTCGGCGGGAAGGCTCTTGCCTGCCCCATCGACTATTCGAAGAACCCCGCCCGACACCCTGCTATCAACCCGTCGCCACTCAAAGTGCCAGCCGGTGACCCACGTGAAGTCTTGAATTTGATAATCGCCGGTGGCGCTTTGGCATTGAGCGAGTTTCTGGTTGGAGAGGTCAAAGACAAAAAATAGGGGGCGTGGATAGCCGAGCAGCTGAGTATCGTCCAGGCTCAGACCTTCTTTCAGGTTGATGGAGGCTACGAGTGCCTTTGCTCGTCTCTTGCGCCGTATCAAGTGCCATAGGGAGAGGCAAAGAATAGAAACAGAAGTCAGGAAGAGCTGGCGTGCTTCGGCGGTAAGCTTTTCGGGCCAATACGCAATCACGCCCCACACGAGTGCTATCGTGGTAAGGCCAGATAACCAGGCGGCGGGGATCACTATCCTGTTGGCGAGGCTAGTTCCGAGCGTCCTCAAACCGCTTTCCATACCTGTATCCAGTGTCATTTATAGAAGAACTCGCAGGTTATCACCGCGGACTGGTCCCTCTCTACCAACGGACCTTCTGCGAAGGGATCACCGACTCATTCAATCCCACCTTCATGGACCGAACCTGTGACCCCGCCCCCCGCCAAACTCCTCTTCCTTCCCGGCGCCTCAGGCAACACCCAGTTCTGGCACCCGGTTGCCGAGCGCCTGGCCAACCCGGCGCAGAAGCTCCATATCGGCTGGCCCGGCTTCGGAGACACACCGCCCGTGCCTGGCATAACCGGCATGGAGAATCTGGCGGCTCGCGTGCTGGCCGAGATCGACCGGCCCACTGCACTGGTGGCCCAATCCATGGGCGGTATCGTCGCGGTGCTTGCTGCGCTTGAACGCCCTGAGCTGATCACGCACCTGGTGCTGACTGTCACCTCTGGCGGGGTGGATATGTCTGATCTGGACGCACAGGACTGGCGCCCGGACTTTGCTGCCGCCAACCCGACGCTGCCGAGATGGTTTCTCGACGATCGCACTGATCTCACGTTGCGGTTGGCTGAGTTGCGTATGCCGGTGTTGCTCCTCTGGGGTGATGCGGATCTGATCAGCCCTGTTCGCGTCGGCCAGCGTCTTGCTCAGCTGTTACCCCAAGCGGAGCTGCATGTTTTTCCTGGCGCTGATCACAGTCTGGGTTCTACGCATGCAGATGAGGTGGCGAGGTTGATCGACAGGCATCTGGCCTACAGGTAAGCGGAGTGCCCGCCGAGCACGCCCAATCACTCTTCCGCCTCACCCTCCAACCGACTCTCCCGCCACGACACAATTTCCGGAATCTTCTCCTCAATCCAATTGACCATAACCTCAAGGTGCTCGGCCGCCTCACGACCCAAAGGCGTCAGGCTGTACTCCACATGCGGCGGCACCACGGGTAACGATTTGCGGTTGATCAACCCGTCCGATTCAAGCCCCTGCAACGTCTGCGACAGCATCTTCTCACTGACCCCGCCAATCTTGCGGCGCAGCTCGCTGAAGCGGTGCATGCCGCCCAGCAGCATGACCAGCACCAGCACGCCCCAGCGGCTGGTCATGTGCTTGAGGACTTCACGAGAAGGGCAGTCGGCGCTCAGTACATCGCCGCGTCGAACAGCGGCGGTAAACGGTTCGGAATTTCCGGTGGGTGTGTCCACGATACTTACCTTTATGTACGTACTTACAAAAAGTTACCTTGGTCTCTAGGATGACTTTTCGTCCTTTCCCCATCAAGGTATTTGTCATGATCGCCATCACCGGAGCCTCCGGCCAACTGGGCCGTCTCGTTATCCAGTCCCTGCTTGAAGGCGTGCCAGCCGAGCAAGTCATCGCCCTGGTCAGAGACCCCGGCAAAGTCCAGGACCTGGCCGCACGGGGCGTGGTGGTACGCACCGCCGACTACAACCAACCGGCCACACTGGCTGCCGCGCTCCAAGGCGTCGATAAACTGCTGTTGATCTCCTCCAACGAACTGGGCAACCGGGCTGCTCAACACCGCGCCGTGATCGATGCCGCCAAGGCCGCTGGTGTCACGCTCCTGGCCTACACCAGCGTCCTGCACGCCGATACCTCCACCTTGGGCTTGGCCGCCGAACATCGCGATACCGAAGAGGCCTTGAAGGCGTCGGGTATGCCGCACGTATTGCTGCGCAATGGCTGGTACAGCGAGAACTACCTGGCGAACGTACCGAGTGCTGTGGAACACGGCGTCCTGCTCGGCAGCGCCGGCGAGGGGCGAATTAGCTCTGCGCCCCGTGCCGACTACGCGCAAGCCGCGGCGGTGGTGCTGACCACTGAGGGGCAGGCGGGCAAGGTCTATGAACTGGCGGGGGATAGCAGTTACACGTTGACCGAACTGGCTTCGTTGATCAGCGAGAAAACCGGTAAGCCGGTGGTTTATCAGAACCTGCCGCAGGCTGAGTTTGAGGCGGTGTTGATCAGTGTCGGGTTGCCAGCGGGGTTGGCGGCGTTGTTGGCAGATTCTGATGCGGCGGCGGCGAAAGGGGCGCTGTTTGATGAGAGTGGAGTGCTGGGGCGGTTGATTGGGCGGGGGACTACGCCGGTTGCGGAGTCTTTGAGTTAATCAATCGATTAGAAGGGAGAATAGTGGGGTCACGGGCCGGTTGAGATCGACCGGTCCACAGCGCTGGTGGATGATGGGCCTGATGCCGCTACGTCAG
Source organism: Pseudomonas sp. B21-056 (assembly GCF_026016325.1). Taxonomy (NCBI): domain Bacteria; kingdom Pseudomonadati; phylum Pseudomonadota; class Gammaproteobacteria; order Pseudomonadales; family Pseudomonadaceae; genus Pseudomonas; species Pseudomonas sp. B21-056. Next base: position 87,909 of record NZ_CP087203.1, read on the forward strand.
AGAGAAAGTGAATTTGTCCCCCTTTTCCTCTGTGGGGGATTCATAGCTGTGGGATGAGGTTTTTTGGAGATGTGGGCGCCAAAGTCGATTAATGGCACTTTGCCTCAAATCGAAACGCCTATATAGTGCTGGATAACCGCACTATTAACAGGGACGTTGAAATGAAAAAGCGCGATTTCCTGCTGCCCCTTGCCACTCTGACTGCCGCCGTAACCGCCAACCAAGCATCGGCCTCCGTTGCGATGACCAGCACCGATAAAGCAGATGAAAGCACCGCCCTTGAGAACCAAGTCGCGGCACTGCCAATCGTCAATGTTGGCGAGCAGATGGTCACCGGTCGCCAAGGCGATAACCTCTTCAGTTTTATCCTAAAGCGTGGTGAAGACGGCCAGATGGTCGCTGCCCACTATTCGCATAGCTCACACGCGTCCCACAGTTCTCACAGCTCGCATTATTCGAGCCGCTGATGGCCGGCCTCGCGGAGCTGACCTTCGACCGTCAGCTGTACGGAGCCGAAGCAATACAGAAGGCGGCATACCGTGCTATGCACGCCTTCACACTCGACTTGAAAGTCGACGGCGATAACATTCTCTGCACGCTGGTTGGCAATATCACAACTGAGCAGGAAGCCTTTGAGCGTGCCGTTGAAGAGTTCCGAAAGGACGTGCTCGACTATCAGTTGCGTGCGCAACTTCAGGCTGAAACCGCCCCTATCCGCAACCTCATAATAGGGCTGGCCTTCTCCAACGCCAGGCTGAACCCAAGTGAGTAAATTTCAGGGGCTGGATGCCTATATCCGGAGCGCCAAATACGAACTGCTGCCGTTCAAGTTCGACCGTCTTGAAGGTGATAACTACGTCATTACCAACATGACCGGCGAGTACCTGGAGGTGGCAAAGCCAGAGTTGCACGTTCTCCTCGCCAAAGATCTTGCAACGGAGCATCCACTTTTCGCATCGCTGCGCGCCAAGCATTTCATTCGCTATGCCGACGAGCAGGCGCCCCTTGATCTGCTCGCATTGAAACTGCGTACGAGACTCTCGCGACTGACAGGGTTCACCAGCTTGCACATCTTTGTGGTGACACTGCGCTGTGACCACAGCTGCCCCTATTGTCAGGTTTCGCGGCAAATGGATGGCGAAACTTCCTTCGACATGACGCCCGATATGGCGGACAAGGCTTTGGATTTCGTCTTCCGATCTCCCAATCCTGCGATCAAGATCGAGTTCCAGGGCGGCGAACCACTTTTGAATTTCGAAATGGTGCGCTACGTAGTAGAGGCTGCAAAGCGACGGAGCCTGGAGGAAAAGCGTGATCTTGAGTTCGTCATTGCTACCACGTTGTCGCTGCTCACCGACGACGTCCTCGCGTTCTGCCACGAGCACGACATTATTCTTTCGACGTCACTCGATGGCCCAGCAGACCTGCATAATGCAAATCGGCCACGCGTAGGTCGTGATAGTTTCGAACGCTTTGAAGCAGGCTTGGCCAAGGCTCGCAATGTCCTAGGCGTGGACAGAGTTAGCGCTCTGATGACAACCACTGACAAGAGCCTGCCTCGTGTCAGAGAGATCATCGACGAATACGTTCGACTGGGTTTCAACGGTATATTCCTGCGGGCGCTTTCTCCGTATGGCTTCGCCATAAAAACACGCAAATTCATGACCTACGATACGGAGCGCTGGCTGGAGTTCTACAAGGAAGGCCTCGCCTATATCCTTGAACTGAACAAGGCTGGCGTCCCTTTCGTTGAGCACTATGCATCCCTGATTCTCAAGAAGATGCTTACCAGCAATGACCCGGGTTACGTCGACCTGATGAATCCCGCAGGCGCCGGTATCGCCGCGATCGTCTTCAACTATGACGGTTCAGTCTATGCCTCTGACGAGAGTCGAATGCTTGCAGAGATGGGGGATCAGACGTTCCGATTGGGCGATATCCTGACTGACAGCTACGAAGACATCATTCTTTCCGATGTACTGCTTGATGCCTTGGAACAGTCGTTCACTCTGAGCGCGCCAATGTGTTCCGACTGCGCTTTTGAATCCTACTGCGGCGCCGAACCGGTGTTCCATCACGCCATATTCAAGGACGTTCTAGGTAGAAAGGCTGAGTCCTCGTTCTGCAAGCGGAACATGTCGATCTTCAAACACCTTATCGGCCTGATGAACTCAGACGCCTCTACTCGCCGCCTCTTCATGCAATGGGCTAACGCATGCTGAAACTCGCTGGGAAGGTCGGGCGAATCCAACTGGTCGAAGTCCGGGATCGTCCATTGTTACTGCAGGTCAGCACCAATCCGGCGTTCCCAATGGTGCTGCGGGCGACGCGAGCGTTCTTGGTTTCTGAACAGGAATTGCCTGAAGGCTACCTACATTATTTGATTCCCGAGGCTCTTGAACGGCGTGTGGAAGAACTGGAGGGGAAGAGCTCATTTACCTTACTGCCCAACGACTATCACTATCTCGGGCACGACGACATTATCCGCTTAGATGGGCAGGCGATTCGGGTGCTCTTCAGGGCTAATTCCGGACACAACTCGCTGCTGGTGACCGAGCAGTGCAACCACTACTGCCTGATGTGTTCTCAACCACCCAAGAACGTTGACGACAGCTGGATCCTCGATGAGCTCGAAGCACTCATTCCCCTGATCCCGAGGGAAACACCCGAGGTAGGGTTCTCAGGTGGAGAACCAACTCTGGCTGGGGCTCGATTCATCAATCTCATTCGGATGATGAAGTCCTACCTCCCCAGAACTGTCGTGCACGTACTCTCAAACGGGCGCACGTTTGCCGATGAGTCGTTTGCTCGCCAGTACGCAGAGATCGATCATCCCGACATCATGATCGGGATCCCGCTTTACTCTGATGATCCAAACTTGCATGACTACATCGTGCAGGCGCCTGGAGCATTTCACGAGACGGTCCAGGGGATACTCAATCTCAAGCGTCTGAACCAGAAGGTTGAAATTCGGATCGTTCTGCACAAGCAGTCGATCAGCCGCCTGCCGCAACTGTGCGAGTATATCGCACGGAACCTACTCTTCGTTGATCACGTGACGCTGATGGGATTGGAAATGATTGGCTTCACGCGGGCCAATCTGGAAGCCTTGTGGATCGACCCCGCAGACTACCGAGACGTTCTGAGCGAAGCTGTAGGTATTTTGGCTGCTTATCGAATGAACGTGTCTGTCTATAACCACCAGTTGTGCCTGGTGAACGACGACGTGCTCCCCTACTACCGAAAATCCATCAGCGATTGGAAGAATGAGTACGTGCCAGAGTGTGATGGCTGCGCACGTAAGTCTGAATGCGGTGGCTTCTTTTCTTCTGGTGTACGTAATGGATACAGCAGAGGTATTACCCCTTTTTTCCGATGATGGGTGAAAGGACCCGATTTACTATCTGAAATAATTCTGTCCCTTTTTCTATCCAAAGGACCATCTGGCATGGCAGTAGATATCCTAGTCACGACAGAAAGACTGCAAGACGATCCCCTTGGCAGAGATCTTATTGAATCGCTAAAAAATTCTGAAAGCGCTATAAACTCCTCACCTTCGGCGCTCTACTATGATTTTCCTGTTTATTCAGACTATGACGGCGTAGATCATAAGCCAGACATTTTGGTACTTAGCCGCAGTTGCGGGATTCTTGCCATCCAGGTGATTACTGCAATCCAGGCCGATCGTGATAGCACCAGCAGCCTATTAGCTGTAGATGATTCGCTTAATCAATTTTGTAGCATCCTAATAGGACGGCTATTAAAGAGTAAGGTATTAAGAAAGTCGCGTTCACAGCTTTCACTGAATGTCACGCCAATAATATTTTGCGACAGTAAATTAGCAAATAGGATTTTTGATTCTAGCGACTCTGAAATTGTCTCTTCAATGGAGTCGCTGACAGACCTAATTCAGAATCTTGAAGGAGAGCTTTTAGATACAGATGCATATGACGAAGCCCGCTCAGTAATTGAAGGTGCTAAAGCTCTCACCCGATCAAACAAGCGCTTAGTAGAAAACCCAGAGCTCCAGCGTGCGGCCAGTGCATTAGCTGAACTTGAATCTGAAATCGCAAACTTTGACCAAAAGCAGCGCTCTGCGGCCTTGATAACTATTAATGGTCCTCAACGGATACGAGGACTTGCCGGCTCCGGGAAAACTATCATTTTGGCGATGAAGGCCGCACACCTTCATATGAACAGACCAAATGACAAAATTCTCCTGACTTTTTATACAAAGAGCTTGAAATCTTCCATAAAAAATTTGGTTACCAAGTTTTATAGGCACTATAAAGAAGTTGACCCAGACTGGAACAACATCCACATATTGCATGGTTGGGGTGGTTCAAATACCAGCGGTGCCTATTCCGACGCTTGCTTACGCGCAGGGAGAACACCTCTTACCTTTGGTACCGCCCGCTCGGGGGCACCTGGTGGTATTGACCCATTTGAATTTGCATGCCAAGACCTGATGCAGAAAAGTAATATCGAAGAGTACTATGACCATATTCTCATCGATGAAGGGCAAGACTTTCCCGCTGCATTTTATGAGTTAGGTTTTCGGCTTGCGAAAGGCCATCGAGACAGAAAAAATATTGTTTGGGCGTACGACGACCTTCAAAACATCATGAAGGTGAGAATGCGAAGTGCCGTTGAATTGTTTGGGATAGATCAAGATGGTGAGCCGCGCATATCACTTGAGCGGGCAGCAATAGGCCTACCGTTTAAATTTACTAACGACACTGTACTTAGCAAATGCTATCGCAACCAGAGAGAGGTCCTCGTCACTGCTCACGCGCTTGGATTTGGAATCTATTCTAACATCGTACAATTACTTGAAAGTGCTGACCATTGGAAAGACGTCGGCTACGAAGTAACTTCTCCTAACTATGATGCCAACGCTAAAGTAGAAGTGGTGCGCCCTGCTGAAAACAGCCCAGTTACATTGAGCGGAGAAAAACTACCCGAGCTGATAAAGCAGTACAATGCCCAGTCAATGGATGATGAAACAGACTGGGTCGTAACCTCGATATCTGATTTTTTAGAGCAAGGCTTAAATCCGGAGGATATTATGATTGTTGCTCTGGATGATCGTCATATGAAGGGCTACTTTAAGGAACTGTCTTCGAAGCTGGCGCACCTTGGGATCGCGTCGAATAATATTCACGCAGATCCATATTCGGACCCACCCTTTACTATACCCAATAAGGTTACTCTCTCCACAATTTATCGTGCCAAAGGCAATGAGGCAGCTGTAGTATTCGTTATTGGCGTCGACGCCATCTCACTCAAAACGCGAGGAGATCGTAACAAGTTATTTACAGCACTTACACGTACGAAAGCGTGGCTTCGTGTCTCTGGAATGCAAGGGTCTACCAGTAAAATTATTCATGAGATGCATGAAGCAGAGAAAAACTTCCCTGCTTTACGTTTCACTATGCCTGATCTTTCCAAGCTCGATATGATCCAGCGAGATCTCGGTCAGCGCTCTATCAAAGCCAAAAAACTAAGAGCTGAGTATTTAGAAAGTCTTCGTCGTGAAGGATTGTCTGAAGAAGATGCCGACTTGGACTACGATGATGAATAGACAGGATATTCAGTCAGGAATCCACAAAAGTTGGAGTTTAGCGGATAAGCTTGGACTGGCTGCAGCATTTAGCAATCCAAACCTACTACCACTAAATGCTGAATTTCGAGACGCGATTCTTTCGGCAGATTGCACGTACATCGACGTCTATCTCGTAGCGATGAACTTATCCCATCACAATATTATTTTGTCTGACTATTCATACTTTCAATTCAGCATGGAGCGTGACGGTTACGTGCGCTACGCCTATTATCCCAATCCTTTTATTTCAGGAAAAGAATCAGACACCACGTCTTTCAAAAAGCTCACTGAGCTTTTTGAAAACGAGTTTATTTCCCATGAGCAGTATCTTAGCCTCCTAGACAGCAAGAAGAGCTTGAACGGAAAGCCTATGTGGAGATACGAGAACGCTCCTGATCAACGCAAGCGTTTTTTTCATCCGTGCTCACATTTTCATATTGGATTCCATTCTGAAAATCGCTGGCCACTAAAGAGAACTCTTACCCCTCTAGCCTTCTCAATGTTGGTTTTCAAACAATATTACGGAGAAGCTTGGAGGGCGTTCGGTGATGACGACGATCCTGAAATTGGCAACTCATTTGAGAGAGCATTGATCCGGGAGCGCCAAAACTGCCACATAGTTCCTGATGATCTATTCGAAAAAATAGAAGAACAGGCATTTTTCTTTTCCTAGCCTTTTGTCATAGAACGCTTCGAGCGTCCGCCATTGGTCGTCGCAGCTTTTGTTGAAAGGGCTGTGTGGGAGGTGAGGAACGGTTGCTGTTGGAAAATTTCTTATTTAGAGATAGTTCATCCACATCTATAGATGAACGCACCAAAACCCGGCGCAACGCGCCGGGTTTTGCCATTGGGATCCGTCTACCTACCGCCCCGGCTCCACATTATCCAACACCCGATTCGCCAACAACGAACTCAACTCAATCAACTGCTGAATCCCCAGCGCCACATGACGCCGTGACCCTTCCAGTTCGAAGGCGAGGTCACTAACCATGGCATCCGCCGAAGCCAAGGTTTCGGTGAGGTTGGCAAGCAAGCATTCATCATCAAGGTCTTTCACAACCGTAAATATCTGCCCCGGTTTGGGTTCCTCTTCCGCCTTCGCCGGTTTCGGTTTCAGATAAAAATCCAGCGCGCGCGTGGCGGCTTCGTCGAGCTTCTTGGCGTTGATGCCGGCGGTGTAGGGGGAGGTGGAGTCTGCTTCTGGTGGGTTCGGAGTTATTTTGAACATGGGTATGTCTTCCTCTAGTAGGGCCGCAACCATCTCGCTACTAAACAAAGGGGTGGCGGCTGTGCGCAGGTTAGTAGACCGGTGACATACCCAAACCGGCGCGCCCGAAGGCGCCATGCGCACAGCCACCATCGAGTGCAGGCAAATGCCTAACTGATGAGACTCATGCAACCGGGATGTCATCCGGGCTACTAAACCCGACCACTGATGGGCAGTGGCAGGAAAGACAATAGAGCCCAGGGACAAGGCGCACAAGCGGGCGGATTCTGGCGTAGTTGTAGGCAAAGGCGCAAGGATGCGTGGCTTGGGGGAGGGGTGTAGGTGGGGGCTGTAGGAGAGGGGATTTTTGGTGATGCGGGGGGCTTGTTTGGCTTTGGGGCTGGGGTGATTTCATCGCGAGCAGGCTCGCTCCCACAGGGGGCGGGGGCAGGAAGAGCCCGCCCTGAACCTAGCCGTCGCGTTGTGTCATGTTGATTGCATTGGGTTTGGAAAGGGGCTGCTGCGCAGCCCAGCGGGGATAAATCCCCTCGCCACAGGGAATCGCTAGCCACATGAATTGGTAAGCCATGATGAATTGGCATGGCTTACCTGGGCGGCATGGCCTGGGCGTGCTATTTGCGCTTCAGCATTTCCGGTAGCTGCGCGACCAGTTTCTGGTTGTTCAGCGGCGCACGGATGAAGCCGCGTTGGCTGCCGTCCGGGCCGATGACGGCGAGGTTGCCGCTGTGGTCGACGGTGTAGTTGGGTTTGCTGGTGTCGGCCGGGATGAAGGGGATGCTGACGGCGTTGGCGAGTTTTTGCAGGTCTTCAACCGACGAAGCGGTAAAGCCTTTGAACTGTGGATCGAAGTAGCCCAGATACTGCTTGAGCTGCTTGGGCGTGTCGCGGTTCGGGTCGACGCTCACCAGCACGATCTGCAACTTATCCATAGCCGCTGGCGGCAGTTCGCTTTTGATCTGGCGCAGTTGGGCGAGGGTGGTGGGGCAGATGTCTGGGCAGAAGGTATAGCCGAAGAACAGCAGGCTCCATTTGCCTTTCAATTCATTCACGGCCACGGACTGGCCGTCCTGGTCGGTCATTTTCACGTCTGGCAGGGTGCGGGCCTGGGGCAGGAGGATGATGCCGGCGTCGATCAGGCCCGTCGGGTCGCCCTGGCCTTTGCCGGACAGCACCTTGTTGATGGTCAGGCCGAGGATCAACGCGATCACGGCCGCGAGAATGAAGACGGTTTTCTGGGTTCGGGTCATAGGCTCAACAGTAAGTAATGGTCTACAAGCAGGGCAATGAACAGCAGGAACAAGTAGTAGATAGAGTACTTGAACGTGTTGATCGCCGCGTGCGGCCGACTGCCACGGTACAACACCACGGCCCATTGCAGAAAGCGCGCGCCGAGCGCGAGGGCGCACACCAGGTAGAGCAGCCCACTCATCTTGATCACGAAGGGCATCAGGCTCACCGCCAGCAGCACCAGGGTGTAGAGCAGGATATGGATCTTGGTGTAGTGCTCGCCATGGGTCACCGGCAGCATCGGGATGTCGGCCTTGGCGTATTCCTCCTTGCGGTGGATGGCCAGGGCCCAGAAGTGCGGCGGGGTCCAGGCGAAGATGATCAGCACCAGCAACAGCGGTTCGGCGCTGACGTGGCCGGTGGCGGCGACCCAACCCAGCAGCGGTGGTGCAGCGCCGGCCAGGCCGCCGATGACGATGTTCTGCGGCGTCGCTCGTTTGAGGAAACCGGTGTAGATCACCGCATAGCCCAGCAGTGAGGCCAAGGTCAGCCAGGCTGTCAGTGGGTTGGTGAACGCTAGGAGCAGCGCCTGGCCGATCACCGCCAGGGCCAGGGCGAAGGTCAGTGCGGCGGCCGGGGAGACGCGGCCTTCGGCCAAGGGGCGTTTGTGGGTGCGGGCCATGACGGCGTCGATGCGCCGGTCCACCACGTGGTTCACCGCCGCCGCGCCGCCGGCACACAAGGCAATGCCCAGGTTGCCGAACACCAGCACCGTCCACGGCACGCCGGCGCGGGTGGCGAGGAACATGCCGACCAGCGAGGTGATCAGCATCAGCACCACCACTTTCGGCTTGGTCAGCTCCAGATAGTCGCGCCAGATCGCCTGGCTGTGACGTGCACCGGTCAGGGTTGCCATGGCATCTCTCCTTTTATTGTGATGGGGCTGGCGCCGTGTTTATGCGGGGTGAACCGCCAGCGCAGCGGGACTTGATGCTTGACCCGGACCAGGCTGGTGCGGGCGTGATAATTGACCAGCACCAAGGTCAGCAACAGCGCTGCGCCCCCGGCGTTGTGAGCGACGGCCACGGGCAGCGGCAGGTGAAACAGCACGTTGCTGATGCCCAGGGTGATTTGCGCCGCCAGTGCCGCCAGCAACAGGCCGGCCAGGCGGGTCATGCCCACCGCTTTCAACTGCCAGGCCAGGCCCAGCAGCACCAGGGTCACCAGCAACGCGCCGATCCGGTGGGTCAGGTGAATGGCGGTGCGGGCGTCGCTGTCGAGCTGGCCGCCCAGGTAGTTCGGGCCGATGTGTTGGGTCAGGTGGAAGCCATTGGCGAAGTCCGCCGGGGGCAGCCATTGGCCGTGACAGGTCGGGAAGTCGATGCAGGCCACCGCAGCGTAATTGGAACTGACCCAGCCACCGAGGGCGATCTGGCCGATCACCAGCAGCAACCCGGCGGTGGCCCAATGTTGCAGGCGCTTGGGCACGGTCAGCGCCGGTAATACGCCGGACAGTCGCAGGGTCAGCAGGAACAACAGGCTCAAGGTGGCGAAGCCGCCCAACAGATGCCCGGTGACCACTTGCGGCCAGAGCTTGAGGGTCACGGTCCACATGCCAAATGCCGCTTGGGCGAAGACCACGGCCAGCAGGAACAACGGCAACTTCACCGGCTGGCCCGGGCGGTGGCGGTTCATCCAGGTCCGTGCTGCCAACGCCACGATCATCAGGCCCAGGGTCCCGGCAAAGTAGCGATGGACCATCTCGTTCCAGCCCTTGTGGGCTTCCACCGGGGTATCGGGAAAATGCAGTTCGGCATGGGCCAGTTGGGCTTCGCTCTTGGGCACGCTGATGAAGCCGTAGCAGCCGGGCCAGTCCGGGCAGCCGAGGCCGGCGTGGGTCAGGCGGGTGTAGGCGCCCAGCAATACGACGATCAGTGCCAGCAGCGTGGCAAACAGCGCAAGGCGAAATCCTGGTTTGGCCATGTCGATGCCCTCATCCGATGTTCGACAGTTTCAGCAGGTGCCGCAGGTCGTTGAGCAGGTCCTTGCCCTTGACCCGGGCGTCGTAGCGCAGCACCAGGTTGCTGTGCGGATCGATGATCCACAGCTGCGCGCCGTCGGTGTTCTGGACGTCTTTCTGATAGACCGGCAGGTCCAGCGGGTAGCGTTGCAGTTGGGGGTATTCGCGCTGCAGTTGAGCGTCGTATTCGGCGTCCAGTGGTCGGGCGATTGCCAGGGCATGGCTGGCGCGGGAAGCGTCGCGACCGAGGCCGATCTGCACCTGGCGGGCCAGGTATACCAGTTGCCGGCAGTCCACCGAGCATTCCTTCGGTGCCGTGACGAGGATCTGCCAGCGCTGCTCGTCGGCCTGCACGCCGATCTCGGCGCGGGTCTGACCGGTGCCGATCAGTTCGCCGTGATAGCTGCGGCTGTCCGGCACCCAGAACTGGAATTTGTACATGCCGGTGGCGAGGATCATTGGGCCGATCACCCCGAGCACGATCAGCAGCAATTGCAGGCGCCCCTTGCGACGGCTGTGCGCCGAGGGTGCCTCAGACGTGTTGGTTGGATTCATGGCGCTTCCCATGGTGTCTCCCTGCGTTATGCCATCCGAGATAAAGAAAAAGGCCGAACAGCGCCGCCGCCATGGCGAACCACTGCACGGCATAACCGAGGTGTTTTTCCGGGCCCATGCTCACCACCGGCCAATCGGTGCGATAAGCGCCGGGGCCGCTTTGTTGGCGTAATTCGTAGGCGAAACCGTTGCGATCCAGCTCGGCCCAGAGCTTGGCCGGCTCGATGGCGGTGACCAGGCGTGGCCACGGTGCGCCAGTCGGGTCGGCGTGGAGCTGGAACGTGGCGCCCGGTGCAACGTAGACCCAGGCCTGCAAGCTCACGGGTTGTTCGGGGGTGTCGAAGACCGGCGGGGTGCGGCGGTCGGGCCAGGGCAGCCAGCCGCGATTGACCAGCAGCCACTGCCCGGTCCGGTGGTCGAGAAAGGGTTGCAGCACTTCGACGCCGACCTTGCCGTCATGCTGGCGGTTGTCCAGCAGGATGCTGTGTTCGGCGTCGAACTGACCGTTTAGCAGCACCGGTCGAAAGGCCGGATCCGCCGTCTCTTGCAGTTCGGCGCTGTCCATCGGCGGCGCCACCCGACGCTCCGCATAGTTCGCCATGAGCACGCGCTTCTGTTCGCCCCGGCTCAATTGCCAGAAGCCCAGGCACACCATGACCGGCACCAGGATGGCCACCACCAGTGACGGCACGATGCCCGGCCGGAAGCCTTTCATGGTGCCGCCCGAAAGTCATCGAACGGGAAAGCTATACTCACGTGCATCGCGTCCCCCCGGAGTGTCCCTGATGCTTAAAGCAGCCATCGTCCTGATGCTGATCGCCACGATTGTCAGCCTGTTCAGCGGCCTGTTTTTTCTGGTCAAGGACGAGAGCGATTCCAATCGCCTGATGATCGCCCTGGCGGTTCGGGTCAGCCTGGCCGCTGTCACCGTCGGCTTGATCGCCTGGGGCTTCTTCAGCGGCCAGTTGGTGTCCCATGCGCCTTGGTAAAAAGCACCTTGTAAGGCGCGCTAGAGCACGTAGACGAAGATGAACAAGCCGATCCACACCACATCGACGAAGTGCCAGTACCAGCTCGCCGCCTCGAAGCCGAACTGATGCTCGTTGTCGAAGTGCCCGCGCATGATGCGCATCAGCATGACGAACAGGATGATCGTGCCGATGGTGACGTGGGCACCGTGGAAACCGGTGAGCATGAAGAACGTCGCGCCGTAGACACCCGAGCCGAGGGTCAGGCCCAGTTCCTTGTAGGCGTGGATGTATTCTTCGGCCTGGAAGCCAAGGAACGCGCAACCCAGTAGCACGGTGATTGCCAGCCACAGTTTCAGCGCGCCACGGTGGCCTTTTTTCAGGGCATGGTGGGCGATGGTGACCGTGACGCTGGAGCTGACCAGCAACACGGTGTTGAGCAGTGGCAAACCCCAGGGGCTGATGACTTCCTTGGGCGCGGGGAACAGTTTCGGGTCGGGGTTGTTCAGCAAGGGCCAGGTGAACTGGAAGTTCGGCCAGAGCATATGGGCCAGGCCCTTGGTGCCTTCGCCGCCCAGGGCCGGCGCCGAGATGTGGCGCACGTAGAACAGCGCACCGAAGAAGGCGATGAAGAACATCACCTCGGAAAAGATGAACCAGCTCATGCCCCAGCGAAACGAACGGTCGAGCTGTGGGCTGTACAGCCCGGCGCGGCTTTCCTTGACCACCGCGCCGAACCAGCCGAACAGCATGTAGGCCACCAGCAGGCCGCCGACGAAGAAGATCAGCGGGCCGTGGGATTCCGGTCGGGCCGCCTTCAGGTCGTTGAACCAGGTCGCCAGGCCATACACCGTGACGAACATCCCGACTGTGGCGATGATCGGCCATTTGCTCTGGGCCGGAACGTAATAGTGTTCGTGAGTTGCCATTTATTGTTCTCCTTATCGGGCACGCTATCGTTCAGTGTTTTGAGCCACCGGTGGATGACGAGCGGTGATATCGAACAGCGTGTAGGACAGCGTCAGGTGCTTCACATCCTTGGGCATGTCCCGGTCGACGATGAAGCGCATGGGCATTTCGATCCGTTCACCGGGTTGCAGCACTTGCTGGGTAAAACAAAAACACTCGGTCTTGTGGAAATACGCCGCCGCGGTGCTCGGCGCGATGCTGGGCACGGCCTGGGCGCTCATCGGCCGGTCGGTGGGGTTGTGGGCCACGAAGACCATCTCGTTCACCGCGCCCGGCTGCACCACCAACTGATCGCCCTTGGGGTAGAAATCCCAGGGCATGTCCACCGCATTGGTCGACAGGAACTGCACGCGAACCTGCCGCGACGCATCGGCCACCTGCTCGCCCTCGTACTGCCCGGCGGTCTTGCCGTTGATGCCGAACGCCTTGCACATCACATCGTAGATCGGCACCAGGGCAAAGCCGAAGACGAACATCGCCACCACCACGATCAGCAGGCGGGTGACCAGTTTCTTCATCGAGATGGAATCAGCCATGGTTCCCAACCTCCCCAGCAACCCCTGTGGGAGCGAGCCTGCTCGCGATAGCGGTGCATCTGGCACACCGAGTCGCGTCTATCGCGAGCAGGCTCGCTCCCACAAGGGCAACCGTGTTCATTTCACTTCCGGCGGCGTAGTAAAGGTGTGATACGGCGCCGGCGACGGCACGCTCCACTCCAGCCCTTCGGCGCCATCCCACGGCTTGGCCGGTGCTGGCGGGCCGCCACGGATGGTCTTGATCACGATGAACAGGAAGAAGATCTGCGTGGTGCCGAACATGAACGCGCCGATGGACGAAACCATGTTGAAGTCGGCGAATTGCAGGTTGTAGTCGGGAATCCGCCGGGGCATGCCGGCAAGGCCGACGAAGTGCATCGGGAAGAACGCCATGTTCATCCCGATGAACGACAGCCAGAAATGCAGCTTGCCGAGGGTTTCGTCATACATGTGGCCGGTCCATTTCGGCAGCCAGTAGTAGGCCGAGGCGAAGATCCCGAAGATCGCGCCGGGCACCAGCACGTAGTGGAAATGCGCGACCACGAAGTAGGTGTCCTGGTACTGGAAGTCCGCCGGGGCGATGGCCAGCATCAGCCCGGAGAAACCACCGATGGAGAACAGGATCACGAAGGCCACGGCAAACAACATCGGCGTCTCGAAGGTCAGCGAGCCCTGCCACATGGTGCTGGCCCAGTTGAATACCTTCACCCCGGTGGGCACGGCGATCAGCAGGGTGGCGTACATGAAGAACAGCTCGCCCACCAGCGGAATGCCCACCACGAACATGTGGTGCGCCCAGACGATGAACGACAGGAACGCAATGGCTGCCGTGGCGTAGACCATCGAGGTGTAGCCGAACAGCGGCTTGCGCGAAAACGCCGGGATGATCGAGCTGACGGCACCGAAGGCCGGCAGGATCATGATGTACACCTCGGGGTGGCCGAAGAACCAGAACACGTGCTGGAACAGCACCGGGTCACCACCGCCGGCGGCACTGAAGAAGCTGGTGCCGAAGTGGATGTCCATCAGCATCATCGTCACGCAGCCGGCCAGCACCGGCATCACCGCGATCAGCAGGAACGCGGTGATCAGCCAGGTCCAGACGAACAGCGGCATTTTCATCAGCGTCATGCCGGGGGCGCGCAGGTTGAGGATGGTGGCGATCACGTTGATCGCGCCCATTATCGAACTGATCCCCATCAGGTGGATGGCGAAGATGAAGAACGTCACGCTTTCCGGCGCATAGGTGGTGGACAGCGGGGCATAGAAGGTCCAACCGAAGTTCGGCCCGCCGCCCGCGGTGAACAGCGTGGATACCAGCAGCAGGAATGCCGCCGGTAACAGCCAGAAGCTGAAGTTGTTCATGCGCGGCAGGGCCATGTCCGGCGCGCCGATCATCAACGGGATCATCCAGTTGGCGAGGCCGACGAAGGCCGGCATCACCGCGCCGAACACCATCACCAGGCCATGCATGGTGGTCATCTGGTTGAAGAATTCCGGCTGCACGATCTGCAGGCCGGGCTGGAACAACTCGGCGCGGATCACCATGGCGAACGAGCCGCCGAGCAGGAACATGGAGAAGGCGAACCACAGGTACAGCGTGCCGATATCCTTGTGGTTGGTGGTCAGTACCCAGCGCATCAGGCCCTTGGCGGGGCCGTGGGCGTGGTCGGCGCCGGCATGACCGTGGTCATCGATCACAGCACTCATGTCCTGTCTCCTTCGAACGAATGGGCTGGACGGCGCGGGGCGGTGAGCCCCGACCGGTTGCGGGAAAACGCTTCAGGCCGGCTCATTTGCTTTCCGCCTGTTTGAGTTCCAGCACTTCTTTAGGCGTGACCATGTCGCCCTTGTTGTTGCCCCAGGCGTTACGTTCATAGGTCACGACGGCGGCGATATCGACTTCCGACAATTGTTTGCCGAACGCGGCCATGGCGGTCCCCGGTTTGCCGTGGAAGACCAGGCTCAGGTGATCAGCCTTAGGCCCAGTGGCAATCTTCGAGCCCTTGAGTGCCGGGAACATCGGCGGCAGGCCCTGGCCTTCTGCCTGGTGACAGGCCACGCAGGTGGTGTGGTAGATCTTGTCGCCACGTTCCTTGAGTTCTTCGAGGGTCCATTCCTTGCTGGTCAGCTCCTTGAGCTGTGCGGCTTCGGCCTTGCGTTCGGCCAGCCATTTTTCGTAGTCGGGCTTGCTCTTGACCTCGACCACGATCGGCATGAACCCGTGGTCCTTGCCGCACAGCTCGGCGCATTGGCCGCGATACAGGCCGGGCTTGTCGACCCGGGTCCAGGCTTCGTTGACGAAGCCGGGAATCGCGTCGCGCTTGACCGCGAAGGCCGGTACCCACCAGGAGTGGATCACGTCGGCCGAGGTCACCAGAAAGCGCACCTTGGCGTCGACCGGCAGCACCAGCGGCTTGTCGACTTCCAGCAGGTAATGTTCGCCCTTGGCGCTCTGGTTATGGATCTGTTCGGCGGGTGTGGCCAGGTTGCTGAAGAACTCGACGTCCTGGCCCAGGTATTTGTAATGCCACTTCCATTGATACCCGGTGACCTGGATATCGATGTCCGACTCGCTGGAGTCGTACATTTTGATCAGTGTGGCGGTGGCGGGAATCGCCATGGCCACCAGGATCACGAAGGGCACGATGGTCCAGAGGATCTCGACGCGGGTGTTTTCGTGGAAGTGGGCCGCGTTCTGGCCGGTCGAGCGGCGGTGCATCATCATCGACCAGAACATGGCGCCGAAGACGATGAGGCCGATCACTACACAGATCCAGAAGATGGTCATGTGCAGGTCGAATACTGCGTGGCTGATCTGTGTCGCTCCAGGCGCCATATTCACAGTCCAGGCCGCTTGCGCCTGGCTGAAAATCGAACACAACAGGAGGCCCATCCAAACATGTGGATGTCGCGTCATTGCGGGTTCCCCTTATCGTTCTTGTTATCCCGTAGGCATAAAGCCTGCGGCAAGGAGAGCGGCTACATCAGACTACGAACTCGAACCGCCATGCCTTGCTGCCGTACATCGGGTTCATCAGCTAACTCCATTCAAAACCGAGTATAGACAGCGACTGCAACCTCGCAACGCGATGGCGTAAATCGTTTGAAACAGACGGGACTTGCGCTGGAGGCCGCGAATGGAGAAGGATGCGAAACCAGATGATGGCAAACCGATATAACAGCGATGCATCAAGGAAGAAGCAGTTATGACAAATAGGTCTTAGGCGTGTTTATTCGCCAGCTAAGTTATGTCTTCCCTATTTCATTGCCTTTGTTTTCCTGGAGTTGTCATGAACACCGCCGCATTGCGCGAGCAGATCCAAAAAGCCCAACAACACGAAGCCGAGACCGGCCAGTTGGCCCGTCAGTTGGAAAGCCAGTTACCGCACCTGCACCGGGCTATCCAATTGCCAGAGGCGAACGCCAACGACGTGCTGGCGCGGTTTGTCGCCGCCTACATCGACGAAGTCCCCGACCTGCTGGATGCCGCCAACGAGGTCGCCAGGGAGGCGGGCATCGAGCCGCAGATCAAACCGGTGCTGAAAATCGCCGAGCAGTATTTCCTCCAGCCGCCGACGATCATGGCCGGCCATGTCGGGCTCGACAGCCTGCTGGACGAAGCCTACCTGGCGCATCGATTTGTCGAAGAGGTCAATGACCTGTACATCAAGCATTTCGGCCAGCCATTGATCCCCCTGGACATGACGGTCGCCAATCTGATTGCCCACCAGCTGATCGGCGAAGCCTTTGCCAACCAGCTCGATGAAGTGGTGCATCACGCCTTTGATGAGATGCTCAACGAAGAGACGTTTGCCTTGGAGTCGGTAGAAACCTACCGCGAGAAACTCAGCAGCCCGAACACCGGTGCGGCCTGGAAACGCTGGCCATGCATGTCGCGGCGCTTGGGCGTCGGGCTGGAGCTGGATCAGCCGGCGGCTTGATTCTGGCTGATTGGCACCAAACCCTTGTGGGAGCGAGCTTGCTCGCGATAGCGGTGTATCAGGTAACGAAAATGCTATCTGACGCACCGCTATCGCGAGCAAGCTCGCTCCCACATTTGTTCATCAGGGGGCCAGCAAGTCGGCGGCGAGGGTGTAGTAAGACGCGTCTAAGTACCAACACAAACCCCTGTGGGAGCGAGCCTGCTCGCGATAGCGGTATATCAGCTGACGCAAATGTCGTCTGATGCACCACCATCGCGAGCAGGCTCGCTCCCACATTCGTTCATCAGGGTGTCAGGACGCCGCAGCGCCAACCCCGGCCGTCGTTCGCAACCGTCCCTCCAACCGGCGCTTGAGCCCGCGGGATTCGATCAGCAGTTTCGATCCCTTGCTGGCATTCGCCCGGCTCCATTCCTCCAGCAACTCCAGGCACGAGTGGTCGATGTAGCTCAGGTTGTTGAGCGGCACATGCACCGTCACGCCCTCGGGGATGGTCCCCAGCACTTGGGTCAGCGCCGGCACTTTGAGGAAGGTCGCGGCACCGACCAGGCGCAGTTCCATTTCACCGTTCTGGGGCAGATCGACCAGGCTGATTTTCAGTCGCGAGGCTTTCCAGGCCAGCTTCGCCAGGGTCAGGCCGAAACCGATCAGCACGCCGGTCAACAGGTCGGTGAAGATGATCGCCAACGCCGTCGCGGCATAGGTGAACATCGGCATCCGGCCATAACGGCCCAGGCCACGAAACGCCTTGAGGTCCACCAGTTTGAAACCGGTGTAGACCAGCACCCCCGCCAGGCTCGCCACCGGAATGCTTTGCAGCACGCTGGACAGCAGCAAGACGAAGAGCAGCAACCACAGGCCATGGAAAATCGTCGACATCCGCGTGGTGGCGCCGGCCTGGACGTTGGCCGAGCTGCGCACGATCACCCCGGTCATCGGCAAGGCACCGAGCAAGCCGCAGAGCATGTTGCCGATCCCTTGGGCCGACAGCTCCCGGTCGAAGTCCGCACGTTCACCGCTGTGCATGCGATCCACGGCGGCGGCCGACAGCAGGGTTTCGGCGCTGGCGATGAACGCGACCGTCAAGGCGGCGACCAGCAACATTGGATCAGCCAGGTTCATCAGGTCCGCCGGGCGCAACCAGTCGATGGCTTCGGCGAGGTTGTCCGGGACTTCGACACGCTTGACCTGCAAGGCCAGCAAGAGACTGGCAACGGTGGCCAAGCCGACGCCGAGCAACGCCCCGGGTATGAAGCGCAGGCTATGCGGGCGAAACTTTTCCCACAACCACATCACCGCAATCGTCGACAGGCCCAGCAGGCCGGCCTGCCAGCCGAACGACGGCAACGCCTGGGCAACTGCGGCAGGGAACGCCGTCAGGTTATCCAGCCCGGACGGCTTGGGCGCCGCGTCGAGCATCACATGGACCTGGGACAGCACGATCAGCACGCCGATACCCGCCAACATGCCGTAGACCACGGCCGGCGCGGTCACCCGGAACCAGCAGCCCAGGCGAAAGCGCCCGGCCAGAAATTGCAGGAAGCCGGCCAGCAGCAGGATCGGCCCGAGCATGCTGACGCCATGCTCGCGTACCAGTTCGAAAACCAGCACCGCCAACCCGGCGGCGGGGCCGCTGACTTGCAACTTCGAACCGGCGAGAAAGCCCACGATCAGACCACCGATGATGCCGGTTATCAGGCCCTTGGCGGGCGGCAGGCCGGAGGCAATGGCAATGCCCATGCACAAGGGCAGTGCCACCAGAAACACAACCACCGAAGCCAGCAGCTCCCGTGGCAGAACAGCTTTTAATTGAGCAGCACGCATGGCGACTCTCCCGAAGATTTCTTCAGGCATGGCAAGGCCCGGCCGCTCGAAGAGCAGACAGGGCTTACCACACAAGGATTTATTTAGGAGCGATTAGAAGCGCGCTTTGGGCGTCGCGACCGGAATCGGATGGCTGCCATCGAGCGGCAGGAAACAGTTCCGATCCGCATCGAAGGCTTTGATCTCGCTGGTCTCGATGTTGTACACCCAGCCATGGATGAACAACTGGCCGCTGGCCATGCGCGAGGCCACCGAAGGGTGCGTTCGCAAATGCTGCAACTGCGCGATCACGTTTTCTTCGGTGAGGATGGGCATGGTCTGTTTTTCGTCGCCGCACGGGCAATTGTCGTGGACCATGGTCTTGGCCACTTCAGCGTGGCGCAACCAGGCTTTGACCGTGGGCATTTTTTCCAGGGTGTCGGGGTTGAGCACCGCGCGCATGGCGCCGCAATCGGAATGACCGCACACAATGATGTGCTGCACGCCAAGGGCCAGCACGGCGTATTCGATGGCGGTGGAAACGCCGCCGTTCATTTGTCCATAAGGCGGAACGACGTTGCCGACGTTGCGGGTCACGAACAGGTCGCCTGGAGAGCTGTGGGTGATCAGCTCGGGCACGATGCGCGAATCGGCGCAGGTGATGAACATCGCCCGGGGCGATTGGGCGGTGGCGAGTTTCTTGAAGAGTTCTTCCTGCTGCGGGAAGACTTCGTGATGGAAATGCAAAAAGCCGTCAACAATATGCTGCAGCGCTGCATCGGCGGTTTCCGCCTCGGGTTGGGCTGAAGCCGACGCAGCCAACGGCTGTTTATCCTTGTCACTCATGATTCATCCTCTTTGACGGGTATAGCGCCAGTGGCTGGTTAAAAACATCCAGGTCGAAGGGTTCGACCCGTCAGTCACTCGATGAACAAGGTAGCGCTCGAAACTTAACTCAAACTGAATCGAAGGCTCTAGGACAATGATTACAGGCATGGCCTAAAGTGCAGTTGCCATCCTGTCCAACCCATGCTGCAGGTCAACGTCAGTCAAATCAACGACATCTGTCGGCCCGGCGGACAAAAGGCCTCGCAATCGAGAGTGTACCCTTCGCGCCGATCAAGTCCCAAGCGCTTGATCGCCTTGGTGAAGCGCTGGGCCAGCAGGTCGGCAAACGGGCCTTCGCCGCGCATGCGTTTGCCGAACTGGCTGTCGTACAGCTCGCCGCCACGGCTCTGGCGGACCAGGCTCAGCACATGGGCGGCGCGCTGCGGGTAGTGGGCCTGCAACCACTCCTCGAACAGCGGCGCGACCTCCAGCGGCAGGCGCAACATGATGTAGGACGCACTTTGGGCACCGGCGGCATGGGCTTCGTTCAGCAGGCTTTCGATTTCGCTGTCGTTGATCATCGGAATCATCGGCGCGCACAGCACCCCCACCGGAATGCCTGCCTCGCGCATCACCTTGATCGCGCGCAGCCGCGCCTTGGGTGCCGCCGCGCGCGGTTCGAGAATACGCTTGAGCTCATCGTCCAGGGTGGTGAGGCTGATCATCACCGCCACCAGGCGTTGTCGGGCCAGCTCGGTCAGCAGGTCCAGGTCCCGCAGGATCAGCGAGCCCTTGGTCACGATGGTCACCGGATGACGGTAGCGCAGCAGCACTTCCAGGATCCGGCGGGTGATGCGCTGTTCGCGTTCGATGGGCTGGTAAGGGTCGGTATTGGAGCCCAGGTTGATCGGTGCGCATTGATAGCCGCGCTTGGACAACTGTTCCTCCAATACATCGGCGGCGTTGCTCTTGGCGATCAGCCTGGTTTCGAAATCCAGCCCCGGCGACATGTCCCAATAGGCATGACTGGGCCTTGCATAGCAGTAGATGCAGCCGTGTTCACAGCCCCGGTAAGGGTTGATCGAGCGATCGAAAGGGATATCCGGCGAGGTATTGCGGGTGATGATGGTCTTCGCCGTTTCGAAGCGTACTTCGGTGCTCTGGGTCGGCGGGACTTCCTGATACCAACCGTCATCCTCGACCAGCGAGCGACTCGGGGCGAAGCGGTTGTGCGGATTGGCCGCGGTGCCACGGCCGCGAGGCGGAAGGGAGGCTGACATGAGAAGTACTCCGAAGCTGTATGTGCATACAGTATCTTCCGCTCGCTGTTTGGACCAGTGCCATTCAGCGGCCTGGGCGAATGTCGCTACCTCTGCGGGTCACAATTCACAACACTTTGACGTCTTCGTTACGGGTTTTTAACCGGGACGAGCCGAAACTGTTGCACCTCGAACTCTCTTGTTTCCGGTCATCCGTGCATGCTCAAGCTCTGCTCCCGTTCACTGTGTTGCCTGGCCTTGCTGATGGGGCTGGCCGCGTCCCACGCCCAGGCCGCTGATGTCGTACAGACAAGGCCCCCTGAATGGGCGCAGCCCGTGGAAAAGGACTACAACCTTTACCAGATGTCGCCCACGCTGTACCGCAGCTCCTTGCCGGACGGCGGCGCCTTGCCGTTGCTGACGAAGCTCAAGATCGGCACGGTCATTACCTTCCTGCCGGAGTCGGATTCACGCTGGCTCTCCGCCCCCGACATTGAGCAGGTGCGCCTGCCCTATCGCACCAACCATGTCGACGACAGCGACATCCTTCGGGCCTTGCGCGCCGTCCAGGCCGCCGAAGCCAAGGGCCCCGTGCTGATGCACTGCAAGCACGGCTCGGACCGTACCGGGTTGGTGGCGGCGATGTACCGGGTGGTCGTGCAGGGCTGGAGCAAAGAGGACGCGCTGAACGAAATGACCGAAGGCGGCTTCGGTGACAGCCATCACTTCAAGGACGGGGTTCGTTACATGATGCAGGCCGATGTGGACAAACTCCGTCTTGCACTGGCGAACGGCGAATGCAGTACCAGCGTGTTTGCCCTTTGCTCCTTGAAGAGCTGGGTCAATTCGACCACTACAGCCCATCACCTCGAGCCGCAGATCACCCTGCCCGAGCGCTGATCGGTTGCGTACCTGAGAAGGCGGCGATGGATGCGGACAACGGTCGCGAGTCGCCCGGCGCAAAAACGGTTTCACGCAATGCGCGGCCGGTTGCCGGGTTGAACAGCCCGTCGCGTTTGAATCGCTGGAACACGGTCAGGGCCAATTCCTTTGACCAGACGTAGGCGTAGATCGTCGCCCCATAACCGGTCACCAAGTAGTCCAGGCCATTGGGCCAGCGCTCGTTCGGTGACACGGGCAGATGCCCCACCTCTGCGCCGACTTGATCAAATACCTGCTGCACGGTCCGCCCGTCGCCGTGGCTGCGGTGTAACGCCATGTCGAATATTGCGCTGCGCAACAGCACCGCGGTTTCCCAACTGGTCTGGGTACGGGCAAAGGCCAACAGTTGAGTGGCGACCTCCTCAGGCATCTTTTCTCCGGTCTGGTAGTGCTTCGAGAACCGCACCAGGCACTGTTTGGAGAAGCACCATTGCTCGAACAGGATCCCGGCAAACTCGGCGGTATCGCGAGACAGGCTATTGATGCCCGATAGATCGCGATAGTCGGCGCGGGTCAGGACATGCTGCAGGCAATGGCCGAACTCATGGAAAAGGATTCGCAATTGCAAGTGATCGAGCAGGACCGGCTCTGGGCCCTCGCTGCGCGGTAGCCAGGCATGCAGCGTTGCGACGGGATGCCGGGGGCGGCCCTCGGCGGTGATGTGGCGGTTTCGCAGGGTGGTGGTATTGGGAAAACCGTCTCGGTTTGCATCCGAGAACGGATCGAAATAAATGTAGCCAATGACCGCGCCCCACTCGCTGACTTCGAACAGCCGCACATCCGGGAGCCAGCTTGTCACATCCTGGCGCTCGACGAAGTCGACGCCGAACAACTCCGTCGCCAGCCGCAACAGCTGGGCAAACGTTGATTCCAATGTAAACCAGGCACTCAGTGCCTCCTTGGATACGCCTGCCGCTTGCTGGCGAAGTTGATTCGCCAGGTAGGGGTAGTCCCAGGGCTGGAGGTCGCTGAGACCTTGCTGCGCGGCAAAGCCCTTGAGCTGGTCGGCATCCCGCTTGAAATGCTGGTGCTGCCGTTCGAGCTGTTGCCGCAGGAACGTCATGACGTCTTCGGTGGAGGCGGCTTGCTCTGGCTCGATCGCCAGTTGGGCGAAGTCCGAATAGCCCAGGGAAGTGGCGTACTGATGACGGTCGTCGAGCAATTGTCTGAGTATGTCGGCGTTGTCGAACAGACCCGCTTGGGGCCCCTGATCCGATGCGCGAGTGCTGTACGCCTCGTACATCTGCTGGCGCAGGAAGCGGTCGTCGGCGTGGTGAGTGACGATGCCGAACGATTCATCACTGAGCGTCAGCAACCAGCCCGTGCGTCCGGCCTCCCTTGCCTGGCGGGCCATCTGCTGTTTGAACCGTGACGGCAGGCCGCTCAACTGAGTTTCATCGTCAAACGCCTTGCTCCACGCCTGGTTGGCCATTTGCAGGTTTTCCAGGAACAACCCCTGGACCTCCTTCATGCGCAGCTTCAACAGGCTCAGGCCTGCCGGCATGTGCTGGTGAAATTGGTGCAGGATTTTCTTCAGGACCCGTGTGCGGATCGGTGAGAAATGCCGGGCGATCGGGCTGTCCGCCAAGCGCTGATAGAGCTCGAACAGCGTGGGGTGTTGTTTCAGCCAAGCCTGGAAGTCATGCAGTCGCTCAGTGCAATCCAGGGAGGCCCGCGCCCAGGCGTCTCCTGTCCTGGTCGAGGTCAGAAGGTGCAGCAGGTAACCGAAGCCTTCCAATCGTGTGTGGATTTCATCCATGGCCAACACGAGGTCATCCCAGGTGGGAAAGGGCGTCTGGGTGGTGATGATGTGGGCCACCTGATCGCGGCTTTCAGCAAGCATCCGGTCGAGGGCGGGTAAGAAATGTTCGGCTTGAATCTGCGCAAAGGGTGGCAGGTCATACGCCTGCAGCAGCGGATTGTCATCGTTGGGCATGAGGAGCCTTCCTGTCTGGACTGGGTGAACAGTCTGGGCAGGAAGGGGGGAAGCCTGGCGGTATATATGTATCGCTCCCGGGCCGGGCGGCCCGGAAGGTGATGCCGGACATGTCAGTCGGTTTTTTTCTTCAACTTGGGGTTGGGGAAAAACTGCACCGCCTGGACCTTGGCGTCCGGCACTTTAAGCGCCGACGTGTTGACCCGGGTGCCCAGTTCCTTGGGCACCGACAGGCCTTGTTCGTTGAGCGTGTCGGAATAACCGCAGGCGACGCACTCGCGATGGGGCACGCCGTCTTCGTTCCACATCATCAACTTGTCCGGCTCGCTGCACGCCGGGCAGACCGCCCCGGCGATAAAGCGTCTTTTCGTGATCACAGGCCCCTCGCTCATGCTGCCGCGTCCTCGCTCAGGCCGCTATGACGCAAGAGTGCGTCAATCGACGGCTCACGGCCACGGAAGTCGACGAACAGCACCATGGGTTCCTGGGAACCGCCACGGGCCAGGATGGCTTCACGGAAGGCGCGACCGGTGTCGGCGTTGAGCACGCCGTCTTCTTCGAACTTGGAGAACGCATCGGCCGACAGCACTTCCGCCCACTTGTAGCTGTAGTAGCCCGCCGCATAACCGCCGGCAAAGATGTGGGCAAAGCTGTTGGGGAAGCGGTTGTAGGCCGGTGGACGCATGACCGACACCTCGTCGCGCACGCCTTCAAGCACCTGCAACACGCTGCGACCGTCGCCATGGGTGGCGTGCAGCTCGAAGTCGAACAGCGAGAACTCCAGTTGGCGGACCATCATCAGGCCGGACTGGAAATTCTTCGCCGCGAGCATCTTTTCCAGCAGGTCCTGGGGCAGCGGTTCGCCGGTTTCGTAGTGGCCGGAAATCAGCGCCAGGCCTTCAGGCTCCCAGCACCAGTTTTCCATGAACTGGCTAGGCAGCTCCACGGCGTCCCAGGCCACACCGTTGATGCCGGACACGCCGGCATGTTCGACGCGGGTCAGCAGATGGTGCAGGCCATGGCCGAACTCGTGGAACAGTGTGGTGACTTCGTCGTGGGTCAGCAGCGCCGGTTTGCCACTGTCGGCCGGGGTGAAGTTGCACACCAGGTTGGCGACCGGGCTTTGCAGCACGCCATCAATGGTGCGACGACGATCCCGGGCGCCGTCCATCCAGGCGCCGCCACGCTTGTTGGCGCGGGCATAGAGGTCGAAGAAGAAGCGTCCGACGTGCTGGCCGTTTTCCTTGATTTCAAAGAGGCGCACGTCCGGGTGCCAGGCGTCGAAACCTTTCAGCTCGGTGATCTCGATGCCGTAGAGGCGTTGCACGATGGCGAACAGACCGCTCAGTACCTTGTCGATCGGGAAGTAGGCGCGCAAGGCTTCCTGGGCGACGCTGTAGCGCTGCTGGCGCAGTTTCTCACCGTAGAAACCGCTGTCCCAGCTTTGCAGGTCGGGGCAGCCTTGCTCGGCGGCGAAGGCTTTCAGTTGTTCCAGGTCCTGGACCGCGAACGGCTTGCTGCGCTTGGCCAGGTCACGGAGAAAACTGAGGACCTGATCGCTGGACTCGGCCATCTTGGTCGCCAGGCTCAACTCGGCGAAATTGGCGAAACCCAGCAATTGAGCCAGTTCCTGGCGCAGGTCGAGGATCTCTTCCATCACCGGGCCGTTATCGTTCTGACCGGCATTCGGGCCTTGGTCCGACGCGCGGGTGCAGTAGGCCGCGTAGACTTCTTCGCGCAGGGCGCGGTCTTCGGCGTAGGTCATCACCGCGTAATAGCTGGGGAATTCCAGGTTGATCAGCCAGCCGTCCAGCTCCTTGGCCTGGGCGGCCGCGGCCATTTGTGCCTTGGCTGAGTCGGTCAGGCCGGCGAGGGCGGCTTCAACGGTGACGTGCTTGGTCCAGGCCTGGGTGGCGTCCAGCAGTTGGTTGGAAAAGCGGCTGCCCAGCTCGGACAGCTTGCTTTGCACCTCGGCGTAGCGTTTCTGCTGCTCCGGCGGCAAGTCGATACCCGACAGGCGGAAGTCTCGCAGGGAATGTTCCAGGATGGTTTTTTGCGCTACGTCGAAACCGGCGGCTTCAGGGCTGCTCGCCAGGGCTTCGAAGGCCTGGAACAATTCCCGGTTCTGGCCCAGCTCGGTGGAGTAGGCGCTCAGGGCTGGCAGGCAGGCTTCATAGGCTTCACGCAGTTCAGGGCTGTTGCGCACCGCGTTCAAGTGGCTCACCGGGCTCCAGGCGGCGCCCAGGCGATCGTTGAGCTCATCCATCGCCAGCACCAGGCCGGCCCAGGTCGGCTGTTGGCCCTGGGCCTTGAGGATCTGCGCGATGGCGGCACGGTTGTCAGCCAGGATCTGCTCGATGGCCGGTTGCACGTGCTCGGCACGGATCGCCGAGAATGGCGGCAGGTCATAGGGCTGTAAAAGAGGGTTGTTCACGCTCACGGTTGGCACCTTGGCTGGAAGAAACATCGGCCCATCTTAATTACAATCGACCTTCACCGCAGCTAGCAGCGACTATCAGTAGACAAGAGAGAGCCTATCGTGACCCTTCGCACGTACCAGAATCACACCCCACGGCTTGCCCGGGGCGCTTTCGTCGACA
Organism: Pseudomonas sp. B21-056; assembly: GCF_026016325.1. Classification (NCBI taxonomy): domain Bacteria; kingdom Pseudomonadati; phylum Pseudomonadota; class Gammaproteobacteria; order Pseudomonadales; family Pseudomonadaceae; genus Pseudomonas; species Pseudomonas sp. B21-056. Next base: position 114,329 of record NZ_CP087203.1, read on the forward strand.
GCACTGCGGTGGTGATCGGCGACGTCGAAATCGGCGAAGACAGCTCCGTCTGGCCGCTGACGGTCATTCGCGGCGACATGCACCGCATCCGCATCGGCGCCCGTACCAGCGTCCAGGACGGCTGTGTGCTGCACATCACCCATGCTGGCCCTTTCAATCCCGATGGCTTCCCGTTGCTGATCGGCGATGACGTGACCATCGCCCACAAGGTCATGCTCCATGGCTGCGCCGTGGGCAGCCGTGTGCTGATCGGCATGGGCAGCATCGTCATGGACGGCGCGGTGGTCGAGGATGATGTGATCATCGGCGCCGGCAGCCTGGTACCGCCGGGTAAACGACTGGAGAGCGGTTTCCTGTACGTGGGCAGCCCGGTGAAACAAGCCCGGCCGCTGACCGACAAGGAACGCGCCTTCTTCACCTACAGCGCGGCGAACTATGTGAAGCTCAAGGATTTGCACCTGGCTGAAGGTTACGACCAAATCTGAAACATCTACTTAATGGCATTGAATGAATCATTGTGGCGAGGGGATTTATCCCCTCGCCACAGATGAATTCTCTTGCTACTGATTCATTCACCCTGGGAGCCTCCATGCACCACCCAAACGTACTGTTCGACCTCGACGGCACTCTCACCGACCCGCGTGAAGGCATCACCCGTTCGATCCAGTTCGCCCTGAGCCAACTGGGCATCGATGAACCCGACCTGACCCGCCTCGAACATTTCATCGGCCCGCCACTGTTGCAGGCCTTCATGCAGTTCTATGGCTTCGACGAAGCGAAGGCCTGGGAGGCGGTGAACTTCTACCGTGAACGCTTCAAAGTTACCGGGCTGTACGAAAACCGTGTGTTCGAAGGGGTGATGCCGCTGCTGGAAACCCTGGGCAATCAGGGCCGGCAATTGTATATCGCCACTTCCAAACCCTGGATCTTCGCCCGGGAAATCGCCCGTCACTTCGATTTTGCACGGCACTTCAAGGTGATCTACGGCAGTGAACTGGACGGCACGCGCACCAACAAAGTCGAGTTGATCGCCCACCTGCTGGCCGAAGAAGGCCTCGACCCGGCCAATACCCTGATGATCGGTGACCGCAAACACGACCTGATCGGCGCTCGCAGCAATGGCCTGGATGCGGCGGCGGTGGGGTATGGGTTTGGCAGTCGTGAGGAACTCGTGGCCGAGAGTCCGGCGTATCACTTTCAGACGGTGGATGAGCTGCATCAGGCGTTTTTACGGACCTGATCGGCAGAGATCAGTGGAGTACATGAAATCCCCTGTGGGAGCGAGCCCGCTCGCGATGAGGCCCGCTCAATCACCCGAGATCTATGACCCTGCCAACACCTTCAACGCCGCCTTGCGCTCATCCACCGGCAGCTTGCCGAGCTTTTCCACCGCAGCATAAAACGCCACCCAGTCGCCCGACGCCTGCCGGAACAACGCCGCAAACGCCGGCACCCACTGGTCATACAGCCCGAAGGGCAGCAGCCGCGCATTGTTCAGCGGCGCATAGACCCAGGCGTCGTAACGTTTGTCGCCGGCCCACTGGTTGTCACGCATCTGCGCATATTCGGCGCGCAGGCGTTCGAATGACTGTGCCTTTTGCTGGCGCATCTGTGCGGCTGGCAGGGGCTGAGCGTAGAGCTTTTCCAACCGCTGGCGGGTGTCGAGGATCAGTTGGATGAACTGATCGCGCTGAAGTATCTGCTTGCCGTTGTCCGGTGCCAGACCGCGACTGGCCCGCCATTGCCGGGTGCCTTCCTGTTCGACGAAGGTGGCAAAGGACTCGTTGAACTCGGTGTCATCCTGTACATAGAACCGTTGGTGCGCCAGTTCATGAAAAATCAGCGTTGCCAGGCGTTCGTCGCCCCAGTGCATCATCGAACTCAGGATCGGGTCGTTGAACCAGCCCAGTGTCGAATAAGCCTCTACCCCGCCAATCGACACATCCATGCCACGCAAGCGCTGCAAGGCCGCTTCGCCACGGGCGGCGCTCTGGCTGTAGAAGCCGCGATATGCCACGCAACCGGCGATGGGGAAGCAGTGGTTCCGCGGGGCCAGGGAAAATTCCGGCGTGGCAAAGACATTCCAGACGACGTAAGGCCGGCCAATGTCCGCGTACAGGCGGTAACTTTTGTTGTCCGGCAGATGCAGGTGAGCGCTGGCGAAGGTGCGTGCCTCGCGGGCCTGGGCCAGATGCTGCCGCAACCGGGCATCGCGGGCGGGGTCGGCAATCACTTGGTCGACAGGCTCCCGGGCCTGCAACAGTCGCAGTTGCCCGCTGATGAGTTGGCCGTAGTAACCGACATTGGAACAACCGTTAAGTAACAAAAGCAGGAGGCCCGGAAACAAAATCCTGAAAACACGGTCGAGTAACCGATGGCTGGAAAGCGGCCTGATCAATTGGAATCACCCTGGGAAAAGTCTGCCCACAAGACTATCCCGCCTGCCCGGAGCTTCGCTATGCGCATGTTGATGCTGACGAGTGGCCTGTTGCTGCTGACCGGTTGTGCCAGCTTGCCCGACCCTGATCCTTCGCAAGCGTGGATCGATCTTGGCAACCATCAGGACTCGGTGCTGCAAGCGCTGGAAGTCGATGACAAGACGTCCTTGGACAAACGTTACTTTGAAGTGCAACCCGGGGCTCATGAGCTGACCGTGCGTTATCAATTTGCCGTCGAGCCCGGGAATATAGGCCCGGATGCCGAGCCGTTGTGGCGCGATTGCCGGATGAATGTGAAGTTCAAGGACTTCAACGCAGGCCAGCGTTACCAGTTGCAGGCGGGCAGCATCGGTTTCCGGCCGTGGGCCAAGCTCTATGACCAGCAACGCAAAGTGGTGGGCCAAGGTACGCCGGCGGGCTGCCAGCAGAGTTGATCGGCGCTATGCTCAGTGCCTGACTTCAGGAAATTCATCATGCGCCTTCATATCCTGTTACTGGCCCTTGTCTCGGTGAGCGGTTGCGCATCCAGCCCGCCGCCCCCGGTCGATCCGAACATGGCCTGGGTCGATTTTGCGACGCCCATGCCGGGCGGCAAGATGCTCATGGCCGAGGGCCTGGATGGACAACGCCTGCGGGACGGGCGGTTTTTTCAGGTTTCGCCGGGCAGCCATGAGCTGAAAGTGCGTTTCGACTTCGAGGTCATGGGCGGTGGAGGGCTGGGTATGCAAGCCGAACCGCAGGAGCGGTTGTGCTACATGATCGTGCGCTACGATCATTTCGAGGCCGGCCAGCGTTATCGTCTGGAAGCCCGCAACCTGGCATTTACCCCAAGCGCCCGGCTCTACAACGCCAAGCGTGAGATTGTTGCCGAGGATCGGCAGGTCAACTGCATTCCTTAGTTGTCGTTCTTCTGATAGATGATTTTTTTCGTGCCGTTTTCGCAGGTGCCGACCACCATGTTCTGATCGTGGACGTCTTCGTTCTCGACGATTTCCAAGGTATAGGACGACACCTTGTTTGCCTGGATCTTCGCTTCGATTTCCGCTTTCAGTTCTTCACAGGATTTTGGCGCCGCCAGGGCCGACGTGGTCAATGCACAACTGATGATGACCAGGGCTAACCGTTTCATGCTCGAATTCCTCGCTGCAGCACGCACCGCTTGTACGTTGAAACTGCACACCTGCATTCGACCACAAAATGCTTTCGAGGTAACCGGATAAAAAGATCGCAGCTGCACAGGCTGCGATCCTTATTCATAGCGTCAGTTCACCAGCGTGGCATCCAGGGTGATTTTGGCATTCAACACCTTGGACACCGGACACCCTTCCTTGGCCTTGTTGCTCAGTTCTTCGAACTGCTGCTGGCTGGCGCCGGGAATCTTCGCCTTGAGAATCAACTTCACCGCCGTAATGGCAAAGCCGCCGTCGACCTGGTCGAGGGTCACTTCGGCGTTGGTATCGATACTGTCGGCCTTGAACCCGGCATCCCCGAGGATCATCGAAAATGCCATGGAGAAGCAGCCAGCATGGGCCGCGCCGATCAGCTCTTCCGGGTTGGTGCCGCGGCCGCCTTCGAAACGGGCCTTGAAGCCGTAGGGTGCTTCGCGCAGCACGCCGGTTTCGGTGGAGATGGAGCCGATGCCGGTTTTCAGGTCACCTTCCCAGTGAGCCGATGCTTTCTTAATGATAGCCATGTCTGCCTCCTCAAGATCCGGCGCGAGTATTCGCGCTGGGTGTTTTTTGACTGCCAGGCTTGTGAGGATAGACCGCTCGATAAAGTTCACCTCATCGATTAGTCGACTAATTTAGTAGGAAAATTCATTGCAACTATTGAAACTCGGGTATATGCCCACATTGCAGGGAACACACCTACAGAAAACGGCAGGCTTTTGCCCGTAGGAAAGCCCCGTTGGAGACGCCGGCCCATGAAACAGCTGTCCGAAGTGAAATTCTCAACCCTCGACCTCGTGCCTGTTCGCGAGGATGGCAATGCCGCCCGCTCCTTGCGTAACTCGCTGGACCTGGCGCAGCACGTGGAAAAATTCGGCTACACCCGTTTCTGGGTGGCCGAGCACCACAACATGGATGGCATCGCCAGCTCCGCGACGGCGGTGCTGCTGAGCTATCTGGCCGGTGGTACTTCGACCATTCGTGTCGGCTCCGGCGGGGTGATGTTGCCCAACCATGCACCGTTGGTCATCGCCGAACAGTTCGGCACCCTGGAAAGTCTCTTCCCGGGTCGGATCGATCTGGGACTGGGTCGTGCCCCCGGCTCCGATCAGATGACCGCCCGGGCCCTGCGTCGCGAGCGTTCCGGTAGCGCGGACGATTTCCCCGACGACGTGGCCGAGCTGATGCGCTATCTCGGCCCGCGCACTCCCGATCAACGCATCATCGCCATGCCCGGTACCGGGACCAACGTCCCGGTGTGGTTGCTGGGCTCCAGCCTGTTCAGTGCGCAACTGGCCGGTGAACGCGGTTTGCCCTACGCCTTCGCCTCACATTTCGCACCGCGTTATATGCATGAGGCGATTCGCATCTATCGCAACCATTTCAAACCGTCGGCGGTACTCGACAAACCCTACGTGATGCTTGGCGTGCCTCTGGTCGCGGCGGATACCGATGAGCAGGCTGATTATCTGGCGACCTCGGTGTATCAGCGGATCCTCGCGCTGATGCGTGGCCAGAGCCTGGTGCAGCGTCCGCCGGTCGAAACCATGAACGGTCTCTGGCTACCCCATGAGAAAGAGGCCGTGGGTGATTTCCTTGGCTTGGCGATGGTCGGTGGTCCGCAGAAAATTTGTGCCCGACTCGAGGTGTTGATCGAGCAGACCCAGGCCGATGAGCTGATTTTTACCAGCGATCTGTATGAGCATGCCGATCGTTTGCGTTCGTATGAATTGTTGGCGCAGATTATGAGGGGCAACAAATAACCTCACAGCTCGCTATCTATGAAGAAAAAAGCTGCTTTAAAAAGCCAATTTTGAAATAATACTGGCCTTTTAAAACCATGCCTGTTGAGGGAAGCAATGAGTGGCAATTTTCAGGATGACACGCGAGAGAAAGAAATGTGTGATCTGTTCGCCCTTCGGAAGGACGAAACAGAAGGACGGTCGGGGATCGATGCTTTTCTCGATTTCGAAGGGAAAATCATTCCATTTGAACTAAAAACCACCTCCAAGGGGTCAGTTACTACTGTACGAGACTTTGGGGTTGATCATATAGAAAAATGGAAGGGTAAGCACTGGCTGATTGGATTCTTTCATGCGGGCAACAATTTTTATATGTATGGTTCCCCTTGTGCTATGTCCCCTTGGATTAGCTCTAAAGAAGAATATATAGCTCCAGATATAAAATTGGCCGCTCTTGCTGCTTCAAAGCTGACCTTGGCTGATTTAATAAATACTTTGGGGGAGAAAGATATTTATTCCATATCGGATGCTCAGCTTTTACAGAAAAAGCAGTATACGGTATCAAAATATCGTGAGCTCATGGATAGGGAAAATGGATACAGTCCAAATAGGATGCTGGAAATCCTGCAGGCCCGTACCACCTATCTAATGACACGCGGGAGTACACTTAATAATCCGCACATCCCTCTATCTTATTTTGAGGGATGGATACGGATCGAAGATAATCATGCTAACCAGCTACGCGCATTAGTGGCGACATACTTGGCTGAGAAAGAGCTGAGTGAGGGCTAAGCGCTGCAGCGACATGCTTGGCGACTTGGTAGGCCACTGGAGGGGCTACTGAGTTGCCGATTTGCCCAAGAACTTGATATACCGCTCCGGCAAACTTCCAGCTCTCTGGAAAACCTTGCAGAAGTGCTACGTCTTGGACGGATAATCGAAAGTGATCATTCTTGGCTGGGAACTTTGATGCCTTCACCCGATCTAGCTGAACACCATTGGGCCAAATTTCCATGTCTCCCCAAGATTTTTGGCCCGCTGAGCTATTCAAGATAGATGTGGTATTTCTTTTTCCCGTGAATGCACTTCTTATAGTGGGTGCTAAATTGTCAAATCCAATTTCTGGCAACCCTAGTGCTGCGCGTACACCCAGAGTCCTTGGAAGCTCACTATCGAATAGTGACGGCATTTTCTTTTGGGAAAGAAAATGATCTGCATTGTAGGTTGCTTTGGGGATGTTGAATTTATTGAAATCGTTAACTTTTTTGAAGCCTACAAAAAATACCCTTCTTCTAATCTGAGGCACCCCGTAGTCGGCTGCATTCATCTCAAATTTTGTTATGGTATAGTCTTGTAGCTTGTCTAAGATATAGATCTGCACGAAGCTATCAAACTTGGGATTGAGTATGCCCAAGACATTTTCTGCGACAAAGGCACTGGGCCGAATCGTGTTGACGGCACGGATGAACTCTCCCCACATATTTCGCTCATCGTCAATGCCTTTCTGTTCGCCTGCAATTGAAAAAGGCTGACAAGGTGGTCCGCCGTGTATAACATCTATTGCGTCTTGGTATATATTCCAATCGATTTTGGTCACGTCACCTTCGTGAACTCCGCCAAAAACTTTCCATTTCGGCCTATTTAATTTAAGCGTTTCCTTGCATATAGGAATAAGCTCGTAGGAAGCAACATGTTCATATCCGGCTCTGTCGAAGCCTAAATCGAGTCCTCCTCCTCCGGAAAATAGGCTCAAGCAACGCAATTTGTTTTGCTCAAGCTGTTCCATGAGCGAGCAGGGGTCCAGCTTTGGAGTATTAATATGATGGGCGGAGGAAGATAGGCCAAGCTCGGCGGAGGATTTAGCTAGGCGTGAATCAAGAGAAATACGGCGATATTCGTTTCTTTGCTCGTCGGTAAGTACGTACTCCCGCTTTGAAGAGTTTTTATAGACCGAAGCAGTAGACGCCATGAGGTTTTCCCGAAATATCTGAAACTGGTGGACATCCTACCAGTCCTTTTCGTAAAAGTCAGCTGCTTTCTGATGAATTTTGTGTCTGCCAAGTGGTGGCCTTTATGGGGAATATCGGCTGTCCGTGTCCATATGCTGGCGCAAGGCGGAACAGGCTTATTCGCCTTCATGAAAAACGATGTGTTGTATTACTTGGAGCTGGTGGATCATTGTGGGAGGGAGCAAGCTCCCTCCCACAATGGATCAGGGCTTCTTGTAAACGATTTCCTTCGTCTCACCCTCACAAGTACCAACGACCTTTCCGTCACTCGCCGTACCTTTATCGACGATTTCCAGCGAATAGCCCGTCACGTGCTTGGCATCGAGCTTCGCTGCGATTTCGCTTTTCAGCTCCTCGCAGGGCTTGGCGGCGGCAAACACGGAACCCGCAAGGCTCAGCAAACCCACAGCAACCATCAACTTTTTCATCGCTCGCACTCCTTGGTCGGATCAGTAAGGCTGGTATTAAACAGGACGGATGCACTCGCCGGATAGCGCATCGCCATTCCTATGGCACTCCGCCAGCGTGCAAGTTCCAAGCGCCCTCAGCTATTTGCAATCCGGAACCCGACCTTGAGGGTCACCTGGAAGTGCGCGGCCCGGCCATTCTCGATATGCCCGCGGGTTTCGGTGACTTCGAACCATTCCAGGTGCTTGAGGCTTTTGCTGGCTTCGGCCAGGGCATTGTTGATGGCGTCTTCGATGCTGGTGGGAGACGAGCCGACCAGCTCGACCTTTTTGTACGTGTGATGATCAGTCATGACGTTCTCCTTAGGTTGTCTAGCCGCTTGGCTACAAAGAGCCTAGCAGCGATTTTTCGCCTTACGTGTGGTGCCGTTCACGCGCTGAAGTTCAGATTTACTGCACTTTCAGAAACGGCTGGAGTCCCAACTTTCACACGCACTCAACCACTGAAGGAGAGAGCCACCATGGCCAGCAATTCGTTACGTAAAGCCTCGTTGCAAAGCATGGAAGCGGAGATCGAGAATCTGCTCAAGTCGTTGGAAAGCCTGAAGGACGACGCTTCGGACGAGTCGCGTAAGACCCTCAAGTCGCTCAAGGCGAACGCCGAAAATGCGTTGAAACATTCCCGTCATCTGCTCAGCGATGCGTATGAAGAGGTTAAGGTAAAAACCCGTGAAACCGGGCTCGCCACGCGCGATTACGCTCAAGAACACCCGTGGACCACCGCCGGAGTCGCCGTCGGGGCCCTGGGTTTGTTGGCCGCTTATCTGCTGTGCAAACGCGGCGACTGAGTCGGTTGGCTCAGCTCATGCCTGAGCCACTGGGCCAACTGCCGGGCGCGGCCGTCCGCGGCGCGCTTGGGTAGCCACAGCGCCAGTCGCGCCGGGGTTTCACCGAAACCCCATGGCGCGACGAGGCGCCCGGCACGCACATCCTCGGCCACCAGCGGTTCGGGCGCGATCGCCACGCCCAGCCCTGCCACAGCCGCCTCCAGCAAATAATACAGATGCTCGAATCCTTGGCCGAACTTCAGCGCCTGGGGTTCCAGGTGGTTCTGCCGTGCCCAGGTCGGCCAGGCTTGTGGGCGCGATGTGGTATGCAGCAACGGCTCGCCCAGCAGCGCGCTGGCCGGGGCGGATTTCAGGCCGACGAAACCGGCGTAATGAGGGCTCATGACCGGGCCGATCCGCTCGCTGACCAACTCATACACCTGCATGTCTGCCGGCCAGGGCGGCTCGGCAAAGACCAGCAAAGCGTCCAGCCCCGGGCGTCGGGGGTCTAGATCACCTTCACCGGCGGACAGATGCAAGCGCAAGTCTGGCAGGTCGGCATTGAGCCGGCCCAGGCGAGGAATGAACCAGCGTGCCAACAGGCTGCCCGAACAGCCCAGCACAAACGGCGCATCCGCCGTACTTTGGGTCAGCTCGGCGCAGACGGTACGCAAGCGCTCGAAAGCCTCGGCGCTGGCATCGCGCAGGCGCATGCCCGCATCTGTGAGTTTAAGGCCGCGCCCATCCTTGACGAACAGGCTGACACCGAGATGTTCCTCCAGCACCTTCAACTGTCGGCTGACGGCCCCATGGGTGACGTGAAGCTGTTCGGCCGCCTGGCTTACACTGTTCAGGCGAGCGGTGGCTTCAAAGGCACGCAAGGCGTTGAGCGGTGGGAGATCGTGGCTCATGGTATCTGTGAGTTTTCCTGACAGGTTGTGGCGATCTTATCGGTTTTCAGGGCGAGATGTCAGGGGTAGAGTGAGCCTCATTGTCTTCTCACGCATTTGCCTGGAGCGTTCCCATGACCCAGCCTACGACCCCTTTCAACCTGCGCAGCGGCCCCGACGCCAACGGCCTGTTCGGTGCGTTCGGCGGCCGCTATGTGGCCGAAACCCTCATGCCGTTGATCCTCGATCTGGCCCGCGAATACGAAGTGGCGAAGGAAGATCCTGCGTTCATTGAGGAATTGGCTTACTTCCAGCGGGACTACGTCGGTCGTCCGAGCCCGCTCTATTTCGCTGAGCGCCTGACTGAATACTGTGGCGGCGCGAAGATCTATCTCAAGCGCGAAGAGCTGAACCACACCGGCGCCCACAAGATCAACAACTGCATCGGTCAGATCCTGCTGGCGCGGCGCATGGGCAAAAAACGCATCATCGCCGAGACCGGTGCCGGTATGCACGGCGTGGCTACCGCCACCGTGGCCGCACGTTTCGGCCTGGATTGCGTGATCTACATGGGCACCACCGACATCGAACGCCAACAGGCCAACGTGTTTCGCATGAAATTGCTCGGTGCCGAAGTGATTCCGGTGGTCGCCGGTACCGGCACGCTGAAAGATGCCATGAACGAAGCCCTGCGCGACTGGGTCACCAACGTCGACAGTACGTTCTATCTGATTGGCACCGTGGCCGGTCCGCACCCGTACCCGGCCATGGTGCGTGACTTCCAGGCGGTGATCGGCAAGGAAACCCGCGATCAACTGCAAGCCCAGGAAGGCCGCCTGCCGGACAGCCTGGTGGCGTGCATCGGCGGTGGTTCCAATGCGATGGGCCTGTTCCACCCGTTCCTGGACGACAAGAGCGTCGACATCATCGGCGTCGAAGCAGCTGGCTACGGCATCGAAACCGGCAAGCACGCGGCGAGCCTCAATGGTGGCGTCCCCGGTGTATTGCACGGCAACCGCACTTTCCTGTTGCAGGACGACGACGGCCAGATCATCGACGCCCATTCGATTTCCGCCGGCCTCGACTACCCGGGTATCGGCCCGGAACACGCCTGGTTGCACGACATCGGTCGCGTCCAGTACACCTCGATCACCGATGCCGAAGCGCTGGACGCCTTCCACAAATGCTGCCGCCTGGAAGGCATCATTCCTGCGCTGGAAAGCTCCCATGCCCTGGCTGAAGTGTTCAAGCGCGCACCGAACCTGCCCAAGGATCACCTGATGGTGGTCAACCTGTCCGGCCGTGGCGACAAAGACATGCAAACCGTGATGCACCACATGGAACAGTCCCAGCAGGAGAAACACTGATGAGCCGCCTGCAAACCCGTTTTGCCGAACTCAAGCAACAGAACCGCGCTGCCCTGGTGACCTTCGTGACCGCCGGCGACCCGAACTACGACACGTCGCTGGCAATCCTCAAGGGCCTGCCGGCGGCCGGTGCCGATGTGATCGAGCTGGGCATGCCGTTTACCGATCCGATGGCCGACGGCCCGGCGATTCAGTTGGCGAACATCCGCGCGCTGGGTGCCCAACAGAACCTGGCGAAAACCCTGCAGATGGTTCGTGAGTTCCGTAAGGACAACAGCGAGACACCCCTGGTGTTGATGGGCTACTTCAACCCGATCCATCGTTATGGTGTGCAACGCTTCATTGGTGCGGCGCTGGATTCCGGCGTTGACGGCCTGATCGTGGTGGACATGCCGCCCGAGCACAACGGCGAGCTGTGCGATCCGGCCCAGGCGGCGGGCCTGGATTTCATCCGCCTGACCACACCGACCACCGATGATGTGCGGTTGCCGACCGTGCTCAACGGCAGTTCGGGCTTTGTGTATTACGTGTCGGTGGCGGGCGTGACCGGCGCCGGTGCCGCGACGCTGGAGCATGTGGAAGAAGCCGTCGCGCGTTTGCGTCGTCACACCGATTTGCCGATCAGCATCGGTTTCGGCATCCGCACGCCGGAGCAGGCCGCGGCCATTGCCCGGTTGGCCGATGGCGTCGTGGTCGGCTCGGCGTTGATCGACCATATCGCCAGCGCCGAGACGTCGGAGCAGGCGGTGGACGGCGTGCTGAGCCTGTGCGCCGCCCTGGCTGACGGTGTGCGTAATGCGCGCGTGAGTTGAGTGACCGGGTCAACCTGCTGATAATGAAAAAGGGGTTCAGAATTTGGTTCTGAACCCCTTTTTTGTCATGCATGAAATGATCTGCAATGGTTTCCCAGTCCTGCTTTTTGTGGCGAGGGGATAAATCCCTTCGCCACAAACGATAGAGGTCCTGTCAGGGCAACTCCAACCCACCCCCTGCCTTGTGCAGCTTGCGCAGATGCTCGCCCAGTTCCTTGACGTTCGCCTCGCTCGCGGCGATTTCGGCGGCGCGGCTTGGCTCGAGCAGAGCCCGGACTTCCTTGTCCAGATCGCCCGTCAGTGTTTGGAGCTGTTTCTGGCGCAGGCTGCTTTCCGATTCCAGTCGCTGCCACTCGCTGGGTTGTGGCAACCCGTAGCCGCTGCTGGCCAGCAACTCGGCGGGACGGCTCAGGAAACCGCTGTTGGCGAGGATCTGTTGCAGCGTTGCGTTGGCCCTTTCCATGCCGCCGTTCTGCAATTCGCGGGCACCCAGGTAGCGTTGTTTCACCTCATCCTGGGCCAGCAGCAATTGCCGGCGATAACTGGCCTGTTCCAGCAGCAACAATGCCGCGCTGGTGCGCAGGTCAGCCTGTTCGAACCAGACACGTCGCTCGGCGGCGTCCAGGGCCAGCCAGTCTTCCACCGTCTGCTGTTTGATCGGCAGGTACTTCTTCAGCACATCGAACATCGCCTGATACCGATCGCGAAACGAATCGAATTGGTAGCCCAGGCGCAGGGCTTCCTTGGGGTCATCCAGCACGCTGGTATCCGCCAGGCCGCGTCCCTTGAGCACTTCCAACAAACCGTTGGGCATGATGCTGTCCAGACCCTTGAGTTGTTCGTTATTGCTACCGCTGCGCAACAGCTTCAGGCTCTCTACCGCGCAGTTATTGGACAGGAAGTAATAGTTGCCGTCGTAGCTCCAGTGCATTTCGGCAGCGTGTTCGACGGTTTCCTCAATTTCGGTCCGTGACAGGTTCAGCGGCACGGATGCGAGGCTGCGCAGTTCGGTCTTGGTGTATTCATCGATCACCTGGGCCAGCGGCAGTACGAACAGGCGTGACGGGTATTTGCCCACCAGCCCGTCCCAACTCGACAGTTGCACATCACCCACGAAGGCGCGATACGACAGCACCAGGTGTTGATCCAGATCCAGCCGGCAATCCGGCCCACGCGGCCGGCCGGGTGCGCAGATCACCAAGCGGAGCATGCTGTGGCCCCAGCGGCTGACCCAGTTCTGATTGGCTTCGGCCAACAGGTAGTCGATGGCGTAGACCCGTTCTGGATCGACCTTGCCCAGTGGCGTCCTGGCGAAGTCGTTGCCGGCATTGAGGAAGGCGAACGATTTGGCGCAGGTATCCTTGGCGGGCGGGGCCCAACCAAAGTGCTCCCGGTAATAGCGATACAGCGCGGGCCGTCGGCAGGCATAGCTCGGGTCGAGGAGAAAGTACTCCATGTTGACCGCGACGAATTCCTTGGGGCTGCTGGTCTCGTAGAGGTCCGGGCTGCGGGCGACCTGGCGGTTGTGCTGCTCCCGTTCACCGCGACGGCCGACGTACTGTGGCCAGCCAGCGAGGTCCAGCAGGCGGGGATCATCACTGAGGGTAAAGCGGCGGTCGTTCTGACCCCGGCATTCATCCGGAAGGCCGATCAGCCCGGCGCTGTTGTTGCGTCGTGTGCAGCGCTGGATCAACGCACGCTCGGCATCCGGCCATAAACGCGCGCGGTCATAGATGTGAGTCAGTTCATGCAGGACGGTGGCGAGCATTTCCCGGCGCACGGTGCCGTGGGGACGGTGAGTCTTTTGCGTAGCGGCGCTGCCGTCCGTGAGGCTGTCGAGCAGATTGCTGTTGAGGTCGAGCTGCGACACCAGCGAGGCTTGGCCATACGCGTTGGCTGGCATCTGGTCGGTCCAGCCGACATCGATACGACGGTCCAATTGTTCGATGAAGCGCGGCGGCAAGGCCGCCATGGCTTCATCGAGCAGCGCCTGACTAGCCTGCTGCTGCGCGGAGCTCAGGCCTTCGCCATTGAGGTGCAGTCGCAGGCCGGCCTGAGCAGTACCGCCCATGAGCAGCAGGACCCCGGCCGCCAGCCAGGCGGCGAGCAGCCTCACAATGCGAGGATGGCTTCGGCGAGGACCTGGTCACTGGCATCGCGGGCTTCCGGCACGCGGGTACGCAAGGTGTCGAAGGCCGCCTCGAGGTGAGCACCACGGATTTCACCGTTGCTGGCGACGAAGCTGGCGGCGTCGTCATGGGCTTCGCGGACAACTTTCGAATCACGGATGGAAGTGGTGGTATCGGAGGTGAAATCGATCGTGCGCTGCGAGGCGCGAACGATGATGTTACTGGTGGCTACCAGGGTATGGGCCTGGGCCACATCGGCCAATACCAGCAGGCCTAGGGCGGCAGCAATCAGCGGGCTACGCATGGAACGACTCCGGAAAGTAGGGATAACTATTGGACGAGAATTGCCTGTGCCAGTTCAAGGTCGCTGACATGAAGTTTTGGCTGGGTCTGGTGTAGATAAGCCAGGGCCGATTCCAGTCGTGCGCCTCGCAACTGCCCGTCACTGGCAACGAATGCCGCTGCGTCATCGCGAGCGGCGACGATCAGTTTATGGTCGAAGGGCGCGGAGGTCACCATGCTCGTGGCATAGCCACTGATCACCACCTGTTGAGTGGATACATCGAAGGCATGAGCCGAAACGGACCAGCAGGCAGCGACCAGGAACAAAGCGATAGGCAGATCTGAGGTAAAACGCATGGCACTCGACGGTTGATGGCGAACCTGAAGGCTAGCGCAAACCGCCGGGCCAGAGCCAGCGCTGAAACATCGGGATACCTTCATCCACCCGATGTTTCATGTTGATCAGATCACCAGGATCGCCTGGGCCAACTGGGCATCGGTGGCATTCAACTGAGGGGCCTGCTGGCGGATGAAATCCAGGGCGCTTTCCAGTTTCACACCACGGATGGCGCCTTCGCTGGCCACGAAGCTGGCGGCATCGTCACGGGCCGCTTGGACGATTTTATTGTCCCGCAGCGACGAGGTCGCATCGGAGGTTGCATCGGACGTGGCCTTGAGCGCCCCTACGAGGGAATCGGTGGTGACGATGAAGCTGCTGGCGTTGGCATGGGCGGCTACGGCCAGCAGGGTTGCAGCGCTGAGCAGACGAAGACGGATCATGATGAAACTCCTTGGATGTGTGAATACCGATTCTTGTAGCTGAGAGGAGACGCCTGTTCGACTCGCTTCGCCACGTTCGCTTGGATAGTAAGTCAGATCGCGGCGTAGGACAGCTCTGATAAAGAGCGCCCACTCTCGAAGTGCCGCAAATCAAAACTGTACCTATTGAAATTAAAAAATATAAAACTGTAATTGTTCGTGGCTGGGCGTTGATTCAGAGCCCTGGAACGACAAGACCCGTCGCGGTTTCCCGCGACGGGTCTTGTTTGTTCAATTCAGTGCTGGCGGTGGACCCGTTGGGTCAGGGCCAGCGACGCTGAGTTAGCGCCAGAACGGCTTGCTCAGCTCTTCGTAGCGTTGTGCTTCGCTGATACCGGCGTCTGCCAGCAGGCGAGCATCCAGGCGAGCCAGTTGATGGCGGCTGGCAATGCGGCGCTGCCACAACATCAGGTTGGCGATTACGCGAAGAGGCAGGGAAGCCTGGTTTTTTGCAGCGTTGTCTTCGAAAAACAGCTCGGAACTGAGTGTACGTTCCATGGTTGACATCCTTCCGCTTATGGCGGGATTAGGTAGTGGTTTAACTTTAACTGGTGCCCATGATCCTCTCGTTTGGCCAGACTCTGTAGATACAGTTCTCCTGTATTGTGCGCGACCAGTTAACTGTTAAAGGGTGGTGTACTGGTCAATATTAAGGCAACTGTACCTATGCGCTCCATATTGGTGCGTTTTTGGCCTGAAGAGGGTGTTGCGTGAGAAAAGTCGACAGAAAAACACCGGTACAGCAGTACAGTTTTCGTCACTATTGATCGTAAGCCGTTGATCGACCAAAACTGTATTTGCTGTAGCGCTGATCCAGCTGTATCAAACGACCAACATGCGTCCGGTTTCCTCCAGGTTCAGGTGCCAGCTCAACGCATCGCGCAGGATGTGCGGCGTATGCCCACCCAGGGCGCACGCCGCTTCGAAGTACTCATTCAGGGCCTGGCGATAGGTCGGATGCACGCAATGGTCGATGATCATCCGCGCCCGTTCCCGCGGTGCCAGGCCTCGCAGGTCGGCCAGGCCGACCTCGGTAACCAGGATGTCGACATCATGTTCGGTGTGGTCCACGTGGCTGACCATGGGGACGACGCTGGAGATAGCGCCCCCCTTGGCAATCGACTTAGTCACGAAAATCGCCAGGTGCGCGTTGCGGGCGAAGTCTCCCGAGCCGCCGATGCCATTCATCATTCGTGTGCCGCAGACATGGGTGGAGTTGACGTTGCCATACAAGTCGAACTCCAGGGCGGTGTTGATGCCGATGATGCCCAGGCGGCGGACGATTTCAGGATGGTTGGAAATCTCCTGCGGCCGCAGGACCAATTTGTCCTTGTACTTTTCCAGGTTGGCGAACACATCGGCATTGCGCCGGCCCGACAGCGTAATGGAGCTGCCTGAGGCGAAGCTCAGTTTGCCGGCGTCGATCAGGTCGAAAGTGGAGTCCTGCAGGACTTCGGAGTACATGGTCAGCTCTTCGAAGGGCGAATCGATCAACCCGCACATCACAGCGTTGGCGATATTGCCGATACCGGCCTGCAGCGGGCCAAGTTTGTTGGTCATGCGCCCGGCCGCGACTTCGCGCTTGAAGAAATCGATCAAGTGATCGGCAATGGCCTGGGTGTCGCTGTCCGGTGGTGTGACGGTTGACGGCGAGTCGCCCTGGTCGGTGATGACAATGGCGGCGATTTTTTCCGGCGGAATCGGGATGGCGGTACTGCCGATACGGTCGTCGACCTTCACCAAGGGAATCGGTGTGCGGGTTGGGCGATAGGTCGGGATATAGATGTCGTGCAACCCTTCCAGGTCCGGGTTGTGAGCCAGGTTGATTTCAACGATCACTTGTCGGGCGAAGATGGCAAAGCTGGCGGAGTTGCCCACTGATGTGGTCGGGACGATGTGGCCTTGCTCGGTGATGGCAACGGCTTCGATCACGGCAATATCCGGTAGCTTGAGCTGGGCGTTGCGCAGTTGCTCGACGGTTTCCGAAAGATGCTGATCGATGAACATCACCTCGCCGGCGTTGATCGCCTTGCGCAACGTGCTGTCGACCTGGAACGGCATGCGCCGCGCCAGCACGCCGGCTTGAGTGAGCTCCTTGTCGAGGTCGTTACCCAGGCTTGCGCCGGTCATCAGGCTGATTTTCAGCGGACTGACCTTGGCGCGCTCGGCCAGGGCGTGAGGGACCGCTTTCGCTTCACCGGCGCGGGTGAAGCCGCTCATGCCGACAGTCATGCCGTCCTCGATCAACAAGGCGGCGTCGGCAGCGCTCATCACTTTATTCAATAACGAAGGCAGGCGAATGCGGTCACGGTACATGGAGTGTTTTCTCGGGCTGGGAGCATGGATGCGCAGTCTAGTGAATTCGCGCCGTACCCGACCCGCGACAAAAGTCGCATTTAAGGCGTCTATTACGGGGGTTTCAGGCAAAACATCATTACCGGATCGGTAACGTCGGGCCTTGATACAAATCAAAACGCCCCGACAAGTCGGGGCGTTTTAGTGAAGCAGAAAGCGTTATTCCACGGCTTTGACCATGTCTTCGATGACTTTCTTGGCGTCACCGAACACCATCATGGTCTTGTCCAGATAGAACAGCTCGTTGTCCAGGCCGGCATAGCCGCTGGCCATGGAGCGCTTGTTGACGATGATGGTCTTGGCCTTGAAGGCCTCGAGGATCGGCATGCCGGCAATCGGCGATTTCGGATCGTTCTTCGCCGCCGGGTTGACCACGTCGTTGGCGCCGAGCACCAGGACCACGTCGGCCTGGCCGAACTCGGAGTTGATGTCCTCCATCTCGAACACCTGGTCGTAAGGCACTTCAGCCTCGGCCAGCAACACGTTCATGTGCCCGGGCATGCGACCGGCTACCGGGTGGATCGCATACTTCACGGTCACGCCATGGTGGGTGAGCTTTTCAGTCAGCTCTTTCAAGGCATGCTGCGCCCGCGCTACCGCCAGGCCATAGCCCGGCACGATGATGACAGTGTCGGCGTTGGTCAGCAGGAACGTTGCGTCATCCGCGGAGCCCGACTTCACTGGCCGCGCTTCTTTCGAACCGGCCGGGCCTGCCGCATCGGCGCTGTTGCCGAAGCCGCCCAGCAGCACGTTGAAGAACGAGCGGTTCATGGCCTTGCACATGATGTACGAGAGGATCGCACCGCTTGAGCCCACCAGGGAGCCGGCGATGATCAGCATCGAATTGTTCAACGAGAAGCCGATGCCGGCCGCCGCCCAACCCGAATAGCTGTTGAGCATCGACACCACCACCGGCATGTCCGCACCGCCGATCGGGATGATGATCAGCACGCCCAGCACGAATGCCAGGGCCAGCATCAGGGCGAACGCGCCGAAGTTGCCGGTGACCATGAACGTCACGCCAAGTCCCAGTGTCGCCAGGCCCAGGATCAGGTTGAGCTTGTGCTGGCCGCCGAACTGCACCGGCGCACCCTGGAACAGGCGGAACTTGTACTTGCCCGACAGCTTGCCGAAGGCGATCACCGAACCGGAGAAGGTGATTGCACCAATGGCTGCGCCGAGGAACAGCTCCAGGCGGTTACCGGCCGGAATCGAATCGCCCAGTTGCTTGACGATGCCCAGGGATTGCGGTTCGACGACGGCAGCAACTGCAATGAACACCGCCGCCAGGCCGATCATGCTGTGCATGAACGCTACCAGTTCGGGCATCTTGGTCATCTCGACACGCTTGGCCATGATCGAACCGGCGGTGCCGCCGATCAGCAGCCCGACGATGACATAACCAATGCCGGCGGTGGCAAGCTCGGCCCCCAGCTTATAGATGAGGCCCACGGTAGTCGCGATCGCCAGTGCCATGCCGAGCATGCCGAACAGGTTGCCGCGACGGGACGTGGTCGGGTGCGACAGGCCCTTGAGGGCCTGGATGAAACAGATCGACGCGATCAGGTACAGCGTCGTTACCAGGTTCATGCTCATTACTTGGGCGCCTCTTCTTTTGCTTTCGGGGCTTTTTTCTTGAACATCTCGAGCATGCGGCGCGTCACCAGGAAGCCACCGAATACGTTGACTGCGGCCAGGGCCACGGCCAGGGTGCCCATGGTCTTGCCCAGTGGTGTCACGGTCAGCGCGGCGGCGAGCATCGCACCGACGATCACGATCGCCGAAATGGCGTTGGTCACTGCCATCAACGGTGTGTGCAGTGCAGGCGTTACGTTCCAGACCACGTGGTAACCGACATAAATCGCCAGCACGAAGATGATCAGGTTGTAGATACCGGGGGAGATAAGCTCTTCCATTGTCTGAATCCCTGCTTAGGCGTTTTTGCGGATGACCTGGCCGTCGCGGCACATCAGGCACGCGGCGACGATGTCGTCTTCCAGGTTCACGTCGAACTGACCTTCCTTGGTGAAGACCAGCTTCAGGAAGTCCAGCAGGTTACGGGCGTACAGCGCCGAAGCGTCGGCGGCGACTTCGCCGGCCAGGTTGGTCGGGCCGACGATGGTCACGCCATTCTCGACCACGACCTGATCGGCCACGGTCAGCGGACAGTTACCGCCCTGGGCTGCCGCGAGGTCGATGACCACTGAGCCGGGTTTCATCTGTACCACGGTTTCGGCGCTCAGCAAGGTCGGTGCCTTGCGGCCGGGGATCAGCGCGGTGGTGATGACGATGTCAGCCTGCTTGGCGCGCTCGTGCACCGCCTGGGCCTGGCGCTGCATCCAGCTTGCGGGCATGGGGCGAGCGTAGCCGCCGACACCGACGGCGCATTCGCGCTCTTCATCGGTTTCATAAGGCACTTCGACGAACTTGGCCCCGAGGGATTCGATCTGTTCCTTCACCGCCGGACGCACGTCCGAAGCCTCGATCACCGCGCCCAGGCGTTTAGCCGTGGCAATCGCCTGCAACCCGGCCACGCCTGCACCGAGAATCAGCACGCGCGCCGCTTTCACGGTACCCGCCGCCGTCATCAGCATCGGCATGAAGCGTGGATAGTAGTGAGCGGCCAGCAACACAGCCTTATAGCCGGCGATGTTGGCTTGGGACGACAGCACATCCAGGCTCTGGGCGCGGGAGGTGCGTGGCGCTGCTTCGAGGGCGAAGGCGGTGATGCCACATTCGGCCAGCTTGGCGATGGTTTCGTTGTTGAACGGATTGAGCATGCCCACCAGAACGGTGCCGTTCTTGATCAGCGTCAGCTCGCTATCGCTGGGAGCCACCACCTTGAGGATCAGTTCGGCTCCGAACGCCTCGCTGGCGCTGCCAATGGTCGCGCCTGCGGCTTCATAGGCACTGTCGATAACGCTGGCCTTGAGACCCGCGCCACTTTGAACAGTGACTTTATGACCTTGGCCGATCAGCTTCTTGATGGTTTCCGGGGTGGCAGCAACCCGTGTTTCACCTGTCTGGGTTTCGAGAGGAACACCAATGTGCACGTCAAATCTCCTGCGTGATCTTATTGAGTAAACCCATGCACTTCGGATGGTGCGGTTGGGGCGGCGGATCAGCACGATCCCGCCGAATCAGGCGGGGCGCGGCATTTTGCAGGCGAAAATACAGCCCTTCAAGGGATTATGACGGGTGACGAAAAATTAACTACAAGTCACCCTGTGACCGAATGTCGCAATTATCGGTCCTTAGCCCTTGCAGGCCGTGCCTTTCACGGATTCAGGCTCAAATTGATAAATTTTCCCATCGGCCAGATGAATGAGCCGTGATGAATGGGGCGATATGGCGCAAAGCCACGTATTTGAACGCTTCTGAGACTACTGTACTGATTTCTACACAAATTGACTGATTGCGACAAAAACTTATATCTGTAGCGCTTTTTATTAGCTTACTACCAGAGTCGGTTATGTATGATTCCTTTATTAATCAAGCAGATAGGCTTTGGCCTGGCCTATCAGCCAGTCACGAAAAGCCCGCAGGGACGCGGATTCGACCTTTCGTTCCGGGATCATCAGGTAATAGGCTTTGATGCTCGATAGCGCATTGCTGTTGGCAATAACCAAGCGTTTTTCCGCCAGCTCCCGCTGAATCAGGAAGGGCGGAATCAAGGCTATTCCCATGTCGTGCATGGCTGCCTGGGCAAGCATGGAGAATAGTTCATAACGCGGGCCTGTCAGGTCGCGCGCAACGTTCAGGTCTTGCGCGTTGAACCACTGCCTCCACGCATATGGGCGGGTGGTCTGCTGGAGCAGGGGCAGCTCGGCGATGGCTTGTGGTGTCAGGTCGTTGCGCTCGCCCAGCAGCGCAGGGCTGCAGACTGGCATGGGGTTTTCGCCCATGAGTTTGTGGGATTCGGTACCGGACCAGTCCGCGTCGCCGAAATAAATGGCCGCGTCAAAGTCCGTGTCCGCAAACAGGAAGGGGCGCGTGCGGTTGGTCAGGTTGACGGTGACTTCCGGATGTTGCTGCTGGAAGTCCTTCAGGCGCGGTAACAGCCATTGGGTTCCAAACGTGGGAACCACGGCCAGCTCGATCACGTTCGCACCGGTGTGGCCCATCACCGAAAGCGTATCGCGCTCTACGGCATCCAACTGAGTGGCAACCCGGCGGCTATAGGACAGGCCGGCCTCAGTCAGTTTGACGCCACGCCGCGAGCGTCGAAACAACTCCACGCTGAGGAAGTCTTCCAGGCTGGCGATCTGTCGGCAGATCGCCCCTTGGGTGAGAGAAAGCTCCTGTGCGGCCTTGGTGAAGCTTTCATGGCGTGCCGCGGCTTCGAAGCTGACCAGTGCGGCAGTGCTGGGGATCTTGCGGCGCATGTACGGTGACCTCACTGATCGTTGTTATAAACAGGGCTTTTGCTGTTTACGGAGTGAGAAATTAGCACAAGCACATGCGGAATCGTCGTTTGCCCTCGTAGGAAACCGCGCCTAGGATCAATCCACGATTTTTCATTTGATTGGCGAGGATTTTTTCATGGCCGGTAAAGCGAGCTTCAACTGGATCGATCCACTGTTGCTGGACCAGCAACTCACCGAAGAAGAACGCATGATCCGCGACACTGCCGAGCAATTCGCCCAGCAGAAGCTTGCGCCACGGGTGCTCGAAGCGTTCCGTCATGAAAAAACCGACCCGGCGATCTTTCGTGAGATGGGTGAAGTGGGGCTTTTGGGCGCAACCATCCCTGAACAGTACGGCGGCAGTGGCTTGAATTACGTCAGCTATGGCCTGATCGCTCGGGAAGTGGAGCGCGTTGACTCTGGTTACCGCTCGATGATGAGCGTGCAGTCGTCGCTGGTCATGGTGCCCATCAACGAGTTTGGCACCGAGGCCCAGAAGCAGAAGTACCTGCCGAAGCTGGCTTCTGGTGAATGGATCGGTTGCTTCGGTCTGACCGAGCCGAACCATGGTTCCGACCCGGGCGCGATGATTACCCGTGCGCGCAAAGTCGAAGGTGGCTACAGCCTGACGGGCAGCAAGATGTGGATCACCAACAGTCCGATTGCCGATGTGTTTGTCGTTTGGGGCAAGGACGACGCCGGTGATATCCGGGGCTTTGTATTGGAGAAAGGCTGGAAGGGCCTGAGCGCGCCGGCCATTCATGGCAAGGTCGGGCTGCGTGCTTCGATCACTGGCGAGATCGTCATGGATAACGTGTTTGTCCCGGAAGAAAACATCTTCCCGGATGTACGCGGCCTGAAAGGTCCGTTTACTTGCCTGAACTCGGCGCGTTATGGCATTGCCTGGGGTGCCTTGGGCGCCGCCGAATTCTGCTGGCACACCGCCCGCCAATACACGCTGGATCGCCAGCAGTTTGGTCGCCCGCTGGCGGCTAATCAGCTGATCCAGAAGAAGCTGGCCGACATGCAGACTGAGATCACCCTCGCCCTGCAAGGATGCCTGCGTCTGGGGCGTATGAAAGATGAAGGTACGGCGGCGGTGGAGATCACTTCGATCATGAAGCGCAACTCTTGCGGCAAATCCCTGGATATCGCTCGTATGGCGCGGGACATGCTGGGTGGCAATGGCATTTCCGATGAGTTCGGCATTGCCCGTCATCTGGTGAACCTGGAAGTGGTGAACACTTATGAGGGCACCCACGACGTTCATGCGCTGATCCTCGGTCGTGCGCAAACCGGTATCCAGGCGTTCTATTAATAGGAGGACGGCCATGGGCGCGCTATCGCACCTGCGGGTACTGGATTTATCGAGAGTCCTGGCCGGGCCGTGGGCAGGCCAGATCCTGGCGGACCTGGGAGCCGAGGTCATCAAGGTCGAGCGCCCGGGCAATGGCGACGACACACGTGCCTGGGGGCCGCCCTTCCTGAAGGATGGACGGGGCGAAAATACGACCGAGGCGGCTTATTACCTATCTGCCAATCGCAACAAGCAATCGGTCACCATCGACTTCACCCGGCCCGAGGGGCAGAACCTGGTGCGGGAGCTGGCGGCCAAGTCCGATATCCTGATCGAGAACTTCAAGGTTGGCGGGCTCGCGGCTTATGGTCTGGATTATGACTCGCTGAAGGCGATCAATCCGCGGTTGATCTATTGCTCGATCACCGGGTTTGGCCAGACCGGTCCTTATGCCAAGCGCGCCGGTTATGACTTCATGATCCAGGGCCTGGGGGGCTTGATGAGTCTCACCGGTCGGCCTGAAGGTGATGAAGGCGCGGGGCCGGTGAAGGTGGGGGTTGCGCTGACGGATATCCTCACGGGGCTCTATTCGACCGCTGCCATCCTGGCGGCGTTGGCTCACCGCGACCAGGCGGGTGAAGGGCAGCATATCGACATGGCATTACTGGACGTTCAAGTGGCTTGCCTGGCCAACCAGGCGATGAACTACCTGACGACGGGCAATGCGCCGAAGCGGTTGGGCAACGCTCATCCCAATATCGTGCCTTATCAGGATTTTCCTACGGCTGACGGTGACTTCATTCTTACCGTGGGCAATGACGGTCAGTTCCGCAAGTTTGCTGAAGTTGCCGGTCAACCGCAGTGGGCTGATGACCCTCGTTTCGTAACGAACAAGCAGCGGGTGGCGAATCGGGCTGTGCTGATCCCGCTGATTCGCCAAGCGACGGTGTTCAAGACCACTGCCGAATGGGTTGCTCAGTTGGAGCGGGCCGGTGTGCCTTGTGGGCCGATCAATGATCTGGCGCAGGTGTTTGCCGATCCACAGGTGCAGGCTCGCGGACTGGCGATGGAGCTGCCTCATGCGTTGGCCGGTAAGGTGCCCCAGGTGGCCAGCCCGATTCGCTTGTCCAGGACGCCGGTGGAATACCACCGGGCGCCTCCTTTGTTGGGGGAACATACGCTGGAGGTGTTGCAGCGGGTGCTGGGGTTGGATGAGGCGACGGTGGCTGCTTTCAAGGAAGCGGGCGTGCTTTGAAAATTTCTTCTATTTCTATATAGAAGAGCTTGGCAAGCGGCGTTTTATCCGGTGTGTTGCAACGTATTGATAGAAAAGCAAAATTAGGACTTGACGGCAGATTCTGAGTCTCTATAATTCGCCCCACTTCCGGCGCAGTCGAAACGGAAAACTCCTTGAGTTTCAATGAGTTAGACGTTTTGAGGCGGCGCAGGGCTTCAGTTCATCGAAGTCCGGAAGGAGTGGGTAGAGCAGTGTTGTTTGGCTCTATCGACGGTTCGATCGTCTCGGTCGAAAGCGGTGAAAAAGAGGTGTTGACAGCAGCGAGTAACGCTGTAGAATTCGCCTCCCGCTGACGAGAGATCGGAAGCGCAAGTGGTTGAAGTTGATAAGGAAACTTGGAAAACTTCTTAAAATAACCGCTTGACAGTAACGCCAGGCGCTGTAGAATGCGCGCCTCGGTTGAGACGAAAGGCTCAGCCAACCGCTCTTTAACAACTGAATCAAGCAATTCGTGTGGGTGCTTGTGGAGTCAGGCTGCTAGTCAACAGATTATCAGCATCACAAGTTACTCCGCGAGAAATCAAAGATGTAACCAACGATTGCTGAGCCAAGTTTAGGGTTTTCTCAAAACCCAAAGATGTTTGAACTGAAGAGTTTGATCATGGCTCAGATTGAACGCTGGCGGCAGGCCTAACACATGCAAGTCGAGCGGTAGAGAGGTGCTTGCACCTCTTGAGAGCGGCGGACGGGTGAGTAATGCCTAGGAATCTGCCTGGTAGTGGGGGATAACGTTCGGAAACGGACGCTAATACCGCATACGTCCTACGGGAGAAAGCAGGGGACCTTCGGGCCTTGCGCTATCAGATGAGCCTAGGTCGGATTAGCTAGTTGGTGAGGTAATGGCTCACCAAGGCGACGATCCGTAACTGGTCTGAGAGGATGATCAGTCACACTGGAACTGAGACACGGTCCAGACTCCTACGGGAGGCAGCAGTGGGGAATATTGGACAATGGGCGAAAGCCTGATCCAGCCATGCCGCGTGTGTGAAGAAGGTCTTCGGATTGTAAAGCACTTTAAGTTGGGAGGAAGGGCCGTTACCTAATACGTGATGGTTTTGACGTTACCGACAGAATAAGCACCGGCTAACTCTGTGCCAGCAGCCGCGGTAATACAGAGGGTGCAAGCGTTAATCGGAATTACTGGGCGTAAAGCGCGCGTAGGTGGTTCGTTAAGTTGGATGTGAAAGCCCCGGGCTCAACCTGGGAACTGCATTCAAAACTGTCGAGCTAGAGTATGGTAGAGGGTGGTGGAATTTCCTGTGTAGCGGTGAAATGCGTAGATATAGGAAGGAACACCAGTGGCGAAGGCGACCACCTGGACTGATACTGACACTGAGGTGCGAAAGCGTGGGGAGCAAACAGGATTAGATACCCTGGTAGTCCACGCCGTAAACGATGTCAACTAGCCGTTGGGAGCCTTGAGCTCTTAGTGGCGCAGCTAACGCATTAAGTTGACCGCCTGGGGAGTACGGCCGCAAGGTTAAAACTCAAATGAATTGACGGGGGCCCGCACAAGCGGTGGAGCATGTGGTTTAATTCGAAGCAACGCGAAGAACCTTACCAGGCCTTGACATCCAATGAACTTTCCAGAGATGGATTGGTGCCTTCGGGAGCATTGAGACAGGTGCTGCATGGCTGTCGTCAGCTCGTGTCGTGAGATGTTGGGTTAAGTCCCGTAACGAGCGCAACCCTTGTCCTTAGTTACCAGCACGTTAAGGTGGGCACTCTAAGGAGACTGCCGGTGACAAACCGGAGGAAGGTGGGGATGACGTCAAGTCATCATGGCCCTTACGGCCTGGGCTACACACGTGCTACAATGGTCGGTACAGAGGGTTGCCAAGCCGCGAGGTGGAGCTAATCCCATAAAACCGATCGTAGTCCGGATCGCAGTCTGCAACTCGACTGCGTGAAGTCGGAATCGCTAGTAATCGCGAATCAGAATGTCGCGGTGAATACGTTCCCGGGCCTTGTACACACCGCCCGTCACACCATGGGAGTGGGTTGCACCAGAAGTAGCTAGTCTAACCTTCGGGGGGACGGTTACCACGGTGTGATTCATGACTGGGGTGAAGTCGTAACAAGGTAGCCGTAGGGGAACCTGCGGCTGGATCACCTCCTTAATCGACGACAGCAGCTGCTCCATGAGCTCCCACACGAATTGCTTGATTCATTGAAGAAGACGATTAGAAGCAGCCCGAAATTGGGTCTGTAGCTCAGTTGGTTAGAGCGCACCCCTGATAAGGGTGAGGTCGGCAGTTCGAATCTGCCCAGACCCACCAATTTTGTGTGGGAAACGCCTGTAGAAATACGGGGCCATAGCTCAGCTGGGAGAGCGCCTGCCTTGCACGCAGGAGGTCAGCGGTTCGATCCCGCTTGGCTCCACCACTACTGCTTCTGTTGCTGAAAGCTTAGAAATGAGCATTCCATCGAGACGATGGTGAATGTTGATTTCTAGTCTTTTGATTAGATCGTTCTTTAAAAATTTGGGTATGTGATAGAAAGATAGACTGAAGGCCACTTTCACTGGTGGTGTTCAGGCTAAGGTAAAATTTGTGAGTTCTCGTAATTGAGAAATTCGAATTTTCGGCGAATGTCGTCTTCACAGTATAACCAGATTGCTTGGGGTTATATGGTCAAGTGAAGAAGCGCATACGGTGGATGCCTTGGCAGTCAGAGGCGATGAAAGACGTGGTAGCCTGCGAAAAGCTTCGGGGAGTCGGCAAACAGACTGTGATCCGGAGATGTCTGAATGGGGGAACCCAGCCATCATAAGATGGTTATCTTGTACTGAATACATAGGTGCAAGAGGCGAACCAGGGGAACTGAAACATCTAAGTACCCTGAGGAAAAGAAATCAACCGAGATTCCCTTAGTAGTGGCGAGCGAACGGGGACTAGCCCTTAAGTGCTTTGAGATTAGCGGAACGCTCTGGAAAGTGCGGCCATAGTGGGTGATAGCCCTGTACGCGAAAATCTCTTGGTCATGAAATCGAGTAGGACGGAGCACGAGAAACTTTGTCTGAATATGGGGGGACCATCCTCCAAGGCTAAATACTACTGACTGACCGATAGTGAACCAGTACCGTGAGGGAAAGGCGAAAAGAACCCCGGAGAGGGGAGTGAAATAGATCCTGAAACCGTATGCGTACAAGCAGTGGGAGCCCACTTTGTTGGGTGACTGCGTACCTTTTGTATAATGGGTCAGCGACTTATTTTCAGTGGCGAGCTTAACCGAATAGGGGAGGCGTAGCGAAAGCGAGTCTTAATAGGGCGTCTAGTCGCTGGGAATAGACCCGAAACCGGGCGATCTATCCATGGGCAGGTTGAAGGTTAGGTAACACTGACTGGAGGACCGAACCGACTACCGTTGAAAAGTTAGCGGATGACCTGTGGATCGGAGTGAAAGGCTAATCAAGCTCGGAGATAGCTGGTTCTCCTCGAAAGCTATTTAGGTAGCGCCTCATGTATCACTGTAGGGGGTAGAGCACTGTTTCGGCTAGGGGGTCATCCCGACTTACCAAACCGATGCAAACTCCGAATACCTACAAGTGCCGAGCATGGGAGACACACGGCGGGTGCTAACGTCCGTCGTGAAAAGGGAAACAACCCAGACCGTCAGCTAAGGTCCCAAAGTTATGGTTAAGTGGGAAACGATGTGGGA
Source organism: Pseudomonas sp. B21-056 (assembly GCF_026016325.1). Taxonomy (NCBI): domain Bacteria; kingdom Pseudomonadati; phylum Pseudomonadota; class Gammaproteobacteria; order Pseudomonadales; family Pseudomonadaceae; genus Pseudomonas; species Pseudomonas sp. B21-056. The sequence continues at coordinate 142,235 of NZ_CP087203.1, forward strand.
AGGCTTAGACAGCTAGGAGGTTGGCTTAGAAGCAGCCACCCTTTAAAGAAAGCGTAATAGCTCACTAGTCGAGTCGGCCTGCGCGGAAGATGTAACGGGGCTCAAACCATACACCGAAGCTACGGGTATCACGTAAGTGATGCGGTAGAGGAGCGTTCTGTAAGCCTGTGAAGGTGAGTTGAGAAGCTTGCTGGAGGTATCAGAAGTGCGAATGCTGACATGAGTAACGACAATGGGTGTGAAAAACACCCACGCCGAAAGACCAAGGTTTCCTGCGCAACGTTAATCGACGCAGGGTTAGTCGGTCCCTAAGGCGAGGCTGAAAAGCGTAGTCGATGGAAAACAGGTTAATATTCCTGTACTTCTGGTTATTGCGATGGAGGGACGGAGAAGGCTAGGCCAGCTTGGCGTTGGTTGTCCAAGTTTAAGGTGGTAGGCTGAGATCTTAGGTAAATCCGGGATCTTAAGGCCGAGAGCTGATGACGAGTTACCCTTTGGGTGACGAAGTGGTTGATGCCATGCTTCCAAGAAAAGCTTCTAAGCTTCAGGTAACCAGGAACCGTACCCCAAACCGACACAGGTGGTTGGGTAGAGAATACCAAGGCGCTTGAGAGAACTCGGGTGAAGGAACTAGGCAAAATGGCACCGTAACTTCGGGAGAAGGTGCGCCGGTGAGGGTGAAGCACTTGCTGCGTAAGCCCACGCCGGTCGAAGATACCAGGCCGCTGCGACTGTTTATTAAAAACACAGCACTCTGCAAACACGAAAGTGGACGTATAGGGTGTGACGCCTGCCCGGTGCCGGAAGGTTAATTGATGGGGTTAGCTAACGCGAAGCTCTTGATCGAAGCCCCGGTAAACGGCGGCCGTAACTATAACGGTCCTAAGGTAGCGAAATTCCTTGTCGGGTAAGTTCCGACCTGCACGAATGGCGTAACGATGGCGGCGCTGTCTCCACCCGAGACTCAGTGAAATTGAAATCGCTGTGAAGATGCAGTGTATCCGCGGCTAGACGGAAAGACCCCGTGAACCTTTACTATAGCTTTGCACTGGACTTTGAATTTGCTTGTGTAGGATAGGTGGGAGGCTTTGAAGCGTGGACGCCAGTCTGCGTGGAGCCATCCTTGAAATACCACCCTGGCAACTTTGAGGTTCTAACTCAGGTCCGTTATCCGGATCGAGGACAGTGTATGGTGGGTAGTTTGACTGGGGCGGTCTCCTCCTAAAGAGTAACGGAGGAGTACGAAGGTGCGCTCAGACCGGTCGGAAATCGGTCGTAGAGTATAAAGGCAAAAGCGCGCTTGACTGCGAGACAGACACGTCGAGCAGGTACGAAAGTAGGTCTTAGTGATCCGGTGGTTCTGTATGGAAGGGCCATCGCTCAACGGATAAAAGGTACTCCGGGGATAACAGGCTGATACCGCCCAAGAGTTCATATCGACGGCGGTGTTTGGCACCTCGATGTCGGCTCATCACATCCTGGGGCTGAAGCCGGTCCCAAGGGTATGGCTGTTCGCCATTTAAAGTGGTACGCGAGCTGGGTTTAGAACGTCGTGAGACAGTTCGGTCCCTATCTGCCGTGGACGTTTGAGATTTGAGAGGGGCTGCTCCTAGTACGAGAGGACCGGAGTGGACGAACCTCTGGTGTTCCGGTTGTCACGCCAGTGGCATTGCCGGGTAGCTATGTTCGGAAAAGATAACCGCTGAAAGCATCTAAGCGGGAAACTTGCCTCAAGATGAGATCTCACTGGAGCCTTGAGCTCCCTGAAGGGCCGTCGAAGACTACGACGTTGATAGGCAGGGTGTGTAAGCGCTGTGAGGCGTTGAGCTAACCTGTACTAATTGCCCGTGAGGCTTGACCATATAACACCCAAGCAATTTGCTGACCCGAAAGGGCACCAGATTGCGGTGTGTGAAGACGAAGTGAACCGAAAGTTCGACTGACTCGCAAAACACCGACTGTCACATACCCAATTTGCTGAAGCGAGGCCAACCGGTCCCGACTCAGTACCCGAATTTCTTGACGACCATAGAGCGTTGGAACCACCTGATCCCATCCCGAACTCAGCAGTGAAACGATGCATCGCCGATGGTAGTGTGGGGTTTCCCCATGTGAGAGTAGGTCATCGTCAAGATTAAATTCCGAAACCCCTATCTGCTGACGCAGGTAGGGGTTTTGTTTTTAGTAGAAGTTATCGATTTTCTCCGGCTCGTTGCTGTTGAACGGGCTGGTCACAGAATTTCTTGACGACCATAGAGCGTTGGAACCACCTGATCCCATCCCGAACTCAGCAGTGAAACGATGCATCGCCGATGGTAGTGTGGGGTTTCCCCATGTGAGAGTAGGTCATCGTCAAGATTGAATTCCCAAAACCCCTGTCTGCTGACGCAGACAGGGGTTTTGTCGTTTTGGGCCGGTAATCGGATCGTACCCCTGATTGCTGTCGACACCCCGGCAAACCCTGGTGCCGTTGCTATGCTGTGAGTGTCGGGGGACTGGCAAAAAACGGAACCCGCGACGTCAACGCGTCACTGGTCATGGGGATTCCAATAATGAAAAACCCTTATGCTCCCGGTTTCTGGTGTGCCATCGCAGCCTTGGTGTTGCTTTCGGCCACTTATTTCTATGGCGTCATGCTGACTCATCAGATCGAAAAGGCGCTGATATTCCTGGACAGTGCGTCTGCGCTGATCGGCGTGATATCCATTGCTGTCGTCGCCTGGGCTTCGCTGCAAGGGCAACGCATCAAGAAGAAACATCTAGGACAAGGCAAGACCCTGGTGCTGATATGGGACACCAAGGTCGCATTACGACGGGTCGAAACAGTGTTCGATCGTTATTTCTGGGGCAGCTACTGGCAGCCTGGTCGCACCTTTCAGGAGGTCATGGGCGAGCTCACAGGTACTCCGCTGGAAAAAAGCCTCGAAGCCCTGAAAATCCAATGTGCCGCCTTGGACAAACAAGTCGCTCAGGGCAGTTGGCATTGGCTCAGCAATGCCCGTGAGCTGTGTGATGTCGCCAATGCCATGGCCCGTGAGCGTTATCAGCTGGACTTCTGCGACCCCCGTGCAGAGCCATCGGGCGCAGCGGTGATCAACCGCGATTTCGAAGTACTGGTGTACACCTGGACGGCACGGCTCAGGACTTTCGACCATCAGCTGGACGAAATTGAAGTCGAATATTCGTAGACCACCTCTCAAGAATTTGCTTTTCCCCCTTTAAACATTGGGCCCCCAGGGGTGCCTGATGGTAATCTCCCCCCACTTTACGGCGTCAAGCCACACCCTTCGTGGGTCAGGGAAGACGACGGCTTTTTTCAACCATGGATATCGATCGGGTCACTTATGAATAAATCAGCAAGCGTACTCTTGGGAATCGTTGTAGCGATCGGCGCTGTCAGTGCGGGCGGCGCCTGGTACACCGGGACCAAGCTTGAGGGCGTGCTGCAAACTGCCATTGCTGAAAGTAACAAGCAGATGGTGACTGCCCTGGCCGGCTCCAACAGCTCCTCCTCGATCGAGCTGGTTTCGCTGGACCGTGGAATCTTCAGCAGCACCGCCCATTATCGCCTCAAAGGCGCAGGCGATATGTTTGGTGGCGAAGCGGTTGAGCTGCTGTTCGTGGACAACATCGAACACGGTCCGCTGCCTTTTTCGCGTCTGGTGACGCTCAAGTGGTTGCCGGTCATGGCCACCAGTCACACCGAGATCGAGCGGACCCCGCTGACCGAAAAATGGTTCGCTGCCGCCAAGGACAAATCTCCTGTTAAAGGTGTGTTCAACCTGGGCTACGACCAGTCGGTCAACGGCACGCTGGAATTGCTGCCCTTGGATGCCAAGCTGGATGAGCAATCCCAGGTTGTCTTCTCCGGCCTCAAAATCGACCTGGCCGCCAGCGCCCAGGCACAGAAGATCAAGGCCGACGGTTACATGGACAGTCTCAAGCTGACCAGCGTCGCAGAAGATCAGAGCCCGGTACTGGTCGAGCTGAATGGCCTGACGCTTGCCAGCAACCTGAGCAAAAGCACCTACGGCTATTACATGGGCGATAACGCCCTGATCCTGAGCAACACCAAGGCCAGCTTCGGTGAGCAGAAGTCCGTGGTGGGCCTGAAGAATATCGAGATGAAGAACAGCAGCACCGAAAGCGGCACCAGCGCTTCGGGGCGTGCCGATTACAAGATCGGAGAGTTGTCGTTCAACGATAAGACCATTGGCGCCGCGCAGATGGCAATCAGTGTGAAGAACCTCGACATCCCCGCAACCATGTCGCTGATGCAGGTTTATCAGGCCAAGCTGCAGCCCTATGAAAAAGCCGCTGCCGAGGCCGCTGAAGCCGGTGAGCCCGCTCCGGAGTTGAGCCTGACCGAGGCCGAAGAGGCACAGGTCAAGGCCGACCTGGAAAAACTCCTGGCCGGTGGTCCGCAGGTGGCGTTGGAGAATCTGTCGTTCAGTACCGCCAGCGGTGAAAGCCGTGCGAGCCTGGTCGTCAATCTGGCCAAGCCGCAATCGATGGACCTGCCGCCTGATGAGCTGGGTCGTCAATTGCTCGCCCTGCTGGAATTCAACGTGAAAGTGTCCAAGCCGATGCTGGTAGACCTGGCGACCGTGCAAGCCCAGATGGAAGGTCAGACGGACGCTAAACTGATCGCTGATCAGGCCCTTGCCACCAGCGATATGTTCAGCTCTATGGCAGTGGGCACACAACTGGCGACACTGGAAGGCAACGATGTGGTGACCAAGCTGCGCTACGCCAATAACCAGGTTGATTTCAACGGTCAGAAAATGACAGTCGAAGAATTCACAGCGTTTGTGATGAACCAGGTGGGTGGCGGCGTCGCCGTTCAGTAACAGCCTTGTGCAACATCAAGAACCGGTCCGTGCATTGAGCACGGGCCGGTTTTTTTTCATCTTTTGATAAGTGTCGAATCTGTATCGATTCTGAAGAATTGTGGCGTTCTGGAAAATGACCCACCCGGCAATGCAAAACTAAGCCCATTAGAGCTTGGCTGGATTCCTTTGATCCGGCTTCCTGTTTGATGGGCAAGGGGGCATTGCGACCCGGCTGGCCATGTAAGGATGCTGACGAATGCCGCGTATTGTGGGTCCTCTTATTCAATGCGGTTTGCGCCCGTTGTTTGGCGCCGTGTTGTGCAGCCAGTTGTGCTGGCCGGCCTTCGCATTCGCCGATACCGCCTATGACCAGAGCGTGCTCGACGCCCGTGCCGGCCACTACATGCCTGCGTTGACCATGCTGCGTCAGCTACCGGCCGGACGGGCCAGCGCCGCGCAGATCAGTGATCATCTGCAGATTGCCAGTTGGGCCGGCCTGGATACCGAAGTGGTCAAGGTCTACGAGACCCAGGGGCACCATCATGACCTGCCGGTCCAGGCACTGAGCGCAACGGCCCGCGCCTATCGCAACCTCAAGCGCTGGGATTCGGCTGCCGAGTTGTACCGCCAGGCGCTGCTGATCGATCCTCAGAACCCCGACCTGCAACTCGGCCTGGCCTTGACCCAGGCCGATGCCGGCAAGCCTGATGAAGCCGTCAATCGGGCCAGGGCCATGGTCGCCGAGAAGCCTGAAGACCCGACGCGTCGAATGGCCTTGGGTTATGCCCTGACCCGCGCCGGCAATCCTCACGAGGCACTGTTCGAGTACGACCAGGCCTTCTCGCGTGCGGGCAACTGGCCCGAAATCGCCGGGGAATACATCAATGCCTTGCAGCGTGCACGCCTGCCGGAGCCGGCATTGCGTCTGGCTCGTCTCCAGCCGGGGCTGATCGACCGTGGCGTGCAGCGTCGACTGGAAGGCGACGTGGCAGCCGAACGGGTTCGCCTGGCGGACATGGCCAGTCGCAGCGAAAAGGAGCGCTTCGTCATCGCTGACCGTGCCCTGGCCGATTACGATAAGTTGCTCGCCACCTGGACCCCGGTGGCCGAGGCCCATGATGACGTACTCCGCTGGCGAATCGACCGCATGGGCGCGCTCAATGCCCGGGCCCGTCGGGCGGAAGTGATTGCCGAGTACCAGAAGTTGATCGCCGAAGGCGTGAGTATTCCCACTTATGCCCTGCGCTGGGTGGCGTCCTCCTACCTGGAGCAGCGTGAGCCGGAGATCGCTGTCGACCTGTACCGACGAGTGCTGACGGCGCCGGACGCCGATGCGGCGGATCGCTTCGAAGACAGTACCGCGCTTTATTACGCACTGCTGGAAAGCGAAAAGTCTGAAGAGGCCCGTGCCTTGGCCGAGGACCTGGCGAAGTCCCAGCGTCCACGGGTCGAGCTCAAGGGGCTGCCAATCGGTAATCCCAACGACGAATGGATGGATGCCCAGCAACTCGCCGCCCAATCCGGGACGTATGGTGCTGATCTGCCGTCCGCCGAGGCACGCCTGGAAACCCTGGTCAATCAAGGACCGGGCAATATCGGCCTGCGGCTGGCCCAGGCTGATCTGTATCAGGCGCGGGATTGGCCGCGACGTTCGGAAAGTCTGCTCAAGGAAGTCGAGGCGACCACCCCGCGCAACCGTGACCTGGAAATCGCCCAGGCCCGCGCCGCCATGGATTTGCAGGAATGGCGGCAGCTGGATGCGCTGACGGATGACGTGGTTGCTCGCTATCCGGAAAACGCCCATGTCAAACGCTTGCAACGCCAGCGCGACGTGCACGACATGGCTGAACTGCGCATCGAGGCCTACACCGGAAAAAGTTATGGCGGCGGCAACGGTGACGCCGGCGCGGTCACCGGCAGCCGGGACTTCGGTATCGAAACATTGCTCTACAGCCCACCCATCGACGAGGACTGGCGGCTGTTCGGCGGCGTCGGTTACGCCACTGGCGATTTCGAGGAAGGCACCGGCCATCACCGCTGGCAGCGCCTGGGTGTCGAGCGCCGTAGCCGCGACATGACCCTGGAAGCGGAGGTCTCCAACCACGCCTATGGCTCCGGTGACAAACAGGGCGCCCGCGTGGCGGTGGCCCGGGATATCGATGATCACTGGCAGTACGGCGGCAGTCTGGATTATCTCTCGGTCAACACGCCGCTGCGTGCGCTCAACAGCGGCATTCGCGCCAACGGCGGCAGCGGCTTCATCCGCTGGCGGGCCCATGAAAGCCGTGAGTGGCGATTGACGGTCAGCCCCTCCCATTTTAGCGATGGCAACAACCGTCTCGAGACCCTGCTGACCGGCCGCGAAGGCATCTACAGCACCCCACGCCTGCAAGTGGAACTGGGCCTGGACGTGGAGGCCAGCCGCAACAGTGGTTCCAACGAAGTGCCCTACTTCAACCCCAAGTCGGACTTCAGCGTCATGCCGACCGTCACGGCCAACCACGTGCTGCATCGTCGTTACGAAACCACGTGGAGCCAGCAATTCCAGGTCGGTGCCGGCAGCTACAGCCAGCGCGACCACGGCACCGGCGCCATGGGACTGCTCGGCTACGGCCAGCGTTTCATCTGGAACGACGTGCTTGAGGCCGGCGCCACCCTGAGCTGGCTCAACCGCCCTTACGACGGCGATCGTGAAAGCGATCTGCGCCTGCTCGTCGACCTCACCTACCGCTTCTAGAAGAGTTTGAAGATGCCTGTCATTTCGCGATTCATCCTTCTGCTGGGGGTCTTGCTGATCAGCGCGTGTGCCCAGCAGGCCCCGGCGTTCACGCCGCCCTCGCAACGCCCGCTGGCGGCCAACGATGAGCCGTGGCCGAAGAATCATGTGCTCGGCATCGCCTACCACGACGTCGAGGATCTTGATCCGGACCAGGCGCTGGTGGCCGTGCGCACCGAGCGGCTGATCGAACAACTGGCGTGGCTGCGGGAAAACAACTATCAGCCGGTCACCGTGGACCAGATCATCGCCGCCCGCAATGGCGGCCCTGAACTGCCGCCGCGTGCAGTGCTGCTGAGCTTCGACGACGGCTATTCGAGTTTCTATACCCGTGTCATGCCGATCCTGCGCGCCTATAACTGGCCGGCAATCCTGGCGCCGGTAGGCAGTTGGATTGATACGCCGCTTAACCAGCCGGTGGATTTCGCCGGGGTACCGCGCAAGCGCTCCGAGTTCCTGACCTGGGAGCAGATTCGTGAAGTGTCGAAATCGGGGCTGGTGGAGATCGCTGCTCATACCGACGCCAATCACAAAGGCATTCCCGCCAACCCGCAAGGCAACCAGCAACCCGCGGCCACCACCCGGCGCTACGATCCCGTCACTGGCCGCTATGAAGCCGAGGCCGATTTCCAGGCGCGCCTGCGCAAGGACGTCGCGTCGATCTCCGAGAAAATCCGCAAGGTCACCGGCTACCGTCCGCGAATCTGGGTCTGGCCTTACGGGGAGGCCGATGGTACCGCGCTGCAGGTGATCGACAGCGAGGGTTATAAAATGGCCCTGACCCTGGAGGACGGCCTCGACAGCCTCGATAACCTGATGAGCGGGCCGCGGTTTCTGGTGGCTTCCGATCCGGATGGCGCACATTTCGCCGAGAGCATCGTTTCGGTGCAGACGCTGGACCCGATGCGCGTGGTTCATGTTGACCTGGATTATGTCTACGACCCCGACCCCGTGCAGCAGGAAGCCAATGTCGGCAAACTGATCCAGCGCATTTCCGACCTGGGCGCCAACACGGTGTTCTTGCAGGCCTTCGCCGATCCGAAGGGCGACGGCCTGGTGCATTCACTGTATTTCCCCAACCGTCACCTGCCGGTACGGGCCGATCTGTTCGACCGGGTTGCATGGCAACTGCGCACCCGGGCCAACGCCAAGGTCTATGCCTGGATGCCGGTGCTCAGTTTTGCCCTGGATGCGAAGCTGCAGCGAGTACAGCGTTGGGATCCGGAAACCGGCAGGACCGCCATCGCCCCGGACCAGTACGTGCGCTTGTCGCCGTTCGATCCGAACGTGCGCAAAGTCATCGGCGAAATCTACGAAGACCTGGCACGAATGAGCTCGTTGGACGGCGTCCTGTACCACGACGACGCCGTGTTCTCCGACTTCGAGGATGCCAGCCCCGCAGCCCTGAAGGTCTATGCCGCCAACGGCCTGCCGACGTCCATCGCCGCCCTGCGCGAAGACCCGGCTGCGCTGCAACGCTGGACCCGCTTCAAGAGCCGCTACCTCATCGACTTCACCCATGAACTCACCGCCAAGGTCCGGGCGATTCGCGGTCCGCAGGTGCTGACGGCGCGCAATATCTTTGCCGAACCGATGCTCAACCCTGAAAGCGAAGCCTGGTTCGCCCAGAACCTCGACGATTTCCTCGGTGCCTACGACTGGACGGCACCGATGGCCATGCCGTTGATGGAGAAACAGACCCGTGCGCAGTCCGGCCCCTGGCTGGAGCGTCTGGTCCAGACCGTCAAGGCCCGTCCCGGCGCCCTCAAGCGCACGGTGTTCGAATTGCAGGCCCGTGACTGGGACAGCAAACCGGTCAGCGATATTGAGGGCGAACAATTGGCCGACTGGATGGGACGCCTCAAGCGCCAGGGCGTGACCAGTTTCGGCTACTACCCGGACAACTTCATCGAAGACCAGCCCGCGGTGAAAACCGTGCGGCCGGCGCTCTCCAACAAGTGGAATCCTTGACATGCTCGACAGACTGCTCGCCCTGCTGGTGCTGGCGATTGTCCTTGGGGTGCCCCTGGGCCTGATCTTCCTGGTCACCGGGCAATTCCTGATGGACTTCGTGTTCTTCTATCCGTTGTTCATGTCCGCCCTGTGGATCGCCGGTGGCCTGTATTTCTGGTTGCACTGGGAGCGTCACTGGCCGTGGAAGGACGACACCCTGCCGCCGCCCCTGGCCGGCGAGCCGCTGATCAGCATCCTGGTGCCCTGCTTCAACGAGGGTGACAACGTTGCCGACACCATCCATGCGGCGCTGGGCCAGCACTATCCGAACATTGAAGTCATCGCCATCAACGACGGTTCCAAGGACAACACCGGCCAGGCCCTCGATATGTTGGCGCTGGAAGATCCACGCCTGCGGGTGTTGCACCTGGCGGAGAACCAGGGCAAGGCCGTGGCCCTGCGCATGGGCGCCATCGCGGCCCGCAGCGAGTACCTGGTGTGCATCGACGGCGATGCACTGCTGGCACCCAATACCTGCGCCTATCTGGTGGCGCCGATGCTGGAGAACGCCCGTCTTGGCGCGGTGACCGGCAACCCGCGCATCCGCACCCGTTCAACATTGGTGGGTCGGGTCCAGGTCGGTGAGTTCTCATCGATCATCGGCCTGATCAAGCGTACCCAGCGGGTTTTCGGGCGGATCTTTACGGTCTCCGGCGTGATCGTCGCCTTCCGTCGCACCGCTCTGCACCGGGTCGGCTACTGGAGCCCGGACATGATCACCGAGGACATTGATATCAGTTGGAAACTGCAACTGGACCACTGGAGCATCTTCTACGAGCCCCGTGCGCTGTGCTGGATCCTCATGCCCGAAACCCTGCGCGGGCTATGGCGGCAGCGGCTGCGCTGGGCCCAGGGCGGCGCCGAGGTGCTGTTCAAGAATATCCGTGGCATCTGGCAATACCGGCATCGCTACCTGTGGCCGCTGCTGTTCGAGTATTGCCTGTCCACCGGCTGGGCGTTCACGTTCCTGCTGTCGGTGGTGTTCTGGGGTGCCGGTAAATTTGTCGAGATGCCGGCGGCCATTGCGGTCGACCATCTCATGCCGCCGGCCTTCACCGGGTTGTTGCTGGCGGTGGTATGCCTGATGCAGTTCGCGGTGAGCATCCTCATTGATCGCCGCTACGAAAAAGGCCTGTGGCACATCATGTTCTGGGTGGTCTGGTACCCGTTGGTGTTCTGGTTGATCAGCCTGCTCACCACCCTGGTGAGTTTTCCGAAAGTACTGTTCGGCCAGCATCAGAAGCGTGCGCGCTGGGTCAGCCCGGATCGCGGTATCAAGCCGTTTGGTGATGAAGAAGAGGAAGTGATCCGATGAAAATTATCAGGACCCGGCAAAGGCCTTTTCTGGTGCTCATCGATGTGTTCTTCACGGTGCTGGCGTGGGTTGGGTTGTTGTACCTGCTGGCCAATGGGCTCTGGCCGCTGTTCGACAGTCACGCCGGGCCGCGCTTCGGCGGCGCGTGGCTGGACACGCTAGGGACGTTGCAGATCTACGGCTGGGTGGCACTGGTCAACGCGGTGCTGCTGATTACCTGGGCGCGTTATCAGCAGCGCAAAAGCCGAAGTTTCGCCCAGCGTCGATTGCCGGCGCCGGTCGTCGACGATCAAGGCTTGAGCGACAGTTTCAAATTGACCGACGAGCGCCTGGACACCCTGCGCCGGCCGGGCTCAAAAATCATCCACAACAACCAGGACGGTGATATCAGCCACGTCGTGCCGCACTTTCATGTGTTGAGCAAGGAATTGCAGCCACCTCCCTTGGCGCCGCCGGAGCAGGCGCGGGTTATCCAGCTGCCGGCCGATCATTCGATGTAGACGCTACTGACGCCTTCGCGAGCAGGCTCGCTCCCACATTGAGCTGCGTTGCCTACGAACTTGGTGTTCAACATCAATTCCTGTGGGGGCGAGCCTGCTCGCGAAGGCGATGGGTCAGGCGCTTGAAAAATCCCGGATCAACCGCCACGCCTCGTCCACCGACAGCGGTTGTTTCATGCGTTGGGCCAGCGCCGCCATGGCCCGGCCTTCGTCGCAGGCCACCGCGGCGGCAACGAGGCCGTCCTTGCCCAGCAGGCCGATGAAGGGCGGATGCTCGGGGGTGCCCTTGAACTGCACCTCGTCCCATTGTTCGGCATGACCGAGGTAGTCGTAGCGTTTGCCGAAGTGATAGGTCCAGAAAAACGGCACGTCCAGGTAATGCTCTTCACCACCGAGCATGTTTGCTGCCGCGATCCGGGCCTGTTGCTGGGCCAGGCGCCAGTGTTCGATTCGCCGGGGCTGGCCGTTGAGAGGAAACGTCGCGATATCGCCGACCGCCCATAATCCTTCGGCCACGCGCATGCCGGCGTCGACGGTCAATGACTGGTCTTCTTCCCGGGGTAAATCGGCAAACGGTTCGGTGGCCGGCCGCACGCCGATGCCGACAATTACAAGGTCTGCCGCAAAGCGCTGGCCGTTATCCAGCACCACGGCCTTCACCTTGCCGGCACCTTCGATTCGCGCCGCTTCGCCATCGGTGTGATACACCACGCCGTTGGCTCGATGCCGGGCCAGGATAGCCTGGCCGACAGTGTCGCCCAACTGCGCCGCGAACGGCACCGGGTGACGGGCCAGGACGGTGACGTCCAGCCCGCGTTTACGCAGCGACGAGGCGACTTCCATGGCAATGAAACTGTCACCGATGATCACCGCCTGTTGCCCCGGTCGAGCGCTGTCGAGGATCCGCCGTGTGTGTTCCATTGAGCGCAGCACGAACACCTGGGGTAAATTGATGCCGGGCAGGTCCGGGGTCTTGGGCGCTCCGCCAGTGGCGATCAACGCTGCGTCGTAGCTCAACGTCTGCCCGTCGGCCAGGCGAATCTGGCGAGAAGTGCTATCCAGACCCACGACCTCGCCGTGAATCCGTTCGATGCGTTGCTGGGTGAAGTAAGTTTCATCGCGCAGCGTGGGTGTCTCGTCGACCGTCATGTCACCGGCCAGCACATATTTGCTCAGCACCGTGCGGTCATATCCGGCATCGGTTTCGCGATCGATCATCTGGATTCGGCCGCCGAAGCCTTTCTCGCGCAATGCCGCAACGCAGGCGGTGCCGGCGGCTCCGGCACCGATGATGACAAAGGTACGTGGGTCGTCGGCCGGCGGGATTTTTTCCGCGGGCAACGGTTGGTCGTCGACCCAGATGTCGCCATCGCGCACCTCGACGTGATAGCGCTCCAGGCTGTCGAGGGCCGGCGGTTCGCACAGGGCGCCGTCTTCGGCCCGAAACGCCGCCTTGTGCCAGGGGCAGATCAGCCTTCCATGACACACCGCACCCTTGGCCAGCGGCGCGCCGGCGTGGGGGCATCGGCCCTGGAAGGCGCGCACCTGGCCGCCTGCGCGCAGCAGCAGGAGGGGCGTGTCGTTGATCTTGACTTCGAGGCCGCGGTCTTCGCGTATATCCGCGAAGCGGGCGACGTTATGCAGGGGCATGGTCGTTCTCCGACAGGCGTTTCCCATTAGAACCGGTGGGGCGGAACGAGGTTCAGCATAATTGTCACTGCAACCCGGGCGGCGCTGAGGCTATAGTGCGCAAGCCGTCCATGGCCTGACCCGCATAAGGTGCCCGGTATGACCCGATTGACCTCTCTCAACCCCTGGCTGGCGGCCATCGCCCTGGTGCTGTGCGCACAGGGGGCTGTCCAGGCCGAGGAGCGTTTCACCCTCAACATCCCCGGCGTGTCGGACGACCGCCTCTTCACCGCTGCGGCTGCCAGCGACGCCAACAATTGCGGTGGCAAGAACATTTCCCCGGCCTTGAGCTGGAACGCTGGCCCGCCGGGTACCCTCAGCTATGCCATCGTCATGCTGGATCCGGATGGCCAAAGAGGCCAGGGCGTCGATCACTGGGTCCTTTACGGCATCAAGGCCAGCACGCGGCAAATACCGGCAGGCGCGGGCACCAAGACCACGTTGGAAGGCATGAGCGGTATCAACAGCAAGAACACCCATGGTTATATCGGTCCGTGCCCTCCCGTCGGTGACAGCGCTCATCACTATCTGATCCAGCTCTTTGCCCTGGACCTGCCGCCGGATGCGTTGCCCGCGGGGCTGAACCGCGCCCAATTGATGGAAAAGATCAACGGCCACGTGTTGCGCAACAGCAGCGTCGTGCGGCGTTACCACCGCTGATTCATCCTATGAACCCCGCTGGACTTTGTAGGAGCTGGCGAAGCCTGCGATCTTTTGATTTTGATCTTCCGCTCTCGACTCAATCGGCAGTGGAAAGATCGCAGCCTCGTTGCACTCGACAGCTCCTACAAGGTGCGGCCCCGCCATTCAATAACCTGATATAAATCCGCCCATGACAGCCATCACCCATCTGCCAGGCGACCGGTTCAGCCGGTCCGACTACAAGACCCTGGGGCTTGCCGCCTTGGGTGGGGCGCTGGAGATCTACGATTTCATCATCTTCGTCTTCTTCGCCCTGACCCTCAGCCAGTTGTTCTTCCCACCGGAAATGCCCGACTGGCTGCGCCTGCTGCAAAGCTTCGGGATTTTCGCCACCGGCTATCTGGCGCGGCCACTGGGCGGCATCCTCATGGCGCACTTCGCTGATCGCCTGGGACGCAAGCGGGTATTCAGCCTGAGCATCCTGATGATGGCCTTGCCGTGCCTGCTCATCGGCGTGATGCCGACCTACGCGCAAATCGGCTACTTCGCACCGTTGCTGCTGTTGGCGCTGCGCATCCTGCAGGGCGCGGCGGTGGGCGGTGAGGTGCCGAGTGCCTGGGTGTTCGTGGCCGAACATGCACCGCTCCACCATCGCGGCTACGCCCTGGGCTTCCTCCAGGCAGGCCTGACCTTCGGCTACTTGCTCGGCGCGCTGACCGCCACGGCGCTGGCCCGTTTCTACACACCAGCGGAGATCCTCGATTACGCCTGGCGCTTGCCCTTCCTGCTGGGCGGGGTCTTTGGCGTCATCGGCGTCTGGTTGCGTCGTTGGCTCAGCGAAACACCGATCTTCATGGCCTTGCAAGCCAACCGTGATGGCGCTGCGGAACTGCCGCTGCGCACGGTGCTGCGGGACCATCGCCACGCCTTGCTGCCCGCCGCCATTCTGACCTGCGTGCTGACCTCCGCCGTGGTGGTGTTCGTGGTCATCACCCCGACCGTGATGCAGAAAAGCTTCGGCATGACGCCCGGCCAGACATTCGCCTTGAGCAGCCTGGGCATCGTTTTCCTGAACATCGGCTGCGTCCTGGCCGGCCTCATCGTCGACCGCATCGGCGCCTGGCGCACCGTCATGCTCTACAGCCTGCTGCTGCCCCTGGGCATCTCCGTGCTCTACGCCAGCCTGATCAACGGCGGCGCCTGGCTGGGCCTGGCCTACGCCGTGGCCGGCCTGGGTTGTGGCGTGGTCGGCGCGGTGCCTTCGGTGATGGTCAACCTGTTCCCGGCGAAGATTCGCGTGTCCGGCATCTCGTTCACCTACAACATCGCCTATGCGCTGTGGGCGAGTGTTACGCCGTTGTTGCTGATTGCGCTGGTGCCGTGGAGTCCGTGGGTGTGTGTGGGGTATTGCGTGGTGATGGGGGCGGTAGGCGTCGCGGCGGCGCTGTATTTTCCAGGGCGGAGTGTGAGCGCTTCGCGAGCCCCCCTGACCTGTGGTTCGTAGAGCGGCGAGGGAGCAACGCGTGTTTATCGTTACAAGGTGATCACGCGGCCTACCCAATCTGTTCACCGGATCGATAGAATGCCGACGATCAAAATGAAGGCACGGGCCAGCCATGCTTCATTTGGTCCGCGCTGTATCGCTTCGTCCCCGCCTTGGCTGAAGGAATAGTCCGATGAAACTGCGTCACCTGCTTGTCCCGATGGCTGCTCTCGTTACCTGTGCAAGCACCTTCGCGGCAACGCCTTCATTCGATATTGATGGTCGAGCCTGGTCCAGAGGACCTGGCCAAGACCAGCAAGGGAATGTTGACGTGCTCGGTTCAAGGCAGCGTGACCGAGGCCATGCTCAAGAGCAGCCGGCCTGACCTGATCAAGTAACAAGGAGCGGGCCAAGTCATTGTCAATGATGGCTTTGGCCCCCTGTTGTCTCCAGCAGTCTGCTGCGAAGCGACTTGATAACCCTTCGAAACCTCGTAAACTGCGGCCGCCGTTGTATCGCTACTTCTTCAGGGACGAATTCAGATATGCGCTTTCTCGCCACATTCCTGGCCCTCTGCCTTATGGCGGGCTGTGCCTCCAAGCCCGATTACTACATTTCCCCCGCGCCGGTAGCGATCCCCAAGACCGCCACCTATTGGATCGATACCTTCAACGTTGACGTCGTCGGCAAGAATGAGCGCTTTCTGCCCGACGAAACCGTTCGCGAGCAATTGAATGGCGACCTGGTCCTGCGCCTGCTCGATGCCAATCGCTATGCCTCCAGCCGGGAGACGGCCGATTATCTGCTGGATGTGAATACCGTTTATGCGCGCCGCATCCAGGACACCCAGGGCGGCTTCATGAACAAGATCGTCGCCGACGGTACATACCTTGCCAGCGTCGATTTCACCTATCAGGTCAAGGTGAAGAAGGCCGGCGCCGAGGTGTTGCACTTTGCCCAGGCCCGTGAGGGCCTGATGCTCAGAGGCCCGATAGGGATGAAAAGCATGCTGGGCGCGCTGACCAACAAGGGTAACTCCGATGTCGAGGGTTATTACACCAGTGCGTTGAGCGGCTTTATCGTCGATGACTTGCAGGCCATTCCGTCTCGTTGAATATTTTTGACCCCACGCAACGCTGATTCTTACCCCAGGAGTACCCCGTGAAGACATTGTTCAAAATTTTGCTGTCGGGCCTCGCCGCCGCGGCGTTGCTGACGGTGGCCGGTTGTGCCTCGGAAAGCTCTCGTGCGTTGCCGATCGAGAAAGTTGCCAGTGCCGGCGTCGTCTATTCCGGTGTGCGCGTGCCGATTGCCGTAGGCAAGTTCGATAACCGCTCCAGCTACATGCGTGGGATTTTCTCCGATGGTGTCGATCGTCTTGGCGGTCAGGCCAAAACCATCCTGATCACCCATTTGCAACAGACCAATCGCTTCAGCGTGCTGGACCGCGACAACATGAGTGAGATCTCCCAGGAGGCCGCGATCAAAGGCACCGCGCAAAAGCTCAAGGGTGCTGACTACGTAGTGACTGGCGACGTGACCGAATTCGGCCGTAAAGAGACCGGCGACCGTCAGCTATTCGGCATCCTCGGCCGTGGCAAGACCCAGGTGGCTTACGCCAAGGTCAATCTGAATATCGTCAACATCAGCACTTCCGAAGTGGTGTACTCCACCCAGGGCGCGGGTGAATACGCTCTGTCCAACCGTGAAGTGATCGGCTTCGGCGGCACCGCCAGCTATGACTCCACTCTCAATGGCAAGGTCCTGGACCTGGCCATGCGCGAGGCAATCAACCGCCTGGTGGACGGCATCAACGCCGGCGCCTGGAACCCGCGCAACTGATCAGCAGCATTTTCATGGAGCAGTACAAGGATGAGCAAGGCAGTGAAGTTGGCGTTGACGCTAACAGCAGTCGCGATGGTCGCGGGGTGCCAGACGGCGCCTGCGACTCTGTATCAATGGGAAAGCTACCAGCCGCAGGTTTACGAATACTTCAAAGGTGAGCCCAAGGAAGCGCAGGTCGAGGCATTGGAGCGTGATCTGCAAAAGATCAACGCCAGTGGCCGCAAGGCTCCGCCGGGCTACCATGCCCACTTGGGCATGCTGTACCTGAGCATGGGCAAGGATGACCAGATGGTGCAGGAGTTGCGCACCGAAAAGGCGCTGTTCCCTGAGTCCGCGACCTACATGGACATGCTGCTCAAGAACGCCAAGACCGGAGACGTCAAATGAGCCTTTTGAAATGGGCCGGCGCTCTGCTGGCCGTGGCGTTGCTGGCCGGTTGTGCAGCTCCCAAGACCATCGACTATTCGGCCTTCAAACAGGCTCGACCCAAGTCGATCCTGGTGTTGCCGCCGATCAACGAATCCCCTGAGGTACAGGCTTCCTATAGCCTGGTTTCCCAAGTGACCTACCCCTTGGCCGAAGCGGGTTACTACGTGCTGCCGATTGCCTTGGTGGATGAAACCTTTCGCCAGAACGGCCTGACAACACCGAACGATATCCAGGGCGTGGCCCCGGCCAAGCTGCATGATATTTTCGGCGCGGACGCGGCGCTGTACATCACCATCAGTGAATATGGTACCCGTTACATGCTGATCTCCAGTGAAACGGCGGTCACCGCTTCGGCCAAGCTGGTGGACCTGCGTAGCGGCACCACCTTGTGGACTGGCTCCGCTCGTGCATCCAGCGAGGAGGGCGGGAACAGCAACGCCGGTGGGCTGGTCGGCATGCTGATCACGGCGGCGGTCAAGCAAGTGATCAACAGCTCCACAGACGCGGGTCATCCAATTGCCGGTATTACCAGCGCACGGTTGCTGTCGGCCGGGCAACGCACCGGGATCCTGTATGGACCACGTTCGCCCAAGTACGGTTCGGATTGATCCACTTGTAGTCAAGCGCCTGGTCTCCTTCTGGATGGCCAGGCGTTGTTCTTCGGATCCTGTAAAAACTTTCCAACCATTAACCCGAACCGCACATCCCCCTCGTCTGAGCTTGTGAACGGATCATCCACTCACGAGGTTCAGCCCATGTCCCGTCCCCGTCCATTTCTTCGTCCTGCAGCCCAGGGCTTCACCGTGACCTTATTGGTGGCGCTGGCGGGTTGTGGGTTGTCTTCGTCTCGAGAGACTGCCAGAACCGCCGAACCCGCCGCAGCGGCCGCCAAGCCTGAACTGCAACGCGAGATCGCCCCCGCGCAGACTCAGGCCAAGCGCATGGCCGTGCCGGCGCCGGTTGGTTCGCTACTGGTGGCAAACGATGCCGCCGTTGCGGATTACCGCAGCGAGCCTCGGGAGCAATACGAAAAACTACCGGACAACCCCATCCACAGCGTGGCCGAAACGCCGGTCTCCACCTTCAGCGTGGATGTCGACACCGGCAGCTACGCCAATGTGCGACGTTTCCTCAACCAAGGCAGTCTGCCGCCCGAAGGCGCTGTGCGATTGGAGGAAATGGTCAACTATTTTCCCTACACCTACGCGCTGCCCACCGATGGCTCGCCCTTTGGCGTGACCACTGAAGTGGCGCCGTCGCCGTGGAACCCTCACACCCGCCTGTTGCGCATTGGCATCAAGGCTTCCGACCGCGCCGTGGCTGACCTGGCGCCGGCCAACCTGGTGTTCCTGGTGGATGTTTCCGGATCGATGGACCGTCGCGAAGGCCTGCCGCTGGTCAAGAGCACGCTGAAACTGCTGGTGGACCAGTTGCGCGATCAGGATCGGGTATCCCTGGTGGTCTATGCCGGTGAGTCGCGGGTGGTGCTCAAGCCGACTTCGGGTCGCGACAAGGTGAAAATCCGCAATGCCATTGATCAGCTCGACGCCGGAGGTTCCACCGCAGGCGCCTCGGGTATCGAACTGGCTTACCAGATGGCCCGGGAGAGCTTCATCGACAAAGGCATCAACCGCATCCTGCTGGCCACCGATGGCGACTTCAACGTCGGCGTCAGTGACTTCGACAGCCTCAAGCAAATGGCGGTTGACCAGCGCAAGAGTGGCGTGTCCCTCACGACCCTGGGTTTCGGTGTGGATAACTACAACGAACACCTGATGGAGCAACTGGCCGACGCCGGCGACGGCAACTACGCCTACATCGACAACCTGCTCGAAGCGCGCAAGGTGCTGGTGGACCAGCTCAGCTCGACCCTGGCGGTGGTGGCGCGGGATGTGAAGTTGCAGGTGGAATTCAACCCCGCTCAGGTCAGCGAGTATCGCCTGTTGGGTTATGAGAACCGCGCGCTGAAACGTGAGGATTTCAACAACGACAAGGTCGATGCCGGCGAAATCGGCGCCGGGCACACGGTGACGGCGCTGTATGAAATCGTGTCAAAAGGTGAGCAGGGCTGGCTGGAACCGCTGCGCTATGCCAGCACGCAACCCCAACCGGAAGGCAAGGCCGGCGAGCTGGCGATGTTGCGGGTACGCTACAAGCCCGCTGAAGGCGGCAGCAGCCGATTGCTCGAGCGTCCCATCGCCAGTGCACAGGGCGAAGGCAAGGCCAGCGATGACCTGCGTTTCTCGGCGGCGGTGGCGGCCTTTGCGCAGCAGCTCAAGGGCGAGGGGCGCTACACTGGGTCGATGAGCTTGAAGGACACCGCTCAGTTGGCCCGTTCTGCCCGGGGTAATGATCCGTTCGGATTACGTGCCGAGTTCGTGCAGATGGTCGAACTGGCGCAGAGCCTCAAGCCTGAGATCAAACACGGATCCTGAGTACATGGAGGATCCATGTGGGAGCGAGCCTGCTCGCGATAGCGGTTTTCCAGTCAGCATGTCTATCGACTGTTGCACCGCCTTCGCGAGCAGGCTCGCTCCCACAGTGGGACAGTGCTGTTTGCAGAATCGCATTTCAATTGGAAGGAGTCCGCCACCCAAATGCCCGCCCCGATTGACTCAGTCAGTGACGAATCGCTGCTGGCCCGCTACCGCAACGGTGATGGCGCCAGTTTTGAAATCCTGTATGCGCGGCATCGGCAGGGGCTTTATCGTTTCCTCGTGTCCTTGAGCAACAAGGCCGAGCTGGCCGAGGAAGTCTTTCAGGACACCTGGCTCAGCCTGATCCGCAGCAGCACCCAGCCACAAGGACGGGCGAGTTTTCGTACCTGGCTGTTCCAGATTGCCCGCAACCGCTTGATCGATCACTGGCGCAGGCACGGCGTGCACACCCCCTTGCATGACAGCTACGACGAACAGCTTCACGTCCAGCCTGACGAGTCCAGTGGCCCAGAGCAACAACTGAGCCTGAGCCGCGATCAGGGCCGCCTGGAGGCCGCGTTGCAGGCCTTGCCCGAAGACCAGCGAGAAGTCTTCCTGCTGCGCCTGCACGGTGACCTGGAACTGCCACAGATCGCCGCCCTGACCGGCGTCCCGCTGGAAACAGTAAAGAGCCGCTTGCGTTACGCCCAGCAGAAGTTGCATCGGCTGCTGGCCGAGGAGGTACCCGCATGATTGATTCCCGACAGACCCCGGATCCCACTGATGAAGCGCTGATCGAGCATTTCCGCCAACACGCCGGCGGCGAGCCCCCCGCCTCCCTGGACGCCTTCATCCTCGCTACCGCCCACCGCGAGGCGCCGGCGCCCAGGCCGGGCCTGTGGCAACGTTGGCTGCAGGCTTGCCAACGGCCGCGCTGGCAAGTGGCGTTCGCCACGGTGGCGGGTGTTGCGCTGATGATTAGCCTGGTGCTGCGCTCGCCGGTGCCGAAGGACGACTTGGTTGCACCGGCATCACTGGATTATTCCGCTGCCCGACAGGAGCTCGCCGTTGCCCCCTCTCCGGCAGCCCCTGCTGCCCCGGCACCATTGGCGCGCATGGCGGCGCCAATGGGCGAACTGAGCCAGGCCCCGGAGAAGCCTGTGCAAGTCCAGGCAGATGAACCCATGGCGAAAAAGAGCAAATCTGTGCCCGCCGCACCGCCTTCGCTGGAGCAGGAGCTGCTGGAAATCCTGCGGTTGCGCCAGGCGGGGGAGGCCAAGGCGGCGGATGAGAAGCTGCTTACGCTGCACAAGCGCTTTCCCAAGGAGGATTTGCCGGCGCGGCTGGAGGCGTTGCGCAAGCGTTGAGTGAACCAAGCGCTGGAGTCCGATTTTCGTGTAATAGGTTCAAGACTCCAGCCGACGGACGTTACCGACGTCACATTGACGTGTTGTTCAATTTTGATTAGCCTGAGCGCGTCTGGATATATACGGAGCTTGGGCCATATAAGGCCTAGGTGTTCAGATGCCGCCACAGGTTCTCGGCCGTGCCGGTTGAAGGGGTTATCCCTAAGGGCATCCGCGAAACCCTCCTTCGATTCCCTCGTTGGAGGGTTTGCTTTTTCTGGCTACTGACGGCGTCTATTACGTTGGAGGCCATTGCCCGTAGGTGCCTTGATCGATTCACCCCGCGACTTTTTCAAAAAAAGCTTCCAGGCCGTGATTTTGTCGGACTTTTTGAAGTTCACTGGTTCATTATCCGCTTCCTCATCTCGAACATATGCGCTCTCGATGAAGAGTCGTAAAGAGTTGCGTGCGTCGCCTCTCCTCACGTTGAAAAAAATCTCGTACTTGGTGTCCTTGGCATAGCCTGGCAGGATTTCGCCGATCTCGAATGTCAGGAAATTTTCCTTGCCAGTGAAGAAGCATCGACGGTCGCGAAGCGTCGTTACGATACTTGGCAGGAGGAAGGATAGGGCATGTCGGTCCTGCTTGAATTCACGCCTGATTTCCCGATGGTCGATCACCAAACGCTCGTATCCTGCTGATTGGAAATCGATTTCCTCATTTTTCCTGGGGCCTCGACTGATGCAGTGGGAGCTGTATTCCAGTTCTATGGTCAAGGTTACGGCTGGCTGACCGTTGGCAGCAGGGAATGTTGAAGCTGAACGGGCGAAGATGATCCAGAAGCCAGCAAACCCCATCGATCTCTATATGTTTCTTGTCCTGATGGTCTTTCCAATACTTCTCTTGCATAGCTCCGAGTAACGCTCCAGCGTTTCTGAATCATGGGCCATACAAGGCATGTACGGTGTGAAGCTACCGGATATACAACGAGGTACAGCCAGAAACAAGAAAACCCGCACTGGGCGGGCTTCTTGAGATGTTTCATGGAATGTCTGAGACAACTCCAGAGACTATATGGCGCACCAGGCGGGATTCGAACCCACGACCCCTGCCTTCGGAGGGCAGTACTCTATCCAGCTGAGCTACTGGTGCAACGCGGCGCCATGATACTCATATGCACGCCGGGCGTCCATGCTGCTGATTTGCCGTTGTTTTCCAGGCTTTGGGCATACGTTGGCTACGCTGATCAGAAAAAACGGTCAATTTCGTCTTTTTCGTTCTTTTTTTCGAACAGCCTATTGTCCTTCACCCCCATCGGCCCTAGGATTCGTTTGAGATTTCAAACGCTCTTGTCTGGGTGCTGAACCGCACGTCTATGCTTGTTGTGCGTTATTTCTGTGCTTCAGCCCGGTGAATGATTTCCCTGACGGCAGCCCATAAGGCGCCTTTCTACAACTCTAATTCGCTCCGCGTGCGCGCGGTGCTGTTAAGGAAAGCCGACATGCAGCTTAAAGACACCCAGTTGTTCCGCCAGCAAGCCTTTATCGATGGCGCTTGGGTCGATGCGGACAATGGTCAGACGATCAAGGTCACCAACCCGGCAACGGGCGAAGTGTTGGGTACCGTGCCGAAAATGGGCGCTGCCGAAACCCGTCGTGCGATTGAAGCCGCCGACAAGGCGCTGCCGGCCTGGCGTGCGCTGACCGCCAAGGAGCGCGCCAACAAGCTGCGTCGCTGGTACGAATTGCTGATCGAGAACCAGGACGACCTCGGTCGTCTGATGACCCTGGAACAGGGCAAGCCACTGGCCGAAGCCAAGGGCGAGATCGTCTATGCCGCGTCGTTCATCGAGTGGTTCGCCGAAGAAGCCAAGCGCGTCTACGGTGACGTGATTCCCGGCCACCAGCCCGACAAGCGCCTGATCGTGATCAAGCAGCCGATCGGTGTGACCGCCGCCATTACCCCGTGGAACTTCCCGGCCGCGATGATCACCCGCAAGGCCGGTCCAGCCCTGGCCGCCGGTTGCACCATGGTCATCAAGCCGGCCTCGCAAACGCCGTTCTCGGCCCTGGCCCTGGTGGAACTGGCGCACCGTGCCGGTATTCCGCAAGGCGTGCTGAGCGTGGTCACCGGCAGTGCCGGCGACATCGGCGGCGAGCTGACCAGCAACCCGATCGTGCGCAAGCTGTCCTTCACCGGTTCGACCGAAATCGGTCGCCAGTTGATGGCCGAATGCGCCAAGGACATCAAGAAAGTCTCCCTGGAACTGGGCGGCAACGCACCGTTCATCGTGTTCGACGATGCGGACCTGGATAAAGCCGTCGAAGGCGCGATCATTTCCAAATACCGCAACAACGGCCAGACCTGCGTCTGCGCCAACCGCCTGTACATCCAGGATTCGGTGTACGACGCGTTCGCGGAAAAACTCAAGGCGGCAGTGGCCAAGCTCAAGATCGGCAACGGTCTGGAAGACGGCACCACCACCGGTCCGCTGATCGACGAGAAGGCCGTCGCCAAGGTCCAGGAACACATCGCCGATGCCGTGGGCAAAGGCGCGACCGTACTGGCCGGTGGCAAGCCGATGCAAGGCAACTTCTTCGAGCCAACCATCCTGACCAACGTCCCGAAAACCGCCGCCGTGGCGAAGGAAGAGACCTTCGGTCCGCTGGCGCCGCTGTTCCGCTTCAAAGACGAAGCTGAAGTGATCGCGATGTCCAACGACACCGAGTTTGGCCTGGCCTCGTACTTCTATGCCCGCGATCTGGGCCGCGTATTCCGCGTGGCCGAGGCCCTGGAATACGGCATGGTCGGCGTCAACACCGGGTTGATCTCCAACGAAGTCGCGCCGTTCGGCGGCATCAAGGCTTCGGGCCTGGGCCGTGAGGGTTCCAAGTACGGCATCGAGGACTACCTGGAAATCAAATACCTCTGCCTGGGTATCTGATCCTGCTGCAAGCGCAAAGGGCACGAGAGCGCTGTCCCTTTGCGCCGTTTCAAACTGCACTTTTCTCTGCGGCCGGGAACGCCGTGGCAGTCGATCATCGCATGCTGCCGCCGTTGACTCCCCGCCGTGTAATCCTTGAACCACGCCGACCGATGAGCGGCGAATGAGGACTGTAATGAGCAAGACTAACGCTGACCTGATGGCCCGTCGTACCGCTGCCGTTCCACGTGGCGTCGGCCAGATTCACCCGATCTTCGCCGAGTCGGCGAAGAACGCCACGGTGACCGACGTCGAAGGCCGTGAATTCATCGACTTCGCCGGCGGTATCGCCGTGCTGAACACCGGCCACGTGCACCCGAAAATCATCGCCGCCGTGACCGAGCAACTGAACAAGCTGACCCACACCTGCTTCCAGGTCCTGGCCTATGAGCCATACGTGGAACTGTGCGAAAAAATCAACGCCAAGGTACCTGGCGATTTCGCCAAGAAAACCCTGCTGGTGACCACCGGTTCCGAAGCGGTGGAAAACGCCGTGAAGATCGCCCGTGCCGCCACCGGCCGCGCCGGTGTAATCGCCTTCACCGGCGCCTACCACGGTCGCACCATGATGACCCTGGGCCTGACCGGCAAGGTCGTGCCGTACTCGGCCGGCATGGGCCTGATGCCTGGCGGTATCTTCCGTGCGCTGTACCCGAACGAACTGCACGGCGTGAGCATCGACGACTCCATCGCCAGCATCGAGCGCATCTTCAAGAACGACGCCGAGCCACGTGACATCGCGGCCATCATCATCGAGCCGGTACAGGGCGAGGGTGGTTTCTATGTGGCGCCGAAGGAGTTCATGAAGCGCCTGCGCACCCTGTGCGACCAGCACGGCATTCTGTTGATCGCCGACGAAGTGCAGACCGGCGCAGGCCGTACCGGCACCTTCTTCGCCATGGAGCAGATGGGTGTTGCTGCCGACCTGACCACCTTCGCCAAATCCATCGCGGGCGGCTTCCCGCTGGCCGGAGTCTGTGGCAAGGCCGAGTACATGGACGCCATCGCACCGGGTGGCCTGGGTGGCACCTACGCTGGTAGCCCGATTGCTTGCGCGGCTGCGCTGGCGGTGATGGAAGTGTTCGAAGAAGAGCACCTGCTGGACCGCTGCAAGGCTGTGGGCGAGCGTCTGGTCAGTGGCCTCAAGGCCATCCAGAAGAAGTACCCGGTGATCGGCGAAGTCCGTGCCCTGGGCGCGATGATCGCCGTGGAGTTGTTTGAAAACGGCGACTCCCATAAGCCGAACGCCGCAGCGGTCGCCCAGGTTGTGGCGAAGGCCCGCGACAAGGGTCTGATCCTGTTGTCCTGCGGCACTTATGGCAACGTCCTGCGGGTGCTGGTGCCGTTGACCTCGCCGGACGAGCAATTGGACAAGGGCCTGGCAATCATCGAAGAGTGCTTCTCCGAGCTTTGACGCTGTGAGCTGATCCACAAAAAACCCGCTTTTTAGCGGGTTTTTTCATGTTCGGACACCTATCCTGAGGGTTCGAGCTGTCTGCAACGGCGGCCATTGTCTAAGGTGCAGGTATTGCAAGGGAGCGATGCCGCATGACTGCTGTGGATTTACCCGCTGTACCCCGCGTGTTGATCGCCGAGGCCGACCCGGCGTCCCGTGAGCTGCTGGAACAGGTGTTGTCGGGCCTGCGCTGCGATGCGCGGGTGGACACGTGTGGCGAGGGCAAGCAGGCGCTGGAGTTGCTGGCGCATCATCCTTACGACCTGGTGATTGCCGATTGGGAGCTGCCGGGTGTCGATGGCCTGAGTATTCTGCGCGGCCTTCGCCATCAGCACCGCACCCCGCCGTTGCCCTTCATCCTGATGAGTCGACGCAATGACAGCGCTAGCGTACGTGAGGTGTTGCCACTGGCGCCGGCCGCTTATCTGACCAAACCCTTGAACCGGGAAAGCCTGACCCAGCGTCTGCAAGGCTTGCTGTTGAGTGGCACTGAAGAAGCCGCCAGCGACGTACCGACGCCTGGGCCCGCGTTGACCCTGGCGGCGTTCCTTGAGCGTCGGCGCGACCTGTCCGAAGGCGCGCCGCTGATGACCGATGTGCAAGTGGCGGTCAAGCGCAGCCTCAACCCCAGCGGCCTGGACCTGAAATTGCTGGAAGAGGAAATCCGCACCGATCCGCAGATCACCGCCGTGCTGATCGCTGCGGCCAACAGCGCCGCCCAGCATCAGGGTGGCGGTCCGGTGCAGACCGTGGCCCAGGCGCTGCACCAGCTCGGCACCGGGCAGAGCATGAACCTGATCCTCGGGCTGACCCTCAAGCGCTGTGCCCGGCTCACTGACCCCTGCCTGGCGGACTATGCCGAGCGTTACTGGCTGTTATCGCTGCACACCGCCGAATACGCCCGGGCGATGGCCCGTTTGCTGGATCTGGAGCAGGAGCGCTGCTATTGCGCCGGGCTGCTGCATCGCTTGGGTGAATTGGCGGTGCTGCGTTGCCTGGAAGAATGGAAGCGGGCCGAGGGCGAACTGGATGAATTGGAGGAAGTGGGGAACACCCTGGAGGAGTATGGCGCCGGTTTCGGCTCGGC
Organism: Pseudomonas sp. B21-056; assembly: GCF_026016325.1. Taxonomy (NCBI): domain Bacteria; kingdom Pseudomonadati; phylum Pseudomonadota; class Gammaproteobacteria; order Pseudomonadales; family Pseudomonadaceae; genus Pseudomonas; species Pseudomonas sp. B21-056. The sequence goes on from NZ_CP087203.1 coordinate 169,048, forward strand.
GCTGCGTACCCGCTGGCGCTTGCCGCTGGAGCTGCGGGAGTTGATTGCGGCGGTCTACGGCCTCGGTGGCGGGGTGTACTCCCGCGAGGCCCTGGTGATGAACATGGCGGCGCAAATGGCTCACCTGACCGAGCATGAAGGGCTTGAGGAACTGGCCCGGGGGCGCACGGCGCGTCTGCTGAAGATCGGGTTGCCGGAACTGATGCGCTTGCGCAGGAAGTAAAACCACCGACTTACCATTGTGGGAGCGAGCCTGCTCGCGAAAGCGGTCTGACAGTCACTGCATCGCCGGATGTAAGATTGCTTTCGCGAGCAGGCTCGCTCCCACAGGGGCTTTGTGCAACAAGTCGATCAGCCGACGATGATCCGATTCTTGCCCTGGCGCTTGGCCTCATACATGGCGGCATCGGCGCGGGAGAACAGGCTGTCGAGGGTCTGGTCTTCTTCGGTGATGCTGGTCAGGCCCTGGCTGACGGTGATACCGAAACCCTGCTCCCCACTGCGGAAGGTCAGGCGCTGGATCTCCCGTTGCAGGCGCTCGGCCACTTGCATCGCCATGTCCGGGGCACAGCCGGGGAATACGGCGGCAAACTCTTCGCCACCGATCCGTCCGAACAGGTCACCGCGCCGGAGCACGGTCCGCCCGCTTTCGGCGATTTTCTGCAGCACGCTATCGCCTTCCTGATGACCATAGGTGTCGTTGATCACCTTGAAGTCATCGATGTCCAGCAACAGGAAAGCCATGGGCGTTCCCTGCAATCGTGCCTGCTCGAATTCGCGGTGGGCGCATTCGAAGAAGTGGCGGCGATTGCTGCTCTGGGTCAGTACGTCGGTGGTCGCCAGTCGTTGCAGTTCGCTTTCCAGCAGCTTCTTTTCGGTGATGTCTTCGGCGATCCCCACCACAATCACCGGTTGCCCCGATTCGGCCTGGCGGTTGATGAAGCATTTGTCGCTCAGCCAGCGGATCTGGCCATCGGCGGCGATGATGCGGTACTCACGATCCTCCACGGCACCTTTGACCAGCACGTCGGCGAGGCTGCGCTCGGCATAGTCCAGGTCGTCGGGGTAGATTGCGTCACGCCACTCGTTGAAGTCGGCCAGTACCAGGCCGACGGGCCGGCCGAAGATCCGCTCGTAGGCGGGGCTGACGTAGAGCAGTTGCCGGGTTTCCCAGTTGAACGCCCAGAGCACCGCGTTGACGCTGACCAGCAACGAGCTGAAAAGCTGCTCACGTTCGCTCAGGCGCGCCACTTCGCCCTGGGCGTGCATCAGCGCCATCAGCGTCTGGGCCGCCTCGGGCCAATGCGGTTGGGTTGAATCCTGCAGGTTCTTGTCGACCATCGGCACAAATCTCAAAGAGCGTGCACTGTTGAAGGTTCGCACGCGCTTGCTCCAAAGCCCGCCTGGATGGCGAAGTGCTCTTGAGATAGGGGATTCGGAGTGAAGTTCCTTTTCAGGCGACGAAGGGCGGATTGCCGGAGCCAAATCTGTGGATCGTGCAGGAAAGGAAAACCCCGCCGAATGGCGGGGTCTGGTTATCAAGCCGTAGCCGGCCGCAACGAGTAAGTCTTGAGCTGGTCGGCAAAGTCCCGCAGGGACTGGATGCCGCTGACCTCGGCGTCGTGGACCCATTCCTTGATGGCAGCGAGCATGTCGTGGCCGTTGCTGCTGGTCTTGGCCCAGATCTGCTGCAGAGCCAGGCGTTTTTCGTAGATCACCTTCAGTGCCTGGCTGTGTTCCAGCATGTTCTGGATGCGCAGGTGATGACGGTCATCCAGCAGGCTGGTTTCCCGCGACAGCAGGCGTTTGGCCCGGTGGAACTGGTGGCGCACCGAATGATCGACCTTTTCCAGCTCCTGCTTGACCAGCGGGGCGATCACCAGCCTGCGGTATTGGGCCATGATCTGGAACCGGTTGTTGAGGATCGCGATGGCGGTGTCCATGTCCAGATGACCCTTGCCTTCGATCCGGTGGGCGATCGGCGCGACCCGCTGGACCTTGGCCAGGCGCAGGAAGCGGAACACCTGGATCCAGGCCCAGCCCAGGTCGAACTCCCATTTGCGTACCGACAGCTTGGCCGAATTAGGGTAGGTGTGATGGTTGTTGTGCAGCTCTTCGCCACCGATCAGGATGCCCCAGGGCACCAGGTTGGTCGCCGCGTCACGGCACTCGAAGTTGCGATAGCCCACGGCATGGCCCAGGCCATTGACCACGCCGGCGGCCCAGACCGGGATCCACATCATCTGGATGGCCCAGATGGTGATGCCGATGGTGCCGAACAGCAGCAGGTCGATGACGCCCATGATCGCCACGCCCAAAAGCGGGAAGCGGCTATAGAGGGTGCGTTCGATCCAGTCTTCGGGGCAGTTCTTGCCGTAGATGCGCAGGGTTTCCGGATTTTCCGCTTCGGCGCGGTACAGCTCGGCGCCTTTGCGCAGCACGGTGGACAGGCCTTTGACGACCGGGCTGTGGGGATCGTCGACGGTTTCGCATTTGGCGTGATGCTTGCGGTGGATGGCGGTCCACTCGCGGGTGTTCTGCCCGGTGGTCAGCCACAGCCAGAAGCGGAAGAAATGTTTGAGGCCAGCGTTGAGCTCCAGGGAGCGGTGCGCCGAATAACGGTGCAGGTAGACCGTGACACTGATGATCGTGACATGGGTCATCAGCAGGGTGACCGCCACCAGTGACCAAGGCGACAAGCCAAGAAAACCTTCGTACCACATAGGCTGTAGGGCCCTCGATAAAGATAGAAACAGCCGTTGCATTATCACCAGCCCTACAGATAAAACCAGTCGGCCTTTCAGATAAGAGTGGCAGGATGTTTCTTCCTCTATAATCCCGGCCTCTTTGTAGGGACATGGACGACCGAATGACTGCCCATCACCGCATCGCCCTGCGCGAAGCGCTGCTTTACCTCGTGCTGTCAGTCGCCTGGCTGCAGCTGGCTGGTTATTTATTAAGCAATTTCTTCGATCAATCCGCTGACAGGCAGCGCTGGCAACTGATCAACGGCTATGCCTGGATGCTGATCAGCGCCGGGTTGATCTTCATGGCGCGGATGCGGATGTCCCGGTCGCTTGGTGAAGGCAAGCACCTGGCCGATCGCGAGCGCCTGCGCCAGGCCGCTGCGGTCTTCGATTGCACCCGCGAAGGGGTGCTGGTGACGGATCGCAGCGGCCTGATCGTGCATGTTAACCGGGCCTTCATGGCGATCACCGGTTATGGTCGGGACGAGGTGTTGGGCCAGCGCCCCAATCTGTTCAAATCCGGCCGCCACGGGGCGGATTTCTACCGCGACATGTTTGCCTCCCTGAGCGGACGGGGTGAATGGAGCGGTGAAATCTGGAATCGGCGCAAGAGTGGTGAGATCTACCCGCAATGGCAGACGATCCGGGCGCTCGTCGACGACAACGGCCAGGTCAATCAGTACGTCGCGGTGTTCTCCGACATCAGTGCGATCAAGGATTCGCAACACGAACTCGCACACCTGGCCCATCACGATCCGCTGACCGGCTTGCCCAACCGCGTGCTGTTTTCCGACCGTGCGGAGCAGGCCCTGGCCTCGGCACAGCTTCACAAGCGCGGTTGTGCCCTGCTGCTGGTGGACCTGGACCACTTCAAGAACATCAATGACAGCCTCGGACATGCGGTTGGCGACGAGCTGCTCAAGGGCGTGGCCGAGCGGTTCCAGGCGCTCTTCGCGCCGGGCGTGACCCTGGCTCGCCTGGGTGGCGACGAATTCGCCGTGTTGATGGAAAACTGCTCCCAGCCCGGGCAGGCAGCGGTCCAGGCCCAGCGTATTCTCGACGTGCTGAAAGAGCCGTTGCGGTTCGACGGTCGGGCCTTGTTCATCAACGCCAGCATCGGCATCAGCCTGTTTCCCGGCGATGCACTCAGCGCCGGGCAATTGTTGCGTAATGCTGACTCGGCCCTGTTCAAGGCCAAGAGCGCCGGCCGCGACAGTTACGCCTTGTACACCGAAGAGCTGACCGCCCACGCTCAACAACGGGTCGAGATTGCCTTCGAACTGCGTCGCGCCCTGGCCCAGCAGGAACTGCGAGTCCATTACCAGCCGGTGCACGACCTGGCGTCCAGCCGCCTGATCGGTGTCGAAGCGCTGGTGCGCTGGGAACATCCTGTGCGTGGTTTGATCTCGCCGGCCGAATTCATCCCCGTCGCCGAGCGCACCGGGTTGATCGCCCAGATCGATGGTTGGGTCATGGCCCAGGCCTGCCGACAGATGTGCCAGTGGCAACAGGCCGGGATTGCGTTGACGTTCGTCGCGGTGAACGTTTCCAGCCGATTGTTCGCCCACCGTGCGTTGTACGAGCAGGTCGCCCAGGTACTGCATGAAACCGGTCTGGATCCGGCGCTCCTGGAGCTGGAAGTGACCGAAAGCGCGGTGATGGCGGACCCGGAAGTGGCGTTGGAGCAGATGCATCGTTTGCGGGAATTGGGTGTGCGGCTGGCGATCGATGACTTCGGCACCGGCTATTCATCGTTGCTGCGGCTCAAACGCCTACCGGTGCAAAAGCTTAAGATCGACCAGGGTTTCGTCGCCGGGCTGCCGTGGGACGAGGACGACGCGGCGATCGTCCGGGTGATCATCGCCCTGGCCCGCAGCATGGGCATGCAGGTGCATGCCGAAGGCATCGAACAGCGCGAGCAGGCGGGATTTTTGCTCGAACAGGCTTGTGAGCTGGGACAGGGCTACTGGTTCGGCCGGCCGGTGCCGGCGCAGCTGCTGGATTGGGAGCGGGCACCAGCCATCACCTGACAGACAAAAAAACTGTGGGAGCGAGTCTGCTCGCGATGCGGTCTGCCAGAGACAAAAATGTTGACTGTCCCACCGCTATCGCGAGCAGGCTCGCTCCCACAGGGTGTGTGGGTGTTGGTTGGTTTTTGGTTATATAAAAATTCTTAAATAGTCTTTTTAAGAATATCTGCGCTTATCTAGTATTGCTCCCACGCCGCAAGCAGTGCCGCCCACTGCCAGGCATTCATTCAAGGAGCAGCAGCATGAGCGCATCCCTACGTAGCGTTGACGGCCAGGACGAAGCAACCATCATGCGCGAGATCCAGAGCGCGTTGCGCGATCTGCGTTTCGGCGCGGTGGAAATCACCGTGCACAACGCACAGGTGGTCCAGATCGAACGCAAGGAAAAATTCCGCCTGCAGCAGCCAGGCCATAAGCCGGGCTGAGGATCAAGAGATCGCAGCTCGCGGCAGTCCCATGGGGACTGGATGCAGGAACTGCCCCAGGCTGCGGTCTTTTCAAGGCCACCCGATCTGCCAGAAGCCATAAGAAACCAGAATTCCAGGAGCTTTCACCATGTCGCCAATTCGCCGTTATGCCCTGGCCGCCCTGGCCAGCGCTGTTTTCGCAGGTTCCGCCGTCGCGAAGGACTACGAACTGCTCAACGTGTCCTACGACCCGACCCGCGAGCTATACCAGGATTACAACGCCGAATTCGTCAGTTTCTGGAAGCAGACGCACCCGGATGACAGCGTGAAGATCCAGCAATCCCATGGGGGCTCGGGCAAACAGGGCCGGGCGGTGATCGATGGGCTGCGGGCCGACGTCGTGACCCTGGCCCTGGCCGGCGACATCGATGAAATCGCCAAGCTGGGCAAATCCCTGCCGGTGGACTGGCAGCAGCGGCTGCCGGAAGCCAGCACGCCCTACACCTCCACCATCGTGTTCCTGGTGCGCAAGGGCAACCCCAAGGGTATCAAGGACTGGGGTGACCTGATCAAGAATGACGTCTCGGTCATCACCCCGAACCCGAAGACCTCCGGCGGTGCCCGCTGGAACTTCCTTGCGGCCTGGGCCTATGGCCTCAAGGCCAACGGGGGTGACGAGGCCAAGGCCAAGGAATACGTGCAGGCGCTGTTCAAGCATGTGCCGATCCTCGACACCGGCGCCCGCGGTTCGACCATTACCTTCGTCAACAACGGTCAGGGCGACGTGTTGCTGGCCTGGGAAAACGAAGCCTTCCTGGCGCTGAAAGAAGAAGGGGGCGCCGACAAGTTCGACATCGTCGTGCCGTCGTTGTCGATCCTCGCTGAGCCGCCAGTGGCGGTGGTGGACAAGAACGCCGAGAAGAAAGGCAACCGCGAAATCGCCGAAGCCTACCTCAAGCATCTGTACAGCCCGGCTGGTCAGGAAATCGCCGCGAAGAATTTCTATCGCCCGCGGGACAAGGACGTGGCCGCCAAGTACGCCCGGCAGTTCCCGAAACTGGAGCTGGTGACCATCGACAAGGACTTCGGCGGCTGGAAAACCGCCCAGCCGAAATTCTTCAATGATGGTGGGGTGTTCGACCAGATCTATCAGGCGCAGTAAGCTGGACAGAGTTCGATTCAGGCTACCGGGCTCAACCCTGTAGGAGCTGACGAGTGCAACGAGGCTGCGATCTTTCGACTGCCAATTGAGTCGAGAGTGAAAGGTCAGGATCAAAAGATCGCAGGCTTCGCCAGCTCCTACAGAACACACCAGGAGCAAGCTTCCTCGCCATACAACCAAGGACTTTTATGTCGCGTCGCATCTCCCCCGTCATACCCGGCTTCGGGCTGACGCTGGGCTACACCCTGGTGTACCTCAGTCTGATTGTGCTCATACCGCTGGCGGCGATGTTCGTGCATGCCGCCCAACTCACCTGGGACCAGTTCTGGACGATCATTTCGGCGCCGCGAGTGCTGGCGGCCTTGAAGCTCAGCTTCGGCACCGCGTTGTGCGCCGCGATCATCAATGGCGTGATCGGCACGCTGCTGGCCTGGGTGTTGGTGCGCTACACCTTTCCCGGCCGCAAGATCATCGACGCGATGATCGACCTGCCGTTCGCCCTGCCCACCGCCGTGGCCGGTATCGCCTTGACGGCGTTGTACGCACCGACCGGCCTGGTCGGCCAGTTCGCCACCGACCTGGGCTTCAAGATCGCCTATACCCCGCTGGGCATCACCCTGGCGCTGACCTTCGTGACGCTGCCGTTCGTGGTGCGCACGGTGCAGCCGGTGCTGGCGGATATCCCGCGTGAGGTCGAAGAGGCTGCCGCCTGCCTGGGTGCCAAGCCGTGGCAGGTGTTCCGCCATATCCTGATGCCGGCGTTGTTGCCGGCCTGGCTGACCGGCTTCGCCCTGGCGTTTGCCCGTGGCGTGGGCGAGTACGGTTCGGTGATTTTCATTGCCGGCAACATGCCGATGAAAACCGAGATCCTGCCGCTGCTGATCATGGTCAAGCTCGACCAATACGACTACACCGGCGCCACCTCCATCGGCGTGCTGATGCTGGTGGTTTCCTTCGTCCTGTTGCTGCTGATCAACCTGCTGCAGCGGCGCATCGAAACCCCATAAGGAGGCGCGAGCATGTCCCAATCGTCTATTTCCGCGACCTCCACCAACGCCGCCCGCCGCGGCAGCGCGACGTCGCGACGAGTCCTGATCGGCTTTGGCTGGTTGTTCTTTGCGCTGTTCCTGCTGTTGCCGCTGTTCATCGTGGTGTCCCAGGGCCTGAAGCTCGGCCTGGGGGCATTCTTCAGCGCGATCTTCGAACCCGACGCGTTGTCGGCGCTGAAGCTCACGGTGATCGCGGTACTGATTTCGGTGCCGCTGAACCTGGTGTTCGGGGTCAGCGCCGCCTGGTGCGTGAGCAAGTATTCGTTCCGTGGCAAGAGCATGCTGGTGACCCTGATCGACCTGCCGTTCTCGGTTTCGCCGGTGATTGCCGGCCTGGTCTACGTGTTGATGTTCGGTGCCCAGGGCCTGTTCGGGCCGTGGCTGTCGGACCACGATATCCAGATCGTGTTTGCGCTGCCGGGTATCGTGCTGGCGACGATTTTCGTCACCGTGCCGTTCGTGGCCCGTGAGCTGATCCCGCTGATGCAGGAGCAGGGCACCCAGGAAGAAGAGGCCGCGCGCCTGCTGGGCGCCAATGGCTGGCAGATGTTCTGGCATGTCACCGTGCCGAACATCAAGTGGGGTCTGATCTATGGCGTGGTGCTGTGCACCGCCCGGGCCATGGGCGAATTCGGCGCGGTGTCGGTGGTGTCCGGGCACATTCGCGGAGTGACCAACACCCTGCCGCTGCACGTCGAGATCCTCTACAACGAATACAACCACGTGGCCGCGTTCGCTGTGGCGAGCCTGTTGCTGATCCTGGCGCTCTTCATCCTGCTGCTCAAGCAGTGGAGCGAAAACCGAATCAACCGCCTGCGCGCCAGCGCCGCGGAGGAATAAGTCATGTCGATCGAAGTGCGTAACGTCAGCAAGAATTTCAACGCGTTCAGGGCCCTGGACGACATCAGTCTGGACATCCGGAGCGGTGAGCTGGTGGCGCTGCTGGGCCCGTCGGGCTGCGGCAAGACCACGCTGCTGCGGATCATCGCCGGCCTGGAGACCCCGGACCAGGGCAACATCGTCTTTCACGGCGAGGATGTCTCCGGCCACGATGTGCGTGATCGCAACGTCGGCTTCGTGTTCCAGCACTACGCCTTGTTCCGCCACATGACGGTGTTCGACAACGTCGCCTTCGGCCTGCGCATGAAACCCAAGGGCCAGCGCCCGACCGAAAGCCAGATCGCGACCAAGGTTCACGAGCTGCTGAACATGGTGCAACTGGACTGGCTCGCCGACCGCTACCCCGAGCAACTCTCCGGTGGCCAGCGCCAGCGTATCGCCCTGGCCCGCGCACTGGCGGTAGAACCCAAGGTGTTGCTGCTGGACGAGCCTTTCGGTGCCCTCGATGCCAAGGTCCGCAAGGAACTGCGCCGCTGGCTGGCGCGGCTGCACGAGGACATCAACCTGACCTCGGTGTTCGTGACCCATGACCAGGAAGAAGCCATGGAAGTCGCTGACCGCATCGTGGTGATGAACAAGGGCGTGATCGAGCAGATCGGCTCGCCGGGCGAGGTGTATGAAAACCCCGCCAGTGATTTCGTGTATCACTTCCTTGGTGACTCGAACCGCCTGCACCTGGGGGAAGACCGGCATGTGCTGTTCCGTCCCCACGAAGTCTCGCTGTCGCGTTCTGAGCTGGAAGATCACCACGCCGCCGAAGTGCGGGACATTCGTCCGCTGGGCGCAACAACTCGGGTGACCTTGAAAGTGGAGGGCCAGAGTGAACTGATCGAGGCTGAAGTGGTGAAGGATCACGACAGCCTGGTGGGATTGGCGAAGGGTGAGACGCTGTTCTTCAAGCCGAAGGTCTGGCAGAAGGTCGCCAACCTTTAAGATCAAGCGCATCGCGAGCAGGCTCGCTCCCACAGGGATCGTGGTCTCCTTGTGGGAGCGAGCCTGCTCGCGATGGCGTCCTCCACCACACCGCCATCTGAATCCGAATAACTCCTCCCGGCTTTGCTTCGATTGGTTCTACCTCCACACCTCTTCTTGCATAAAACCCTACCTAGACTCTGACGTGCCAGGAGGCAGTGAGAGTCCATGACGGACCGGTGTGATTTCCTGGCGCCCTGATGCCAAGGAGATCAAGCATGAGAATGGAAGTCAGTCGGCATGGCCCGCTGGGCTGTGCCTTGTTCGGCGTTTTGCTGTGCCCCTTCGCCAGCGCCGCCCCCTCGTTGTCGCCGCAGATACCCTTCGATGTCACGGCTACTCAACCTATCTCCCTGGCCAGCCTGCAAGGCAATTTCGATGAACTGTCGTGGCAGACCTTCATCGCCCTGAACTGGCCGGCCCTGGACAACGGCAATCCCAATACCGGCACCACCATTGGCAAGCAGGATGGGGCCACGGTCTGGGAAAGCTGGAAAGAGAGCTACCAGATTTTCCGCGCCAAGGGCCAGACACCCTTGCCCTGGGATGCGCCGGCGACGCTTCCCGAGGTGTGCAAGCAGCTCAAGCCTGGGCGGTTGCTGCAGCAGATGGGCAAGGTCCCCGACATGCTGGATGAGTTTATCCAGCCCTTCGATAGCGGCCCGCTGGTGGATCAGAACGGCGCTTATACGCGCAACGAAATCGTGGTCAACCAATCGATGTTCAACGGGATCGTCGACAACGGTCTGTACAGCATCGAAGGCCAGCAGAAATTCTTTGCCGCGAAAAAGACCAACACCGTGGCGTTCAGCTGTGGCTCCAACGACACGAGCGAGGTCGGCTCGGTGATGGTGAAGGCATCCTGGAAGGTACTGGGCGCCAACGACCGTCCGCAGGATTTCCACACGGTCGACGCGTTGGTCTATACGCCGGGCAACAGCGACCCGAGCCACGGGCCGATAGTCGAGGAGTCGTGTGCGTCCCAGTCGGTCGGTCTGGTGGGCTTGCACATCGTCCATAAGACCGCCAACGCACCGCAGTGGGTCTGGTCGACCTTCGAGCACGTGAACAACGTGCCGGAGCAATCCACACCGGTGGCGCAGCGCAAAGGCCCGTACCTGTTCTACAACGCCTCCAGCGACAGCCCGGTCAACCATCCTCCGCCACGGCCATGGAATCCGGCCGTCAAGGCGACGCCTTCGCAGATCGTGCGCGAAGTGCCGCTGACCGGGCCCACCAACGACTTGAACGCCCATTACCAGGCCCTGTTGCGCACGGCCAACCCGCAGAGTGTCTGGGCCAACTATCAGTTGGTCAGCACCCAATGGCCGAGCGCCACGCCGCCACCGAACTGCCAGATTTCAGCCGCCAACCCGCTGGGCAATCCCGCTCCCCCGTTCCTGGCCAACGCCACGCTGGAAACCTACATACAGGGCACCACGCCCCAGGCATCTTCCAGTTGCATGGCCTGTCATGGCAACGCAGCCACCCATGTCACCGAATCCCCGCGTACCAGCTTCGCGGACTTCACCTATTTGCTCGAACGCGCGCAGTCCACTTCCGGACAAGGAGCCAAACAATGAGCACTGACCTGGACAATTTCGTCGGCCTGTCATCGGCCCTGACCGGTATTCCCATCGCGCGCCTGGCGCCACAGCTCGACCCGATAGGTCTGCCACCACTCTTTCTCAATTACGTCACCCCACGCATCACCACCGATGTGCTCAACCCGTTGCTGACGCAGTACGCCACGTTGGCGGCCGACAAGGTGCCTCCGGATAAGATCGCCCAGCAGGTGCTGGTCACTACGCAACCGACCCCCAACTCCGTGCTGGCGGCGCGTTCAATCATGAAGCTCTGGTTCCTGGGTGTCTGGTACCAACCGTATGACGCGGGGAATTACAAGAAGGGTGACTCGGCGGTGGTGTCCGACCAGGCGTATATCAACAGCTGGGCCTGGAAAGCTGCCCAGGCTCACCCAATGGGCTACAGCGAATCGTTCTTTGGCTACTGGAACGAACAGCCGCCGAGCCTCGAGGACTTGACCGGCGTACCCGCCACCGCATCCTCCGATGCACAACAAGGAGACCGGTCATGAGTACTGAACAAGCCGAAGTGGTGATCGTTGGCGCCGGACTGGCCGGCAGCATTGTCGCCTATCAACTGGCCATGGCCGGGGTGGAGGTGCTGGTGCTCGAGTCGGGACCGGAGATCCCGGTCAATCGGGCTCAATACCTGGAGCGGTTCTACACGACCACGCTGAAAACCCCGGAATCGCCCTATCCACCCGTCACCAGCCTGGACCCGCCCCGTGACCCGGCCGGGCAGAACGCCCCACGTGCGACCATCGCCGACCTGATCCTGGGCTGGGACAATCCAAAAGTCAGTTACCTGGTGCAGAAAGGCCCGATGCCCTTCACCAGCACCTATGAGCGAGTGGGCGGCGGGACCACCTGGCACTGGGTCGGAACGAGCCTGCGCATGGTGCCGAACGATTTTCGCCTGAAATCCTTGTACAACGTCGGGGTGGACTGGCCTATCGGCTACGATGACTTGCAGAGCGCCTATTGCCGGGCCGAAGCGGAAATCGGCGTCTCGGCCAACGTCGCCGACCAGGCGTACCTGGGCATAACCTTTCCCGAAGGCTACGCCTTCCCGATGCACAGCATTCCGTTGTCGATGGTTGACGGCAGTTTTGTCGCGGCGGTGACGGGGCAGACCTTCGACGGCTTGCCGCTGGTGGTCAGTCCGACACCGGCTGGACGCAACTCCGAGCCCTACGCGGGACGCCGGGTGTGTGCCGGCAATACCAACTGCACACCGATCTGCCCGATCCAGGCCAAGTACGACGCCACGGTGACGATGACCAAGGCCCTGGCCACCGGCAAGGTCAAGGTGCTGTACCGAACCGTGGCGAGCAAAGTGACCGTGGGTGCGGACAACAATGTCAGCGGTGTGGAGTTTATGCAGTATCAATTGGGTGACGGACCGGTCACCGGCACTGGCGTGGCCCTCGGCCAACGTTATGTGATCGCCGCCCATGCCATCGAAACCCCCAAGCTGTTGCTCAACTCCGCCACGCCCGCCTGGCCCAAGGGCGTGGCCAACAGCAGTGGTCAGGTGGGACGCAGCCTGGCCGACCACCCGATCTACCTGGCGTGGGGCCTGATGCCTGAAGGCAAGGCGATTTTTCCGTACCGCGGTCCCCTGTCCACCGCGGGTATCGAGAGTCTGCGAGACGGTGCCTTTCGCAGTCAGCGAGCGGCGTGGCGCATTGAAATCGGCAATGAGGGCTGGAACTGGCCGGCCAACGATCCCTACAACACGGTGGCCGACTTCATCGACGGCACGAACAACAACTGCGTCAACCCGGTGAACCCGAACCAAGATCCCAAAGCCCCTTCTGAAGCGCTTTATGGAACAGCGCTGGTGCAGAAACTCAACGACATCTTCATCCGTCAGTTCCGTATCGCGTTTCTGGTAGAGCAGGTGGAAGACGATCCCGATAACGCCAAGTGCTACATCGTGCCGTCCGCCGACTACAAGGACCTGCTCGGCATTCCCCGGCCGGAAATCCACTATGAACTGTCCAAGTACACCCAGAAGGGGTTCCTGGAGGCAAAACGGCTGGCCACTCACATTATCAAAGACCTGCTTGGCGCCGTGGAGCTGACCCAGCCTCTTAAGCCGGGGACGTTCACTTACAACGAACCTATGAGCTTCCAAGGTGCCGGGCACCTGATGGGCACCTATCGCATGGGCAGTGACCCGGCCAAATCGGTGGTCGACAAAGACCAGCGCAGTTGGGATCACAAGAACCTGTTCCTGGTGGGCGATGGTGTTTTCCCCAGCAGCGGGACCTCGAATCCGAGCCTGACCATCGCGGCGTTGTCGTTCCAGGCCGGGGATACCCTGGCCAATGACTTGAGGGCCGCGGCGGCGGTAGTTGTGGCGGACAAGGCCTGGCAGGGAACTGGCGTGCAGATCGACGGTGTCGTGCCGCGTCGTGCCCGCTGGATTCTGGGCTTCTGGAACGCTAGCCCGGACAGTGGATGGGTGGATGGAAAAGGTAATCCGAACTACACCGCCAAGTCCGGTTATACCTTGCCGGGTGCTGCCGAAGGTGCCTTGATCGGCCGTGTCGGCGACAACGGAACCCCGTTCCTGATCGGCGATCTGGCGCAGATTCCGACTGGGGAGAAAGGCGAGCTGCAACTGTGCATCAACGATGACCTGAACGGGGAGTACGGGGCGGGGCTGAGTGATAACCAGGGCGCGCTGACGGTGGGGATCGAGTTCGGCACCCTATAACCCTCGAGGGGTATGCAAACCTTTGTGGGAGCGAGCTTGCTCGCGATTGCGTCCTGCCAGTCACCGCGTGTTGACTGACCCACCGCTATCGCGAGCAGGCTCGCTCCCACAGGGTTCGCCCAGACAGCCTTGTCGTTGTCGATCAGGCGGCCGAGCGCTGGTTACGCAAGGCCACCGGGCCGGCGCGTTCCTCGATGGCCTGCTTCAGCTCGCTGCGCAGTCCCAGCAGGAATCCTGCCTCGACCACCACGAACAACGGCCCGACGATCAACCCGGTCAGGTCATCGACGAACGCCGGTTTGCGGCCTTCGTAATAGTGGCCGACAAACTGAATCACCCAGCCCACCACAAACATCCCCAGGCCACTGCCCAGCCATACCGATGTGCTTTGCGCGGCCAATACCTGCCCCAGCCACACGGCCAAGCCCAACAGCAGCGTCATCAGCACACCCAGGCGCAACTCCAGGCGCAGGTAGAACCAGGCACTGGCCGCCGCGACCAGCAGCGCCGGCGACACCAGCACTGCACCCACTGGCCAGGCCGGCCGTGACAGCAGCACGGCGACGGCAACGAAAATCAGCGGAATGCCAATGAAGTGGCTGGCGATATTGCGCGGGTCGCGGTGATAGGTGGCGTATTGACTGAGATGATCGACGAGGCTTTTCATTGTTGTTCCTCCTGAGGTGATGCCTGCATGATGCCCAGGATCTACAAGGCGCTCTGTCAGTTAGCCGACACTTGCGGGAGTTTCCATGAATTCGCACCCCTGGCATTCGCACCTGATGGCCGGCCACTGGTACAGCCATTTGCCCGCCTCGTTACAGGATAGCCTGCTGGACATGTCGCGGGTGCGCCGCCTGTTGCCGGGGCATCGGCTGTTCCAGCGCGGCGATCCACCGTGCGGCCTGTACGCCGTGCTGGAGGGCGCGGTGCGGGTCGGCTCGGTGAATGAACACGGCAAGGAAGCGCTGCTGAGCGTGGTGGAAGCGCCCCACTGGTTCGGTGAAATCTGCCTGTTCGACGGCCAGCCACGCACCCATGATGCGCTGGCCGTGGGGCAGTGCACGCTGCTGCACCTGCCCCAGGCGACGTTGCTGGCCTTCCTCGACCAACACCCGGCCTACTGGCGGCATCTCGCGTTGCTGATGAGCCACAAACTGCGCCTGACCTTCATCAACCTCGAACACCTGAGCCTGATGCCTGCCCCGGCACGCGTTGCCCATCGCCTGCTGCTGATCGCCGAAGGCTACGGCGAAATCGAACCGGCGCGTCAGGTCCTGCAACTGTCCCAGGAACAACTGGCGCTGATGCTCTCGCTGTCACGCCAGACCACCAACCAGATCCTCAAGGACTTGCAGGCCCAAGGCATTCTTCACCTCGGTTATGGCGAGATCGAGATTCTTGATATCGGGCGGTTGCGGGTTTTTACCGCGATTTGAGGGCCCCCGAAAAATTTGAATACGCTACACTCGTGCGTGAATTGAACTAAATACAATGCAATATTCATTAAAGTAATGCTTTTGCATTGTATATGATGCGGATTATCAGTATGAAAACGCTCGGTGAATTGATCAGGCGACTCCGTAAAGAGCGGAATCTCTCCCAAGAGGCTTTGGCAGCTCAATACGGTATGAGCCGTGCCACGATTTCGGGTATCGAGAACAACACCATTCCTGAAGTTGGGATCCGTAAGGTCGAAGCGATCCTCAATGGTTTTGGCTACGAGTTGGCCGCCATTGCTCGACCCTCGAAACGTCCAACGCTCGACTCGCTGAAAAAGGAGTCTTTCCATGGCTGACGAGCAAGGACTGGACAGGTTGCAGGTCTCGGTCAGCGAAACGGCCGTTGGCACTCTTGGGCGGGGTCAGATGCGCAGCGACTCGGTATTTTCTTATGCTGCCAACACGACTGAAGAACAGTCCGTTTCGCTGACCATGCCCGCGCGTCTTGAAAGCTATGACTGGGAATCAGGGGTACCGCCGATTTTCGAAATGAATTTGCCCGAAGGTGCCTTGCGTGACGAGTTGGTTCGTCGTTTCAGCAAAGCGGTCCGAGGTTTCGATGACTTTTCCATGCTTTCCATCGTGGGACCCCATCAACTGGGTCGGGTTGGTATCGGTCGCTTGCGGAGCGAGGTCGGACCGCCCGAAACCAGTCTGGCGGACTTGTTGGTGCATGACGGGGCCGAAGGGCTGTTCGAGGATCTGCTGCACACTTATGGGCAGTATTCCGGTGTCTCGGGAGTACAACCCAAGGTTCTGGTGCGTGACAGTGGGACGGCAATCGATCGGTTGACCCATCGGGGGGCCACGCATTTGATCAAGGCTTTTCGCTCCGACGAGTTCCCGGAACTGGCCGCGAATGAGTTTTTCTGCATGCGGGCCGCCCTGCACTCGGGGCTTGAGATCCCCGAACTCGAGTTGAGCGAACGCGGAAAATTTCTGATCGTGAAGCGCTTTGATTTACCGGGGCCCGGGAATTATCTTGGTTTTGAGGATTTCTGTGTGCTCAACGGCGCACCATCCAGGACCAAGTACGACGGCTCATATGAAGGAGCGGCCCGGCAGATCAAGGCATTCGTCTCACCTCATTTACTCAATCAGGCGCTGGAGTCCTTGTTCAAGATCGTTGCACTCTCGGCCGGCCTGAAAAATGGCGATGCACATCTGAAGAATTTCGGAGTGCTATATGACCATTGCGGCGCGGATGCGTCTATCAGGCTTGCGCCAGCCTATGACATCGTCAGCACTGCAGTGTATATCCGCAATGACAACATGGCGTTGTTGCTGGGCGGCTCAAAAGCCTGGCCAAAGCACAAAATGCTTACACGGTTTGGTCGTTCGGCGTGCAACCTGACCGAAGGACGCTGTAATGAGCTGATAGAGCAAGTGATCCATGGGATGGACCTTGCTAGGGTGGAAATGCGCCATTACATGAGTGCTAACGAACGGTTCAGAGCAACCGGGGAAGCCATGACAGAGGCTTGGACGGCCGGGCTCCAACGCAGCCTCAAGCCCTCGGTCGACTGACCCATCGCCTTCGCGAGCAGGCTCGCTCCCACATGGGTCTGTGTTCGCCATGATATCCACAGCAACGCCTATCCCCTGTGGGAGCGAGCCTGCTCGCGAAGGGGCCAGCCCAGCTATCGCAGATCCCTAACGCAACCCCTCCCGAAACTGCCCCGGTGTCATCCCGGTCCAGCGCTTGAAGGCGCGGCTGAAGCTGCTGGCGTCGGCAAAGCCCAGCAGGTAGCCGACTTCACTCAGCGAGCATTGGGGATCGCGCAGGTGCAGCAGCGCCAGGTTTTCCCGGCACTCGTTGAGCAGCGCGTCGAAGCGGCAGCCTTCGTCGGCCAGGTGTCGTTGCAGGCTGCGCAGGCTCAGGTGCATGGCTTGGGCGATGCGTTCGGCGCTGGGTTCGCCTTCGGGTAACTGGGCCTCGATGGCGGCACGTACCTTGCGCTCCCAAGTGAGCGGCTGGAGGTGGGCGAGGGTGCGCTTGAGCACCGCTTCATTGTGTTCGGCCAGTTCCGGGTTGGCGTCGTCCAGGTGGCTGTCGAAGTCGGCGAGGCTGAACTCCAGGTAATCCTGTTCGGCGGCGAAATGCACCGGCGAGCGAAACACTTTATGCCAGGGCGCCGGGTCCGCCGGTTCAGGGCGTCGCAGGTACACCGCCAGCGGTGCGTAGTCGCGCCCCAAGCGGTTACGGCAGGTGCGCACGTAAATCGCGGCGAACGCGTCGATGGCTTCGAAGGCCGGCACAGGGCGGCCCTGGGGCAGGTCAAGGGTGAAGCGATAACGGTCCTCGCAGCGGCTCAGTTGCAGCGTCAGTGCATCGCTGACCACCGGGTGATAGCGCACGATGCGCTCGAACACTTCCCGCAGGCTGCCGCTGGCCACCAGGGCGTAACCCAATGCGTGAAACGTCGTGGGACTGACGAAGCGCGATACCCGCAGGCCGATTGCCGGATCGCCGCTGGCCTGCACCGCCAGCGCCCACAGGCGGGTGGTGGCTGAAAGCGGGTAGCGGGCGTTCGGGTCGTCCATCAGTTGCGGGTCAAGGCCGGCCTCAAGGCACAAGGCATGGCCATCCAGGCCCAACGCATCGAGCTGTTTGCGCAGGGCGCGGGTCCAGCTGGCGAGGGTGGTCGGTTCAGTCATGGCGATTGGCGCTTGCGGTCAACAGGTTGGCGTCTACGGCTACCACCCGGCGGCGCAACGCTCGTCAGGATGAGCACATCTCTAACAGAGGATTTAAGCCATGCATGGCCGTAGCGCAAGTCCCGAGCGATTGAATGCACCACAGCGATCCGCCCATATTCGCCAGGTGGTATTGGCCCATGGCGAAGAATTGCGCCGACGCTACCCGATTCTGCTGCATCAGGATGCCTTGGGTGCGGGCATTCTGGCGTTTGCCCTGGCGGGAATGATCGGCTCGGCGTTGCTCTACATCAACGGCCATCTGGCCGGCTGGGCGTGCCTGCTGCTCAACGCTTTTTTCGCCTCGCTGACCCACGAGTTGGAGCATGACCTGATCCACAGCATGTACTTTCGCAAGCGGCGCTTGCCCCACAACCTGATGATGGGGCTGGTGTGGCTGGCGCGGCCGAGCACCATCAACCCGTGGATCCGGCGACATCTGCACCTCAATCACCACAAGGTCTCCGGCACCGAGGCCGACCTGGAAGAGCGGGCCATCACCAACGGCGAGCCCTGGGGGCTGGCGCGGTTGCTGATGGTCGGCGACAACGTGATGTCGGCCTTCATCCGCCTGTTGCGGGCCAAGACCTGGGCGCACAGGCGCAGCATCCTCAAACGCACGCTGAAGGTGTACTTCCCACTGGCGTTGCTGCACTGGGGGGCCTGGTATATGTTCCTCGGTTTCCATGGCGCCAATGGTGTCGCTGGCCTGTTCGGTATCTCGATTGACTGGTCGGCGGACACCCTGGCGATGATGCACGTGATCGACATCGCGGCGGTGGTGATCATCGGCCCAAATGTACTGCGCACCTTCTGCCTGCACTTCATCAGTTCCAACATGCATTACTACGGCGACGTCGAGCCGGGCAATGTCATCCAGCAAACCCAGGTGCTCAACCCCTGGTGGCTGTGGCCGTTGCAGGCGTTCTGCTTCAACTTCGGTAGCAGTCACGGGATCCATCATTTTGCGGTGAAGGAGCCGTTCTACATCCGTCAGTTGACGGTGCCGGTGGCCCACAAGGTGATGCGCGAGATGGGCGTGCGATTCAATGATTTCGGCACTTTTGGCCGGGCGAACCGGTTTGCGGGCGAAGAGGAATCAATGCCGCAAGAGGTGAATACTGCTCGAGTCTGAGGACGCCTTCAAACACGTCGTCGATATACCCACAGTCCGTGGCGAGGGAGCTTGCCCCCCTCGCCACGCTGATTCCCCGGAACAACACCCCAGCCCCTCGGCCAGAGCAGGCTTGCGTATAACGACTACGCTCATCCTCTCGTCGCCCCATCCCAAAAAGCCCTAATTTTTTCCAGAAGCTTGCCGACAGACTGATATGCGTGCACCAAAGTGGAGCGGACCACAAGTCCTGCTCCGAGCTGTTACGTGAACGGTTGCAACCGGAATGCACCCCCACTCCCTGCATAAGAAGCCTCATCGATGAATTTGAAGTTCAGCCATAAAATCCTTCTGGCCGCCTCTGGTGTGGTGGTTCTGGCGTTTGCCCTGTTCACCCTCTACAACGACTACCTGCAACGAAACACCATAGGCCGCAGCCTCGAATCCTCCATCGAGCAATCCGGCGACCTGACGGCCAGCAGCGTCCAGAACTGGATGAGCGGCCGGGTGCTGGTGCTGGAAAACCTGGGGCAGAACATTGCTCATCAGGGTGCCAGTGCCGATCTGGCGGGGTTGATCGATCAACCGGCGCTGACGTCGAATTTCCAATTCACCTACGTTGGCCAGGCCAGCGGGGTCTTCACCCAGCGCCCTGATGCCAAAATGCCCGACGGCTACGACCCACGTCAGCGCCCCTGGTACAAGCAGGCGGTGACCGCCGATAAAACCATGCTGACCCCGCCCTATTCGGCGGCCGTTGGCGGGCTGGTGGTGACCATTGCCCTGCCGGTGAAGAAAAGCGACGAATTGCTGGGTGTGGTGGGCGGCGACCTGAGCCTGGATACCCTGGTGAAAATCATCAACTCGGTGGACTTCGGCGGCATCGGCCATGCCTTCCTGGTCAGCGGCGACGGTCAGGTGATCGTCAGCCCGGACAAGGACCAGGTGATGAAGAACCTCAAGGACATCTACCCCGGCACACCGGTGCGCATTGGCAAAGGCATGCAGGAAGTCGAGCTGAAGGGGCAGGATCGTATTCTTTCGTTCACCCCGGTCACTGGCCTGCCGGGCGCCGAGTGGTACATCGGCCTGTCGATCGATAAGGACAAGGCCTATGCGCCGCTGAGCCAGTTCCGTACTTCGGCGCTGATTGCGATGTTTGTCGCGGTCGCGGCCATTGCGCTGCTGCTGAGCCTGTTGATTCAGGTGCTGATGCGTCCGCTGACCACCATGGGCCGTGCCATGCAGGATATTGCTCAGGGCGAAGGTGACCTGACCCGACGCCTGGCGGTGCAAGGCAAGGATGAGTTCGCGGTATTGGGCGGCTCGTTCAACCAGTTCGTGGAGCGGATTCACGCCTCGATTTCCGAAGTGTCTTCCGCCACCCGCCAGGTACATGACCTGTCGCAGCGGGTGATGACGTCGTCGAACGCTTCGCTCGTCGGTTCGGATGAGCAGAGCGCCCGCACCAACAGCGTGGCAGCAGCCATCAATCAGTTGGGCGCCGCGACCCAGGAAATCGCCCGCAATGCCGCCGACGCGTCGCAACAGGCCAGCGGCGCCAGCGAGCAGGCCGACGACGGTCGCCAGGTGGTGGAAAAAACCATTCAGGCCATGACCGAGCTGTCGCAGAAAATCAGCCTTTCGTGCACCCAGATCGAAACCCTGAACGCCAGCACCGACAACATCGGGCACATCCTGGATGTGATCAAGGGCATCTCCCAGCAAACCAACCTGCTGGCCTTGAACGCCGCCATCGAAGCGGCCCGTGCCGGTGAAGCCGGGCGTGGTTTTGCGGTGGTGGCCGACGAAGTGCGCAACCTGGCGCACCGCACCCAGGAGTCGGCAGAAGAAATCCACAAGATGATCACCTCGCTTCAGGTCGGTTCCCGTGAAGCGGTCACGACGATGAACGCCAGCCAGGTTTCCAGTGAGGAAAGCGTGGAAGTCGCCAACCAGGCCGGCCTGCGACTGGTCAGCGTGACGCAGCGGATCGGCGAGATCGACGGCATGAACCAGTCGGTGGCTGCCGCCACCGAAGAACAGACCGCTGTGGTGGAAACCCTCAACATGGACGTCAGCCATATCAACCTGCTGAACCAGCAAAGCGTGGCCAACCTCAATGAAACCCTGAGGGACTGCGATGCTTTGTCTCAACAGGCCAATCGGCTGAAGCAGTTGGTGGATAGCTTCAAGATCTGACAGGCGCGCAGGCTGTACTGCCGTCATCGCGAGCAGGCTCGCTCCCACAGGGGATTTACGGTGGACTCATATTTTGTAGCCACCCATAAACCAGTGTGGGAGATTCTATGGTGCATGACTAGCCTTCAAATGCCTTTCTGGCTGGTATTCGCTCTGATTCTGCAGCAGAGCGAATACTACGCGGGCAAGCTTGCGCGACAGCGCCACCATGGCCTGAGTTGTACTTAGTCCCCGTGCCAGCAACGCCTCATAGAACCCCTTCCATCGCTCCGTGCGCCTTGCCGACATCGCTGCGTTGTGCAGCAGTCGGCGAGCTTCTGGATCACCTCGTTTGGTCAAGCAGCGGCGACCCTGTTTTCGCCCTGATTGCGATATGCGCAGGTCCAGCCCCAGAAAAGCGATGAAGGCATCGGCATTTTTGAAATCCCCCCGCTGAAACGAGGTGAGCAACCGGGCGCCGGTCAACAGGCCAATGCCTTCAACTTTCATGCAGCGCTTGAGCTGACCCAGCAAGCCTGCGTCCTTCAGCTCATCCTGGATCTTTTTTTCGACCAGGGTTTCCAGCCGTTGCATCGCGCCTATCTGGCGTTTGAACGCGGCTTTGAGTAACGGCTCGTTCGCCCAGCTTTGGCTCAGGCTGACACGGGCCTGGACCACAGCCGCACGGCGTCGGAAAAGGCTTACGAGCCGGCGATACAAGGGCGATGGCGGGTTCCAGGGATGCAGTTCCTGGCCTTCGTTCTTCAGGTAACGGGCCAACAGGCGAGCATCCAGTGCATCGGTTTTGGCGCGCACGTTCACGCCTTTGCGGTAGTGACTGAGCTCATAGCCACCGACCATGTAGATCACGCAGCCGGCCTTGTGAGCCAGATCGGCGAACTCCAGGTGATAGATATTGGTGGCTTCGATGGCAATATCCACCTGCATGGACAAGGCCTTGAGCCACTTCTTAATCGCAGTTTTGTTATTGGGGACTATCTCAAGCTGATCGGTTTCGGCGTGATACATCACCAACTCATCCTTGGCGACATCCACACCCACAATCGGCTTGACGAGGGGAATCGGCATTGCCATTGAAAACTCTCCGGGCTAAGGTTTGAACACTTGAAGGGTTCACCCAGAGGCGCAGGCTTGTTCCTATCGTCGGTCTAGGCCAGATGCATTCTTTATCGGCGCTTGGGTGAAAGGAGGAGGGGTAAAATCTCCCACGGTCTGTACTGCTGCGAACAGTCAGAAGCGAACCTTGTCCCTCCTCCTCCCTTCAAGTCCTACCATACAAGCGAGCCTGCTCGCGATGGCGGCGGCACAGCCAACATCATCGTCAACTGCCCCAGCGCTATCGCGAGCAGGCTCGCTCCCACAGGGGATTTACGGTGGACTCATATTTTGTAGCCACCCATAAACCAGTATGGAGCGAGCTTGCTCGCGATGGCGGCGACACAGTCAACATCATCGTCACTGACCCAGCGCTATCGCGAGCAGGCTCGCTCCCACAAGGGTTTACGGTGGACTCATATTTTGTAGCCACCCATAAACCAGTGTGGGAGCGAGCTTGCTCGCGATGGCGGCGGCACAGCCAACATCATCGTCAACTGACCCAGCGCTATCGCGAGCAGGCTCGCTCCCACAGGGATTTACGGTGGACTCATATTTTGTAGCCACCCGGAACCCAGTGTAGGAGCGAGCTTGCTCGCGATGGCGGCGGCACAGTCAACATCATCGTCAACTTACCCAGCGCTATCGTGAGCAAGCTCGCTCCCACAAGGGCATTAGCTAGGCGAACATCTGCCGTACATTCCCCATCGCTTCATCGGCAAACCCTTGCAGGAAGTCCCTGAAGCCCGAGGGCGAATGGGCGTCGGTGTGGTCGGCGATGATGGTCCAGGTGGCGCGGCAACGGTTGTCCGCCAAGGGTTCGACGCGCATGGCGGCCCACAGGTTGTCGATGCCCAGGGTGTTGTAGATCAGCGTCCAGGTCATGTGCATGGCCTGGTCGTCACGGCTGTTGAGCTGTTCCACCACCAAGTTCTGCCCATCGACGAAGAACTTCTTGCGCAGGGACCTCACGCCCTCGCCGGTCATTTCGATACGCTCGAGTGCCGGAATGAAACGGTTGAAACCGCCAAAGTCGCCCACCAGTTCCCAGACCTGTGCCGCGTCGGCCGCCACCTCCACTGAGGTTTCGACTTGGCAGGCGTGAGGGTTCCTGATCAGGGTGTCGGGTTGAAATGCATTCATGGTCTTGCTCCTTGCTTTGGGTTGGATGGCTTCAGATGAAGTCGATGGCTTTGAGGTAGTCGGCACCGCGTCGCAGCAGGGCCGGGGATTTTTCCGGGTAACGGGCACCCATCTGCCGTACCCCGGTCCGGGCGTTGTCATGGCGGATCATCGAGATGTCGCCGATGTCTTCTTCGAAGCCGTTGAGGTAGAACCCCAGCACGCCGAACAGCGCGTTGTCGGCATCGACCCGCCCCAGTTGCCGCTGCCAGTCCGCGACGCTCACCAGGGAAAACTCCCGGCCGCTGTCGCGGAACGACGCCACGTAGGCGTCCCAGCTCAAAGGCTCGGGGTTGTGCAGGTTGAACACCGCTTGCGCCGGCTGGTAGCGGCTGGCGTGGAAGGCGATGAAGCGGGCCAGGAAGTCCACCGGCATCAGGTCGAAGTTGAGTGACAGATCCGGCACCTGGCCCAGTTGGATCGAGCCCTTGAGCATCAGCATCAGGCGGTTCTTGTGGGGCTGGCAGACCCCGGTCAGGCTGTTGAAACTGATGTTGCCGGGGCGGAACAGGTTGACCCACACCCCGCGATCCCGCGCCCGTTGCAGGATCCGTTCGCCGACCCATTTGGACAGGTTGTAACCGTTCTTGATGTAGATCGGTGGCGTCGGTGCGGCGGGTTGCTCCAGCACCTGGCCGTCGGCGCCCAGGGCACTAGAGGCCGATAGGGTGGAGACGAAGTTGAAGATCTTCTTGCTGCGCCCTTCACACAGGCGCAGGCATTCGAAGATCGGTTCTACGTTGTCCCGCGCCAGAGACTCATAATCGAGCACATGGTTGACGTGGGCCGCGTTGTGCACCAGGGCGCCAAAGGTCCGGTCGATGCGGGCATAGACCTCGTCCGGCAAACCCAACTGCGGTTGGGTGATGTCGGCGGCATAGACGCTGACCCGGCTCAGGTCCAGATGAGTCAGGCGATTGTCCTGCAGCGCCTGGGAAAAGCGTTCCGCCGCGCTTTGCCCGGCGGACGCACGCACCAGGCAAGCGACCTCGGTGGCGCCCCAGGCCAGCAGCGCCTCGACAATGTGTACCCCGAGAAAGCTGTTGGCGCCGGTCACCACCACTTTGTGCACATCACCGCATTGGCTGATGGGCAGCGGATCGATGTTGAGTTCGGCTTCGGCATCGATGAAAGCCTGGGGACTGAGCACCGATGCGTCGTTTTGTTCAGGGCCGTCGAGCAGCTTCGCCAAGGTCATCAGTGTTGGCGCCTCGATGAAGCGATTGATTGACAGGCTGCGCCCGAAGGTCTGACGGATGCTCAGCAGCAGTTGCGACAGCAGGATCGAATGCCCGCCGAGGTTGAAGAAGCTCTCATCGGTAGCAATGTCGTCGGCCGGCAGTTCCAACAGCTCGGCCCACAACAGCTGCAACTGGGTTTCCAAGGGATTCTGCGGCTGAAGGCGCTGACCACCGACCTGGACTTGCACTGCCATGGCGAGCAAGGCACGGCGATCGACCTTGCCGTTGCTGGTGTAGGGCAGGCTGGGCAGTTCGACGTAGGCGCCAGGGTGCATGTAGCTGGGCAACGTGTCCTGCACATGCTCGCGCAGCGCCTGGAGCGCGGCACCGGGCTGGTCTTCCCGGGGATGGACCAGGAACGCCAGGATCCGTCGACGCTCGTCCACACCCACGGCGACCTGGCGGAACAACTGGCTCTCCCGCAGGCAATGTTCGATCTCCTCGGGTTCGACCCGAAAGCCCCGGACCTTCACCTGATTGTCGCGCCGGCCACACAGCTCGACGCCGTTGTCGCTCCACTGGCCGATATCGCCGGTGCGGTAGACCCTCAGCCGCTGTCCGTCAGGCAGGGTCAGGTTGAGATACCGCGTGGCGGTCAGTGTCGGGTCATGCAGATACCCCAGGCCGACGCCCGGCCCGGCGATGTAGAGCTCGCCGGGTACGCCTTGGGGCACCGGTTGCAGCTGTTCATCGAGGATCAGCACCCGGCCGTTGGCGATGGGCGCGCCGAGGTTGCGGTTGTTGTCGCCAACACCAAACTGCCGCGTGGTGGCAAGCACGGTGGTTTCGGTCGGGCCATAGATGTTGTGGAACCGGCATTGGGGCGCGAGCTGCTCGATCACGAACGGCTCGCAGACATCCCCGCCGGTGATCAGGTGCGCCAGGCCCAGCGGTGCCTCCAGCGGCATCACGCTCAGCAGCGCGGGCGGCAGGAAGGCGTGGGTGACACGCTGCTGGTGAATCAACGCCACCAGTTGCTGCGGGTCTCGGCGCTGGTCTTCGCTGGGCGCCACCAGCAATGCACCCTGGATAAAGGTCGGCAGGATGTCCAGCAGCGATGCATCGAAGTTGATGGTGGAGAACTGCAACGCCCGGCTGGCGCGCTGCAACCCGACGTAGTCGCTGTACCAGGCACAGAAATGGCTGAGGTTGCGATGGCTGAGCAATACGCCCTTGGGCTGGCCGGTGGTGCCGGAGGTGTAGATCGCCACAGCCGGTTCGTCGATGTCCACCGAGCGGCGAATCAGCGAGACGGGGATCCCTGGCTTGAGCGCTGGCAGCCGGTGTATGTTCAGCGCGGGCACGGGCAGATCGCCCAGGTCGCTGTCGCCGTCGTGCAACAGCAGGTCCGCCTTGGCATTTTCCAGGATGAAGCGCCGACGTTGCGCGGGGTGTTGCGGATCCAGTGGCAGGTACACGGCGCCACAGCCCAGCACCGCCAGGATCGCTGCATATAACGGGGCGGATTTGGGCAAACACACCGCAATCACCATTTGAGAGCTAGGCTTGTGCGTGCAAGGCTTGCCTGGGACGAATGACTCGGTCTGGTTGGGTACCGCTGTGTCGACATCGCGGGCAAGCCTTGCCCCCTCCGGTTGTGCCTGTCCCAGCCGCTCCAACATTGCCTGCTGCAGCCTCAGAGCCTGATTGCGCAAGGTCTTGTAGTCGGTGACCCCACCTGCAACCCACAGCGCCGGTTGCAGCGCGTCATCGAGCATGCGCTGTTCAATGCCATGCATCACCGGCACTTCAGCGGCGGCCAGCAGCCAGGGCACTGGCGGCCGGTTGAGGCCATGCTCGAAGGCCAGCGACTCCAGGGCATCGAGCCCATGCAGAGCAAGTTCGGCGTCGGCCTGCACCGTCGGCCAGTGATCGAAGCCGCTGTCATCGCGGGACAGTTGGCTGACCAGTCGCGCACCGATCTCAACAACCCTCGCCAGCGTCCGCAACCGCAAGGATTGACCATTGCCGTTTTCGGGGGCGATGACCTCCTGGCACAACAATCGCTGCGCGCCGTCGCGAAAAACAATGACCGGTTGCGGCAGTGCTTCGCCGGGCACCGCCCGTAACGCCAAGCGCACCTGAAGGCAGAAGCGGGCTTCGATAGTGGAGGGCGCGGTACCGTCGTCGATCAACAGGTCGATCGCCGGTGATTGAACCGTCACGACACCATGGCCGTGCAGTTCGAGTTCCTGGGCCAGTTCGGCCATGGCCTGGCTGGTGCCAGGCACTGCAATTTCGAGGCGTCTCATCGGCAGCTCCTCATGGGGTCAGGTAGTCGGCCAGGGCATCGCGCACGCAGGGGGAAGCGAGCATCGAACTGCTGCGGAAAAAACGGGTGATGTTGCCCACCAACGGATGGAAGCGATTGATGGGGTAGGCCAAGGCACTGGCCTCTTCGCGCAGCGACTGGCGCACCGATTCGTCGACGGGCAGATGAGCGATCAGCTCGAAATCGAAGGCCTGCTGCAGATCGCTCGCCAGGTACTGGACGATGAAACCGGGCATCAACCGGGCAATCGCTTCGTGGTCCTCTTCGGGGGCTGCGCGCCAGTACATCTGCACCAGCCGCGTCCAGAAGCCCGAGTGCCGTCCCTCGTCCATCAGATGATCGGCCATCAGTCCCTTGATCGACGCCTTGACCGAATCGTCCCGGGCGAACGCCGCGACTTCGTTGGTCACGGTGTTTTCGGCGATTGCGATGCAGATCAGCTCCACGGCGCTCTGCAGATGCTCCGGCGCCTGGGCCAGCGTTGCCGGTATGGCGCGGCTGAGTTCGATCTGCGCCGGCAGCGGGATCGGGTCGATGCCGGTCATGTCGATGGTCTGCTGCATGAAGTCCATTGCCACCAGCGCGTGATAATCCTCGTCCACCACCACCGTCATCGCGTCGTAGCGACAGGCGAACGGGAACTCGATGCCGAAGCGATTCTTGGCGATGCGCCGGGCGGTGTGGTCCACCAGTTCGGTCTCGAAAATCACCACATCGTTGATGAACTTGTAGAGGCTCTGCACCAGCGCGTAATCGCGCAGTTGCGGGCAATGGCTGAGAAAAGTCTGGCTGTGCACCAGGGGTTGCCGGCTCATGGGGAAGATCAGCTTGTCGTCGTTCTCGACCCGGCGTCGTGGTCGGGTGCGGATCGTGGCGCGGCTTTCCCAGGCGTCGGCGAAGGACTGGTATTGGATGGCGTTCATGGCGTCACCTGCGCGACCGCTTGGGTCATGCTCTGGCGCAGGCCATCCCACAGGGCCGCCCGGCTGTGGACGGCAGCGAGCGCGGCGGACAGCACCTCGGTTTCGCGCTGTGGGTCGCCGTCGATCAATCGGGCCAGCAGTTTCTCCGCTGCAGGGCCGTGGTCTTCGGAGTCGACTTCGATGTGCCGTTGCAGGTAGTAACGAAACGTCGGCGCCTGATCCAGGCCAATGCCCCACGCATCCAGCATGCGTTGGAACATCTGCGGGATGACGCTTTCGCGACCATGCACGAACGCGGCGGCTACGCTGTGGGCAGGGGCATGCAGGGCGGTGTGCAGGGTCTGGCGAACGAACCGGGCCGCCGCGGGCTCGACCTCGACGCTGTCCAGGGCGGTTTCAGGACTGACGCCTTCCTGTTGCAGGGTGATGAATTGTTCAATCGCCCGGGTGTCGGCACCGACTTCCCGCATGGCGTCCAGGTACAGTTCGAAATGGCTGCAATACCCTGCGCCGGGGCGATCGTCGGACTCTTCTCCCAGCACGATTTCATTGATCAGGCGTGCCGCCTGCGGGTCGGCCGGTGGCAGCCAGGGCAGATGAATGCAGGTCAGCTCCCGCTGCAGCCGCTTGGTCAGCGACATGAAGTCCCACACGGCAAAAACGTGGCTTTCCATAAAACGGCGCAACAGGTCGATTGATGTTATTTCGGAAAAAACAGGGTGTTGGCCAAGTTCGCGTTTTTTCAAAAAAAGTTGTTCTTTGGTTGGCTGCATTTGAACGTCCTCATCAATGATGTTTGTCCGGAAAGGTGCTCGTTATTGTTAATAAGGCGAGCGGGTGCCTGAACCGGAATCCATGAATTACCCAAGTTATGCAAGTGTGTGCTGCTGTTTCGGTTGGTAGGCCTGAAAGCCCTGATTTCAGGTGGCTGGTGGAAACTTAAGTCGTCGATAACAATTCGACGTAGAAAAAACTAATACATGAAACAAGTCAGCGGCAAGCAATTTTTTAATTATTTAAACTTGCAGTTTTATCGGGCATGAAGAGGCTTTATAAAACTTATTCAGTAAGTTTTATTGAGGCGAAGTTGCTCCTTCCGATTGGTGACGATCAGAATCGATAGTTCGAGTGAATGCCTCACCCGGAGCACTTCAGGGAACAGGGAATAAAGAAGTTCGTGTTTTATGGGCGGGACGTCGGTCGGACACTCGATTCTCCCGCCGGTGGGCGACGCTCCTTGCGTGGTGGCTTCGATTCGCCCGGCTTGTCGCCAGGCGCTGACTTCTTCAGGTCTTTTTTTGAATCGACAAACGCAAGAGTGAGCCCAAATCGACGGCAGTGCCATTGAACTGATGTGGCGGCGGGTCGCAGACACGGCCAAGCCGCGTCAGGCGGGCGGGAAGACGGGTAGGAAGGATATGTAAGAAAGTGATACGCCGGCCAGATGGCCGGCGAGCGATCAGTTGGATGACTGTTCCAGATACCGTCGAATCGTGACGCAGGCTTTTTCCAGGTGTCGTTCCAGCAGGGCTACTGCGGAATCGATGTCTTTGATACTCACGGCCTCGAGCAGTGCGCGATGATCGTCCTGGGTCAGCTTGCCGAGCCCCATGGACGACAGATGAAAGCGCAGGAAGCGCTCCTCTTCATTGAGCTCGCGTTCGATCAGGTCCAACAACTTGCTGTTGGGTGCTTTGTGATAAAGCGACATGTGGAACAACCGATTGAGCTTGCCGATCTCGGCATGATCGGTTTGTGCTTCCAACTGGTCGATGTAGTGGGCGGCCTGCGCCAGGTCGTCGGCTTCGAGCAACGGCACCGACAGGCGCAAGGCGAAAGACTCCAGTACCGCACGTAGCGCGTAGGTTTCGATGGCGTTGTTAGTGATCAGCGGAGCGACCACGGCGCCTTTGTGTTGAACCACATTGAGCAGTGATTGCGCTTCGAGCTGGCGCAGCGCCTCGCGCACGGGCATGCGACTCACGCCGAACAGGTCGGCCAGTTCCTGCTGGCGCAGGGCCGTGCCGCAGGGCAGGCGCCCGTCGAGGATGGCCTCGCGCAGGGAGCCCTCGATGATCGAACGGGCCTGGGCAGCGGGAATGGGCCCGTTGACCTGGATAGTGCTTAACGGCTTGGGCTTCTTTGTCACGACCACGCACCCTGAATGACGGAATTGGATCCATGCCAACATTAATGACAGATTACCAGCCCGTCAAAGTCTCGCGGCCGGGGTTCATAAACTAAAGTTTAGCGTGCCTGGAGTGATTGCACCCTGCCATTGTCTTTTGCCGGGCCAGGCTTCACCATCCAACGAATCCTCAACGGTCTTTTTTGGACGCATTCCCTTGGCTGCACCGTTCCCTGCCCTCAGGTCCCTGCGCTGGCTGTGTTCGGCATTATTGCTGGCCGGCCTCATGCTGGGTGGCTTGCAGGCCGACTGGGACTTTGCGCAGATCAGCCGGCGGGCGCAGGCACTGTACGGGCCACTGGGCGAGGGGCAGCAACGGATCGATGCCTGGCAGCACCTGCTGGCGACCGAGAAGCAGACGCCTGAACTGGAACAGCTCAAGGTGGTGAACCTGTTCTTCAACAAACAGGTGCGCTACGTGGAAGACATCGACCTGTGGCATGAGGTCGATTACTGGGAAACCCCGATCCAGGCTTTATGGAAGGGCGCCGGCGATTGCGAGGATTATGCCATCGCCAAGTACTTCAGCCTGCGGCATCTCGGGGTGTCCAGTGACAAGTTGCGCATCACCTACGTCAAGGCGTTGCGACAGAACCGTGCGCACATGGTGCTTACCTACTACGCCACGCCCGAGGCCATGCCGCTGGTGCTCGACAGCCTGATCGACGCGATCCAGCCGGCCAGCCAGCGAACCGACCTGCTGCCGGTCTACTCTTTCAATGCCGAGGGGCTGTGGCTGCCGGGCACCAAGGGCAACAAGAAAGTCAGTGACACCAAGCGCCTGTCGCGGTGGCAGGACGTGTTGAAGAAAATGCAGGCCGAAGGTTTTCCGGTCGAGACGACTAATTAGGAGCGCGCGCTCAGATGTCTTTGTTCAAACAACTGTTGATCGCTATCTGTCTGTTCCTGGTGGTTGCCTTCAGCGGCAGCTTCATGGTCAGCCTGGAGAGCTCGCGGGCCCAATACGTCAATCAGCTACGCTCCCACGCCCAGGACGCAGCCACGGCATTGGCGTTGTCGCTGACGCCGAACATCGACGACCCGGCGATGGTGGAGTTGATGGTCAGCTCGATCTTCGACAGCGGTTACTACGCCAGCATCCGCGTGGTCGACGTGGCCACTGACAAGACCCTGGTCGAGCGCACCGGCACGCCGGACGCCGGCAGCGTGCCGCAGTGGTTCGTCAAACTCATCGGCCTGGAGCCGGCCGGCGGTGATGCAATCGTCAGCCGTGGCTGGGAACAGGCGGCGCGGGTCGAAGTGGTCAGCCACCCGATGTTCGCCCTCGCCAAGCTGTGGCAGAGCGCACTGGGCAGCCTGGGCTGGTTGCTGCTGTGCGGTGCCGCCAGTGCGGTGCTGGGGGCCTTGCTGCTGCGTCGCCAGCTCAAGCCGCTGGATTACATGGTGCACCAGTCCCATGCCATCGCCCGGCGCGAGTTCCTGAGCCTGCCGCAGCTGCCGCGCACCCCTGAATTGCGCCGCGTGGTGCAGGCGATGAACCAGATGGTCGAGAAGCTCAAGGCGTTGTTCGAAGAGCAGGCCGAGCGCAGTGAAAAGCTGCGGGTCGAGTCCTACCAGGACAACCTCACGGGCCTGGCCAACCGGCGTTATTTCGAAATGCAGCTCAATGCCCGGGTGAGCAACCCGGAGCAAGCCAGTTCCGGCTATCTGTTGTTGCTGCGGGTCAGGGACCTGGCCGGTCTGAACCAGCGCTTGGGTGGGCAGCGCACCGACCAGTTGCTCAAGGCCGTGGGCGAGCAGTTGCTGCGTGAGTGCGAGCGGTATCCGGAAACCCAGAACCTGGTGACGCGGGTCCGCGGCGGGGAATTCGCCGTGCTGGCGCCGGGGCTGGTGCGCGAGGAAGCCTTGCAACTGGCGCAGAACCTCGAAAGCGCGTTGGCGAGCCTGCACGCTACCGGCGCGACCGACATGGCATCGGTGGCCGCTATCGGGCTGGCGCCATTCGTCCACGGTGACTCGCCGCAAGCGGTGCTGCAGCTTGGCGACCAGGCCCTGGCCCAGGCCGAAAGCCAGGGCGAGCCGAGTTGGGCCTGCCTGGACCACAGCGCGGTGGCCGGCGTCGGCGACGACCACCATGCCTGGCACACGCTGCTTGATCAGGCCCTGAGCCAGCAGCGTTTCGAGCTGTACTTCCAGCCGGTGGTGGCCGCCCTGGACACCCAGGTGGTGCTGCACTACAAAGTGCTGTCGCGACTGCTCGACGAGCAGGGCCAGACCATTCCCGCCGGGCGTTTCCTGCCTTGGCTGGAGCGCTTCGGCTGGACGGCGCGGCTGGACCGCCTGATGCTCGAGCAGGTGCTCAGGCAAATGGCCGGGCACGAAGAGGCCCTGGCGCTGAACCTGTCCTCTGCCACCCTGGCCGATCCGCAGGCGTTGAATAAAGTCTTTGAAATTCTGCGGGCTCATTCCAACCTCGGGCCTCGCTTGACCCTGGAGATTGGTGAGGAGCAACTGCCTGAGCAGGCGGTGCTGGAGCAACTGACCCGACGCCTGCGTGAGCTCGGTTTTTCCTTGAGCCTGCAGCGTTTTGGTGGGCGTTTCAGCATGATCGGCAACTTGTCGCGGTTGGGGTTGGCCTATTTGAAAATCGATGGCGGTTATATCCGGGCTATTGATCTGGAGAGCGATAAGCGTCTGTTTATCGAGGCTATCCAGCGGGCTGCCCATAGCATCGATCTGCCGTTGATTGCCGAGCGGGTGGAGACTGAGGGGGAATTGGCGGTGATTCGGGAGATGGGGTTGTTTGGGGTGCAGGGGCAGTTGGTTGGGGGGCCTAAGCGTTGGGGTTGATGCTTGAGTACATATCCGTTGCTGCGGTAACGGCCACTTAGGGTTCCGCTTTTACAGCGGGTCACTTTCGAAAAGCGCGAAAGTAACCAAAGCGCTCATGCCCCACCACTCGGCACCTCGCTTAGGCTCGGTGTGCCCGAACGCAGGCATTGCTCCGTGGGCCCGCCGCGAAGGGCCATCCATGGCCCAGCGCGGCTATCCCGGCATCCATGCCGGGATGCCCACTGCGCAATACCTGCGTTCGGCCAGCGTGGTTAACGGGGCGCCGAGATCAACGTCCGTCGCGAGGCGGCCTTATAGCCGGCCTGACTCTTTCAGGTGTACTCCAATCCCACTGTGGGAGCGGGCTTGCCCGCGAAGGCGGCCTTAAAGCCGACCTGATTCTTTCGGGTGTACCTCAATCCCATTGTGGGAGCGAGCTTGCTCGCGAAGGCGGCCTTACAGCCGACCTATCTCTCCCGGTTGTACTTCAGTCCCCTGTGGGAGCGAGCCTGCTCGCGATGGCGTCAGCCCAGACAACCGAGCCCCTTGCAGATGCATGGGACAGTCAGGTCCTAGGAGATTTCCTTCAAGTTGTAGCGAAGTTGGTGAACTTGTCCGGCGCCGGACTCATGGCTAATCTGGGTTTGTCACTCAAAAAACGGTGACACTGGCGTGCAAGCCGGTTAAAAGAACGTCCAATATCTCACCAGCCATCGGTCGTGCATTCGTGCTCGTGTTTTATGGTAGCTGTGTGTGGGAGACCTTCGGGTCTGCCGAGGTTCTGGGCGTTGTCTTACTCGGTCTTGCACACTCACACATAGCTGCCACCCTTCATCGCGTGCAAGCGAGCCAGGGCGGCTCTGAATTGAATAGGAAGCCCAGACCATGTTCAAACCTACGCCCAACCCTCCACAACCCTCTTCCAAATCCCGTGTCGAAACCCTGCAAGCCAAAAAACTCGACGAAGCCGCCGAACGCGCCCTCGACTACTACCTAAAACCCAAACCCGTCGACGAGCCTCCATCAGGCCAGCTCTTCATCGTCGCCCCGGACATCGACACCGAAACCCTGTTGGCCAACGCCTCCGAAGACCTGCTGTCCATCAGCGCCATTGCCACCGATCTGGCGGACGATGTCGACGGTTCACGCCGCAGTGTGATCCTGGCGATCAGTCGGATGGCCGATGGGGTGCATTTGTTGGTGGAGCGGGCGATGGATCGGCTTGAAGCCCAGGCGTCGGGCTGAGAGGTTTCCGGTGGCTTGAAGATCGCTATCGCGAGCAGGCTCGCTCCCACAAGGGATGGGTGTTGCCCCGAATATTGCGGTCAGCACTGATCATCTGTGGGAGCGAGCCTGCTCGCGATGGCGTCGGTCCGGGCGCCTAGATCAACCCCTTCTCATCATCATCGATCAACCGGCTCAGCCCGCCCAATGCTTCCCGGGCCTGGTTGCGGTCCATCAACTTGGCCTGGGCGGCCGGGGGCAGGTCGGTGACGCGGATGACGCCTTTGCTGGTCAGCACCTGGATCAGGTCGTCGAGTACCCGGATCATCTCCAGGTCGCTCTGCTTGAGTTGTTTGAGGCTGTTTTCCACGGCTTGGTTGGCGAACCAGTCCTGGATCTCGTGGCTGTCGGCCGGCAGGGTTTCGCTGGCCTCGGCATAGGCGATGGCTTCTACGCGCACCAGTAGGCCTTGTGCATCGCGTTGCACATAAAACATCGGGCATCCCTCATGGATAAACGGCGTCATGCCGAGCAGCATAGGCCAACTGTGCGCGAGTATGAACACTTATCCGGTGGCGAGGAACAAACGCCCTCGCCACCGTTTATGTGTCAGGTTCAGCTGTTGTTGTGATCGACCTTGATGGTCGGGTCACTGCCGGCGATCAACGTGTTCAGGTTGACGTTCGACCAGTTGTTGCCTTCCAGCTTGATCGTCACGTCCGGCGCGGCCGATGCACCGTTGGCGCCGTTGAACTGGCCGGTGGTGCTGACCTGCAACGACGACACGCCATCGACTGTGCTGATCTGCAGGAAGTGGTCGATGGTGCTGCCGGATTCACCTTGCAACAGATCCCGCAGGTCGATTCGGTCGCCATCGGCAGCCTTGAAGTCCTTGATCACGTCGTTGCCGGTGTCACCGGCCTTCCAGACAAAGGTATCGCCGCCCAGGCCACCGATCAGCGTGTCGTTGCCAGTACCGCCGAGCAGAATGTCATTGCCCTTGCCGCCGTCGAGCGAGTCGTTGCCGCCCTGGCCGAAGAGAATGTCATTGCCACCGCCGCCCAACAGCGTGTCGTTGCCATCGTGGGCACCGGACACATCGAACGCGGTGTAGTGCTCGGTGATGTACTGGTGCACGTTACTGGTGGTGACCTTGCTGACGTCCACGCCGCTCTGCTGGGCCACGAACGCCTGGATGGCCTGGTAACCCTCGCCGGTGACGCCGTTGAAGCTCACCAGGTCGCCAAACAGGATGTCGTTGCCTTCGCCACCGTTGACCGTATCCGCGCCCGGCAGGGTCGCTTCGGTGTGGCCGATGATCGAGTTGGCCAGGTTGCTCGGGTCGATGTTGGTCTGTGGCGTCTGATCCGAGTCGTATGGCTTGAGGTCGTTCAGGGTGACGTCATTGTTCAGGCCGATGGCTTCGACGTTGCTCAGGCCTTTGAGCAGGGTGAAGCTGGCACTCGACCCCGTCGCTGCCCAGGAATCGGCATAGCCGGTACCGTCCAGGTAGGAGAATTCGAAAGTGCCGTCGCCTTGGGCATGCACCGTGCCGACATAGCTGTCATCCCAATGCTTGCCGTCTTTGGTCGACAGGTACATGTCACCGTCTTCGTAGATGGTGAATTTGTGCTTGTTGTCGATTGTCTGGGTGTAGTACTTGCCGACGGTGTAGTCGGCCGCGCTCAAGACATCATCGAGCTTGACGTTGCCGTACAGCGTCGGGTTCGTCTGTTCGCCGGACTGGTAGAGGGTCGGCTGGCCGTCGGTGATGAAGTACGTCAGGTTCTTCGCGCCGGTGTTGCTCAGGGCCTGTGTGCTGTTGAAGAAGTTCGCCGTGGTCTTGAACACGTCTTCGTAGTTGGTGCTGCCGCCGGACACCATCGAGTCGAGTACGTTCTTGAGCAGTGTCAGTGCGTTGGGGTCATTGAGGTTCACCGCAACGTTCTTGTTCACCT
Source organism: Pseudomonas sp. B21-056 (assembly GCF_026016325.1). Taxonomy (NCBI): domain Bacteria; kingdom Pseudomonadati; phylum Pseudomonadota; class Gammaproteobacteria; order Pseudomonadales; family Pseudomonadaceae; genus Pseudomonas; species Pseudomonas sp. B21-056. The sequence continues at coordinate 205,017 of NZ_CP087203.1, forward strand.
GGGTGTCGAAGTCCGCGAGGAAGATGTTCACCGTCCCGGAATTGCTGCCCAGGCTCTGCTTGAGGGTGTTGAACACCTGGGCCAACGAGTCCTTGGCCGCAGCGACGGACGCCGAACTCATGCTGCCGGAGCTGTCGACCATGAACGCGATGTTGTAGTTGACGCCCGGCACCACGGTCAACCCGCCGATGTCGGCGACCATGATGTCGTTGCCATCGGTGCCGGTGACGTTGTCACTGCCCGAGGTCGCGGTCGCGGCGTTGTAGACCGCCGGGTACACGGTGACCGGAATATGCGCGGTGGTCACCGCCGACCCGCCGAGGGTTTCCGTGGACGTGGAGGTCACGGTCAGGTCCAGGTGACCGTTGTAGTAGGCCGGCGGCGTCAGGGTCAGGCTACCCAGGTTCCAGCCGCTGACCGATGCTTCGCCGTTGCTGCCCACGGTGGCGGTGTGGCCCGCGCCGTCGGTCAGCACGCTGCCCTCTGGCATGCCTGCGATCTTCACGCTCAGTTTTTCGGAGCCGTCGGTGTCGCTCAGGGCGGTGGTGATCTTCGACAGATGCACGCTGGTCCCTTCGGCGCCTTCGTTGAGCTTGTAGCCGTCGTAGTAGCCTTCGCCATTGCTGCCGTGCAGGTCGGACACGGTCACGCCGGCGTTCGCCAGATCGGCCACGCCGGTGTACAGCGGCACGCCTGCGCTGCTGAGGTCGACTGGCGTGCTGCCGTTGACCGACAGATTCACGTCGTAGTTGCCCACGTTATGCTGATTGTGGTGGTAGATATCCAGGGTGTAGTAGCCGCTGGTGGTCGCTGTGAATGAACCGTTCAGCTTGCCGCCCGCGCCCCAGGTAGTAGCAGCCACGTCCTTGCCGCCGACGGTCACCAACAGGCTGTCGTCGCCGGTGCCGCTGAAGGTGTAAGTCTTGCCGGCTTCGAGGTAGATCAGGCCCGATGTTTTCGACGCTGTGCCGGCGTTTACGTTACCGTCAGACTGCACGTTGGTCACGGTGCTGGTGCTGTTCGGCGTGCCGGCGGCATCGATCACCGACTTGAGGGTGCCGGACGCTGCGCCGCTGCCATCGGTGCCCAGGCCCGACAGGCCTGTCCAGACTTCCTTGATCAGGCCGGTGGAGGTCACGTTGTTGCCGGCCACGCTCAGGCTCGGCGCATCTGCCACCGGGGTGATGTCGATCTTCACGGTGCTGGTATTGCCCGGCGCCTGGCCGTCGGTGGGCTGGAACTGGATCTGCGCGTAATCGGACTTCTGGTCGCCCACGCCGGCCGGGTTGCCATTGGCCCCGGACTCGTTGGTATCCGGTGTGAAGCGCAGCTTGCCGCCGTCGATGTCAGCCTTGGTGAAGGTCTGGTTGTTGGCCACGTCCTTCCAGGTTGCGCCGTCCAGGTACTGCAACTTGCCGTCACCCGGCAGGCCGGTGATCTTCACGCCCTGGCTGGCGGCGGCAGTGTCCACGTCGCTGACGCCAAAGGTCGACCAGCCGAGGACCAGTGACGTGTCTTCGGTACCGGTCACTGCGCCACCGGTGGCGACCGGCGCATCGTTGACCCCGACCACGTTCACGGTGGTGGTGGCGGTGTTGGAGTAGTTGCTGCCATCCGTCACCGTCACGGTGATGATGCGCGGCACGCTGCTTGGGTCGTCACTGCTGTTGATGAAGGTGATGTTCTTGATCTGCTGCATGTAGTCAGCCAGCGTCGCGTTGCCCGACAGCGTCAGCGTGAAGGTGCCGTTGGTGCTGTTAGCGTTGATGCTGATGCCGTTGACGCTGTTGCCCAGGTTCAGCGCATCGCCCGGCTGGCGGTTGGTCAGCACGACGGTGGCGCCGGTCAGCAGGGTGTTGTCCGGGTCGATGATCTTCAGGTCGGTGTCGCCGATCGACACGCCTGGCCCCGGGGTGCCTTCGGTGAAGCTTGTCTGGTAATCACTACCGGTCTTGCCGCTGGAGTTGTTGGCGTCCAGGTCGAGGATCGGTGCAGCATTGACCGCCGGGTACACCGTGACCGGAATCTGCGCCGTGGTGGCTGCCGATCCGCCGAGGTTTTCGGTGGAGGTCGAGGTGACGGTCAGGTTGAACTGGCCGTTGTACTGGGCCGGTGGCGTCAGGGTCAGGCTACCCAGGTTCCAACCGCTGACCACGGCTTCACCGTTGCCGCCTACGGTCGCGGTGTGGCCCGCGCCGTCACTCAGCACGCTGCCTTGCGGGATACCGCTGAGTTTCACACTCAGCGTTTCGGAGCCATCGGTGTCGGTCAGGGCGGTGGTGATCTTCGACAGATGCACGCTGGTGCCTGCGACGCCTTCGTTGAGCTTGAAGCCGTCGTAGTAGCCTTCGCCGTTGGTGCCGTGCAGGTCGGAGACGGTCACGCCGGCGTTCGTCAGATCGGTCACGCTGGTGTACAGCGGTACGCCTGCGTTGCTGAGGTCGACTGGTGTGCTGCCGTTGACCGACAGATTGACGTCATAGCTGCCCGGGCCGGTCTGGTTGTGGTGGTAGATATCGAGGGTGTAGTAGCCGCTGGTGGTCGGCGTGAACGAGCCGTTCAACTTGCCGCCCGCGCCCCAGGTGATGCCTGCCACGTCCTTGCCGCCGACGGTCACCAGCAGGCTGTCATCGCCGGTGCCGCTGAAGGTGTAGGTCTTGCCCGCTTCAAGGTAGATCAGGCCCGACGTTTTCGACGCCGTGCCGGCGTTCACGTTGCTGTCGGACTGCACGTTGGTCACGGTGCTGGTGCTGTTCGGTGTGCCGGCGGCATCGATCACCGACTTGAGCGTGCCGGACGCCGCGCCGCTGCCATCGGTGCCCAGGCCCGACAGGCCGGTCCAGACTTCCTTGATCAGGCCGGTGGAGGTCACGTTGTTGCCGGCCACGCTCAGGCTCGGCGCATCTGCCACCGGGGTGATGTCGATCTTCACGGTGCTGGTACTGCCCAGCGCCTGGCCGTCGGTGGGCTGGAACTGGATCTGCGCGTAATCGGACTTCTGGTCGCCCACGCCGGCCGGGTTGCCATTGGCCCCGGACTCGTTGGTATCCGGTGTGAAGCGCAGCTTGCCGCCGTCGATGTCAGCCTTGGTGAAGGTCTGGTTGTTGGCCACGTCCTTCCAGGTTGCGCCGTCCAGGTACTGCAACTTGCCGTCACCCGGCAGGCCGGTGATCTTCACGCCCTGGCTGGAGGCGGCACTGTCGACGTCACTGACGCCAAAGGTCGACCAGCCGAGGACCAGCGAAGTGTCTTCGGTACCGGTTACAGAGCCACCGGCAGCCACTGGTGCATCGTTGACCCCGACCACGTTCACGGTGGTGGTGGCGGTGTTGGAGTAATTGCCGCCATCGGTCACCGTCACGGTGATGATGCGCGGCACGCTGCTCGGATCTTCGCTGTTGTTGATGAAGGTGATGTTCTTGATCTGCTGCATGTAGTCGGCCAGCGTCGCGTTGCCCGACATCGTCAGCGTGACCGTGCCGTTGGTGCTGTTGGCGTTGATGCTGATGCCGTTGACGCTGTTACCCAGGTTCAGCTCATCGCCCGGCTGGCGGTTGGTCAGCACGACGGTGGCGCCGGTCAGCAGGGTGCTGTCCGGGTCGGTGATCTTCAGGTCGGTATCGCCAATCGACACGCCAGGGCCGGCGGTGCCTTCAGTGAAGGTGACCTGGTAGTCGGCTCCGGTCTTACCGCTGGAGTTGTTGGTATCCAGGTCGAGTACCGGTGGCGCATCGTTGTCGATGATCGAGGTGCTGACGCTGCCGTTGGTGCCGCTGATCGCCAATTGCTCGAAGTTGCCACCGGTCGCCGAATCGATCTTGACCACGAAGTTCTCAGTGCCTTCGGTGATCTTGTCGTCCAGCGTCGCCACGTCGAAGGTCGCGCTGGTGGCGTTGGCCGGGATCTTCACGGTGTAGACGCCGGTGAAGTCCGTGCCGTCGGCAGCGGTGCCGCTGTAGACGAGCTTGAGGGTGACCTCGGTCTGTGCCGGGTTGGTCAGGCTGACGGTGTAGGTCGCGGCCTGGCCTTCGGTGACTGACGTGCTGCCGCTGATGCTGACGGTGGTGGTGTCGACCGAGTCGCCAATAGCCGTCGATGCGTCGGTCTTGTCGACGCCGATGGCTTCGAGGTTGCCACCGGAGGCTTCTTTGATCGACTCGGTAATGGTTGTTGGGCCTTGGTAAACGTCATTGCTGGCAGTGACGTCCAGCGTGCCCGCACTTGCACCGGCTTCGATGGTAATGGTCTTGCCGCTGTCGAGGGTGACCGTCACAGGGCCATTTTGCGCGGTGACCGGATTGCCTTTGGCATCGGTCAGCGTAGCGGTGTAAGTGATCGTGCCATTTTCGTTCACGGTCGGCGTAGCGGTCAGCGTCACGGTGGTGGTGTCGTTCACATCGTTGACGACAGTGCTGACGGCGTCAGTGTTTGGAGAGATGGCTTCGAGGTTGCCGCCGGTCGCATCTTTGATCGATTCGGTAACCGTCGTTGGACCTTGGTATACGTCGTTGCCGACGGCCACGTCCAACGTACCTGCACTTGCGCCGGCTTCGATGGTGATGGTTTTGCCGCTGTCGAGGGTGACCGTTACAGGACCATTCTGCGCAGTGACCGGGTTGCCTTTGGCATCGGTCAGCGTAGCGGTGTAAGTGATGGTGCCGTTTTCATTGACCGTCGGCGTGGCGGTCAGCGTCACGGTGGTGGTGTCGTTCACATCGTTAACGACGGTGCTGACGGCGCCAGTGTTTGGAGAGATGGCTTCGAGGTTGCCGCCGGTCGCATCTTTGATCAACTCGGTAACCGTCGTTGGACCTTGGTATACGTCGTTGCCGACGGCCACGTCCAACGTACCTGCACTTGCGCCGGCTTCGATGGTGATGGTTTTGCCGCTGTCGAGGGTGACCGTTACAGGACCATTCTGCGCAGTGACCGGGTTGCCTTTGGCATCGGTCAGCGTGGCGGTGTAAGTGATGGTGCCATTTTCATTGACAGTCGGTGTAGCGGTGAGCGTTACGGTGGTGGTGTCGTTTACATCATTGACGACAGTGCTGACCGGAGTGGTATTCGGGGCAATGGCTTCAAGGTTGCCACCAGCAGCGGTGCTGATGCTTTCGCTGATGCTGGTTGGACCCTGATACACGTCGTTGCCAACGGCCACATCCAACGTACCTGCACTTGCACCGGTTTCGATGGTGATGGTTTTGCCGCTGTCGAGGGTGACCGTCACAGGACCGTTCTGCGCGGTGACCGGGTTGCCTTGGGCATCGGTCAGGGTCGCGGTGTAAGTGATGGTGCCGTTTTCATTCACGATCGGCGTAGCGGTCAGCGTTACGGTGGTGGTGTCGTTTACATCGTTGACGACAGTGCTGACCGGAGCGGTATTCGGGGCAATGGCTTCAAGGTTGCCACCAGCAGCGGTGCTGATGCTTTCGCTGATGCTGGTTGGACCCTGATACACGTCATTGCCAACGGCCACATCCAACGTACCTGCACTTGCGCCGGCTTCGATGGTGATGGTTTTGCCGCTGTCGAGGGTGACCGTTACAGGACCATTCTGCGCAGTGACCGGGTTGCCTTTGGCATCGGTCAGCGTGGCGGTGTAAGTGATGGTGCCATTTTCATTGACAGTCGGTGTAGCGGTGAGCGTTACGGTGGTGGTGTCGTTTACATCATTGACGACAGTGCTGACCGGAGTGGTATTCGGGGCAATGGCTTCAAGGTTGCCACCAGCAGCGGTGCTGATGCTTTCGCTGATGCTGGTTGGACCCTGATACACGTCGTTGCCAACGGCCACATCCAACGTACCTGCACTTGCACCGGTTTCGATGGTGATAGTTTTGCCGCTGTCCAGCGTGACCGTCACCGGTCCGTTCTGCGCGGTGACTGGATTGCCTTGGGCATCGGTCAGGGTTGCGGTGTAGGTGATCGTGCCGTTTTCATTGACGGTCGGTGTAGCAGTCAACGTTACGGTTGTGGTGTCGTTTACATCGTTGACGACGGTGCTGACAGGAGCGGTATTCGGAGCGATGACTTCGAGGTTGCCACCGGCTGCGTCCTTGATCGACTCGGTAACCGTCGTTGGACCCTGATACACGTCATTGCCAACGGCCACATCCAACGTACCTGCACTTGCGCCGGCTTCGATGGTGATGGTTTTGCCGCTGTCGAGGGTGACCGTTACAGGACCATTCTGCGCAGTGACCGGGTTGCCTTTGGCATCGGTCAGCGTGGCGGTGTAAGTGATGGTGCCATTTTCATTGACAGTCGGTGTAGCGGTGAGCGTTACGGTGGTGGTGTCGTTTACATCATTGACGACAGTGCTGACCGGAGTGGTATTCGGGGCAATGGCTTCAAGGTTGCCACCAGCAGCGGTGCTGATGCTTTCGCTGATGCTGGTTGGACCCTGATACACGTCGTTGCCAACGGCCACATCCAACGTACCTGCACTTGCACCGGTTTCGATGGTGATAGTTTTGCCGCTGTCCAGCGTGACCGTCACCGGTCCGTTCTGCGCGGTGACTGGATTGCCTTGGGCATCGGTCAGGGTTGCGGTGTAGGTGATCGTGCCGTTTTCATTGACGGTCGGTGTAGCAGTCAACGTTACGGTTGTGGTGTCGTTTACATCGTTGACGACGGTGCTGACAGGAGCGGTATTCGGAGCGATGACTTCGAGGTTGCCACCGGCTGCGTCCTTGATCGACTCGGTAACCGTCGTTGGGCCTTGGTACACGTCGTTGCCAACGCTGACCTCCAGCGTACCCGCACTTGCACCGGTCTCGATGGTGATGGTTTTGCCGCTGTCGAGGGTGACCGTCACAGGACCGTTCTGCGCGGTGACCGGGTTGCCTTGGGCATCGGTCAGGGTCGCGGTGTAAGTGATGGTGCCGTTTTCATTCACGATCGGCGTAGCGGTCAGCGTTACGGTGGTGGTGTCGTTTACATCGTTGACGACAGTGCTGACCGGAGCGGTATTCGGGGCAATGGCTTCGAGATTGCCACCGGTCGCATCTTTGATCGATTCGCTAACGGTCGTTGGGCCTTGGTAAACATCGTTGCCAACGCTGACCTCCAGCGTACCCGCACTTGCACCGGTCTCGATGGTGATGGTTTTGCCGCTGTCGAGGGTGACCGTTACAGGACCATTCTGCGCAGTGACCGGGTTGCCTTTGGCATCGGTCAGCGTGGCGGTGTAAGTGATGGTGCCGTTTTCGTTCACGATCGGTGTGGCAGTCAACGTCACGGTGGTGGTGTCGTTCACATCGTTGACGACGGTGCTGACCGGAGCGGTATTCGGTGCGATGGCTTCGAGGTTGCCGCCGGTCGCATCTTTGATCGATTCGGTAACCGTCGTTGGGCCTTGGTAAACATCGTTGCCAACGCTGACATCCAACGTGCCCGCACTTGCACCGGCTTCGATGGTGATGGTCTTGCCGCTGTCCAGCGTGACGGTGACTGGCCCGTTCTGCGCGGTGACTGGATTGCCTTTGGCATCGGTCAGCGTAGCGGTGTAAGTGATGGTGCCGTTTTCGTTCACGGTCGGTGTAGCGGTGAGCGTTACGGTGGTGGTGTCGTTCACATCGTTGACGACGGTGCTGACCGGAGCGGTATTCGGAGCAATGGCTTCGAGGTTGCCGCCGGTCGCATCTTTGATCGATTCGGTAACCGTCGTTGGACCTTGGTACACATCGTTGCCGACGCTGATATCCAGCGTACCTGCACTTGCGCCGGCTTCGATGGTGATGGTCTTGCCGCTGTCGAGGGTGACGGTGACCGGACCATTCTGCGCAGTGACCGGGTTGCCCTGGGCATTGGTCAGCGTAGCGGTGTAGGTAATGGTGCCGTTTTCATTGACAGTCGGCGTCGCGGTCAGCGTTACGGTGGTGGTGTCGTTCACATCATTGACGACGGTGCTGACCGGAGCGGTATTCGGGGCAATGGCTTCCAGATTGCCGCCGGTCGCGGTGCTGATGCTTTCGCTGATGGTGGTCGGACCCTGGTACACGTCGTTGCCGACGGCCACGTCCAACGTACCCGCACTTGCACCGGTCTCGATGGTGATGGTCTTGCCGCTGTCGAGGGTGACCGTTACAGGACCGTTCTGCGCGGTGACCGGGTTGCCTTGGGCATCGGTCAGGGTCGCGGTGTAAGTGATGGTGCCGTTTTCATTCACGGTCGGCGTAGCGGTCAGCGTTACGGTGGTGGTGTCGTTCACATCGTTGACGACAGTGCTGACCGGAGCGGTATTCGGTGCGATGGCTTCCAGATTACCGCCGGTCGCGGTGCTGATGCTTTCGCTGATGGTGGTCGGCCCCAGGTACACGTCGTTGCCAACGGCCACGTCCAGCGTACCCGCACTTGCACCGGCTTCGATGGCAATGGTCTTGCCGCTGTCGAGGGTGACGGTGACTGGACCGTTTTGCGCAGTGACTGGATTGCCTTGAGCGTCGGTCAGCGTAGCGGTGTAGGTAATGGTGCCGTTTTCATTCACGGTCGGCGTGGCGGTCAGCGTCACGGTCGTGGTGTCGTTCACATCGTTGACGACGGTGCTGACCGGAGCGGTATTCGGTGCGATGGCTTCGAGATTACCGCCGGTCGCGGTGCTGATGCTTTCGCTGATCGTGGTTGGACCCTGGTACACATCATTGCCAACGGCCACGTCCAACGTACCCGCACTTGCACCGGTTTCGATGGTGATGGTTTTGCCGCTGTCGAGGGTAACGGTGACTGGACCGTTCTGAGCGGTGACCGGGTTGCCTTTGGCATCGGTCAGGGTCGCGGTGTAAGTGATGGTGCCGTTTTCGTTCACGGTCGGTGTAGCGGTCAGCGTCACGGTGGTGGTGTCGTTTACATCATTGACGACAGTGCTGACCGGAACGGCATTCGGTGTGATGGCTTCGAGATTACCGCCGGTCGCGGTGCTGATGCTTTCGCTGATCGTGGTTGGACCCTGGTACACATCATTGCCAACGGCCACGTCCAACGTGCCCGCACTTGCACCGGTTTCGATGGTGATGGTTTTACCACTGTCCAACGTGACGGTGACAGGCCCGTTTTGCGCGGTGACCGGGTTGCCTTTGGCATCGGTCAGGGTTGCGGTGTAGGTAATGGTGCCGTTTTCATTGACAGTCGGCGTCGCGGTCAGCGTTACGGTGGTGGTGTCGTTCACATCATTGACGACGGTGCTGACCGGAGCGGTATTCGGGGCAATGGCTTCCAGATTGCCGCCGGTCGCGGTGCTGATGCTTTCGCTGATGGTGGTCGGACCCTGGTACACGTCGTTGCCGACGGCCACGTCCAACGTACCCGCACTTGCACCGGTCTCGATGGTGATGGTCTTGCCGCTGTCGAGGGTGACCGTTACAGGACCGTTTTGCGCAGTGACTGGATTGCCTTGGGCATTGGTCAGCGTAGCGGTGTAGGTAATGGTGCCGTTTTCATTGACAGTCGGCGTGGCCGTCAGCGTTACGGTCGTGGTGTCGTTCACATCGTTGACGACGGTGCTGACCGGAGCGGTATTCGGTGCGATGGCTTCCAGATTACCGCCGGTCGCGGTGCTGATGCTTTCGCTGATGGTGGCCGGCCCCAGGTACACGTCGTTGCCAACGGCCACGTCCAGCGTACCCGCACTTGCACCGGCTTCGATGGTAATGGTCTTGCCGCTGTCCAGGGTGACGGTGACTGGACCGTTTTGCGCAGTGACTGGATTGCCCTGGGCATCGGTCAGGGTCGCGGTGTAAGTGATGGTGCCGTTTTCATTCACGGTCGGTGTAGCGGTCAACGTCACGGTCGTGGTGTCGATCGAGTCGGTGATGGTGGTGACCGCCGGCGCGGTGCTCTGCACCAGGTTTTCAAAGTTGCCGCCGGTTGCCCCGGTGATGGTGGTGCTGACCGTGCTGCCATTGTTGTAGACGTCGTTGGCAGGAGTATCGACGGCAACAGTGCCGGTGGTCTGCCCCGCTGCGATGGTAATGACCGAGCCATTGCTCAAGGTCACGGTCACTGGCGTTTGCGCCGGGTTGGTCAATGTCGCTGTGTAGGTGATCTGACCGCCTTCGGTCACCGTCTCGCCTGCGGTCAGGGTGACGTTGGTGGTGTCGATGGTGTCGGTGATCTGGGTCACGGCCGGTGTGGTCGGCAGGGTCACGGCAATGCCGTTGCCACCGTTGGCGCCGGTCACGGTCACGTTGATCTGGCTCGGATCGTTGTAGACGGTGTCGTTCGGTGCCAGTGGGACGTTGACGCTGCCGGTGGTCTGTCCGGCGGAAATCACGATCACCGAGCCATTGGACAGCGTCACGGTCAGGTCGGTCAGGGGCGCCTGGGTAACGGTCGCGGTATAGACCAGTACACCACCGGCCTCGGTCAGGGTCGGGGTGGCGCTCAGCGTCAGCGTCGAATTGATCAGGGTGTTGGCAGTGGTATTGGCGTTGGTGGCCAGGCCGGTGATGTTGTTGTCTGTGGTGGCGGTCGCGCCCAAGCCTTCAGTCGGGAACCCGACAGTCGGATTGACGTTGCCGGCCGTGGCATCCAGCACTACAACGCTGTGGCCGCCCCCGGCGGAACCACCGGCACTCGCTTCGCCAGCTCCGGCGGCGGTGGCTTCCAGGGCTGTGGTCGGGTCGACACCGGCGGCGATGGCTTGCTGCAGTTCTTCTACCGACGGAGCGGCCTGGGCAGTGGCTTGTGCAAGGTCAGTGGAAGAGTCCGGGGCGTTGGCGCTCCACTGGGTGTCCCGACCCAGGTCGAGTGTGCGGCCATCGGCCAGGTCCAGGGTGACGGAGCCGGCAGGGCCGGTGTCCAACTGATCGCCCGTAAACAGGCGATCGCCTTCAATGAGTACGCGCCGGATACCCTCCGGGGATACGGCGAAAACCTGACCGACAATGCTTTTGACGACGGCAATAACGCTGCTCATTGATGACTCTCCGGATGCCACGTTCAGTAAACTTCCATGGGCCCGCAAGCTGTGGATAGCCGCGGTCTGGACGTTTTGGCTTTACTAAGTAAGGTTGTTTTGACGCTTCCGAATGTCAATTATTTGGCTTAAATTTCCATGATTTTTGTTTCCGCCAAACTATTGACCTTCTTCCGGGCATCCTAAACAATTGTATCGGTCATGTCACATTGATATTTAAGCGGCGACCCGTTCTTTCGGTGCAAGATTCAGTACCTGTTTCGAATTTTCCGACATACGGTAATTACGGTAGCCATCATCCGATGCAGCGCCTCGTTTCGCTGTGATCCAAGACAAGCGTTTCAGGAAGAAAAAACACCATGCGTTCGCACTTGTTCACGGCTTTACCTTTCGCTCTCGCCGCCAGTTTCGTTCAAGCACAAACCTTGCCGCAGGCCATGCAACAGGCATTGGATGTCCACCCTGAAATCCAGGCCGGCGTGAACAGCCGACTGGCTGCCGATTACCAATTGAAAGCTGCCAAGGGCGGTTATTTGCCTAGGGTGGACCTCGCCGCCGGGTACGGTCGCGAAGGCACCGACAGCGTCACCACCCGGTCGGGCAACAACAATCACTGGGAAACCCTGAACCGTAGCGAGTCGAGCCTGCGCCTGACACAAATGGTTTTTGACGGTTTTGCGACCTCCAGCGAAGTGGGGCGTCAACAAGCCACCGTTAATGCCCGCGCCTATTCGTTGCTCGATACCTCCGAGCGCACCGGGCTGACCGTGGCCCAGGTCTACCTGGATGTGCTGACCCGGCGCGAGTTCGTGCGCCTGGCCGAAGAGAACCTCAAGAGCCACGAGCGCATCTTCGACCAGATCAAGTTGCGCACCGAGCGCGGCGTGGGCAATCGCGCCGACCACGACCAGGCCGAAGCACGTGTGGCCCAGGCCCGCAACAACTTGATCACCGAACAGACCAATCTGGCCGACGCCGAGACCAACTACCTCAGTGCCGTGGGCCAACTGCCCGACCAACTGGAGCGCCCCGCCGATTTTATGGCGCTGTTGCCGGCCAACTTGACTGAAGCTCGCGCTCAGATGCTGGAGAACAGCCCGGTGCTGCGCTCGGCCGAAGCAGACATTGTCGCCACCGAGAAACAGTATGAAGCCGCCAAGTCGAGCTTCTACCCACGCTTCGACGCCGAGCTGGGCCGCACCGCCGATAACGATCTGGACGGCCAGAACGGTCACAACAACGAATGGCAGGCCATGCTGCGCATGCGTTTCAACCTGTATGCCGGCGGCAGCAACAAGGCGGATCTGGAATCCAAGTCCTACCTGTCCAACCAGGCGCTGGATATCCGCAACAACGCCCTGCGCCAATTGACTGAAGAACTGGGCCTGGCCTGGAACGCCCTCAACAACGCCAACGCCCAGGTGCCGATTGCCCAGCAATACGTGGACCGCAGCGCCAGCGTGCGCAACGCCTACCAGAAGCAGTTCAGCCTCGGCGAACGGACCCTGCTCGACTTGCTCGACAGCGAAAACGAGCTGTTCAGCGCCTCCCGGCGGTTGGCGGAAATCAAGAACGTGCAGCTGTTCACCCAGTACCGGATCAAGGCAACCATGGGCGAGTTGCTCAAAAGTCAGGGGGTAGTCGCGCCGTTGGCATCCGTTGTGCAGAATGACGTGAAACCCAAGGTCCAGTTGCCTGGGATGAATTGAGTCATCCATCCAGTTTGATTAGTCAAGAGTGCAGAGCGTGGAATCAGAAGTCAGTCGCGTCGAACTTGTCCATGACCCGCGCACGCTGCACGACGACCCGCTGCTGGACGGGTTGCTGGCGCTCTGCATGCTGCATCAGAAACCGGCCAGCGCGGCGATGCTCACCACCGGCCTGCCGCTGCCCAAGCAGCGGTTGAGCGTCGAATTATTGTCGCGCGCGGCGGCCCGGGCCGGCTTGCAAGGCCGGGTACTGCAACGCCGGCTCGAGCAGATCCCGACCATTGCGATGCCGGCCCTGTTGCTGCTCAAGGACGGTCGCAGTGCCGTGTTGCTGGGCTGGGTCGGTGATGACCAGGCGCGGCTGCTGCTCAGCGAAAGCGACGGCGGCGAAGTGACGGTCAGTCGTGAGTTGCTGGCCGACGACTACAGCGGCAAGGTCTTCTTCGCCCAACCCCAGCACAAATTCGATGTGAACCACGGCACGCTCATTCCCCGGGCGCGCTCGTGGTTTCGCGACACCCTCAAGCGTTCCCGTTGGCTGTACGCCGATGCGATTGCTGCCAGCCTGCTGATCAACATCATCGCCATGGCCGCGCCGCTGTTCGTGATGAACGTCTATGACCGCGTGGTGCCGAACCAGGCCGAGTCGACCCTGTGGGTATTGGCCATCGGCATTACCGGTGCCTATCTGTTCGACCTGATCCTGAAAATGTTGCGCAGCCTGTGCCTGGACCTGGCGGGCAAGAAAACCGACCTGATCATTTCCGCCACGCTGTTCGAGCGTATCGTCGGCATGGCGATGAAATACCGTCCGGCACGGGTCGGCAGCTTTGCCCAGAACATTCATGAGTTCCAGAGCCTGCGGGACTTCCTCGCCTCGCTGACCCTCACCAGCCTGATCGACCTGCCGTTCACTCTGTTGATCTTCATGGTCATCGCGATCATCGGTGGGCACCTGGTGTGGATTCCGGTGCTGGCGTTCCCGATTGCCCTGTTGATCGGCTACGCGTTGCAGAAGCCCCTGGTGGCGACCATGGAACGGACCATGGCCCTGGGCGCCGAGCGCCAGTCCAGCCTGATCGAGACCCTGGCCGGCCTGGATGCGGTGAAGGTCAACAACGCCGAGAGCGAACGCCAATACCAGTGGGAACAGACCATCGGCACCCTCAGCCGTCTCGAGCTGCGGGTAAAAATGCTCTCCGGGCTGGCGATGAACATCACCTTGCTGATCCAGCAACTGGCTGGCGTGATCATGATCGTCTTCGGTGTCTACCTGATCATCGCCGGCAACCTGAGCATGGGGGGGCTGGTTGCCTGCTACATGCTCAGTGGCCGCGCCCTCAGCCCGTTGGCGTCGTTGTCGGGCTTGCTGACCCGCTACCAGCAGGCGCGGGTAACCATGACGTCCGTCGATCAGATGATGGAGCTGCCCCAGGAGCGCAATTTCGACGAGCGCCCGTTGAGCCGCAAGGTCCTGCAGGGCGCCATCGAATGCCGCCAGTTGAATTTCACTTACCCGAACCAGCAGAACCCCGCGCTGAAGAACATCAACCTGGTGATCAAGCCCGGTGAAAAAATCGGCATCATCGGCCGTAGCGGTTCGGGCAAGAGCTCCCTGGCGAAGTTGCTGGTGGGTCTTTACCAGCCGGACGATGGCGCCTTGCTGGTGGACGGCGTGGACATCCGCCAGGTCGATGTCAGCGAGTTGCGCTACAACGTCGGCTATGTCCCTCAGGACATCCAGCTATTGGCCGGCACCCTGCGGGATAACCTGACCTCAGGCGCCCGCTACGTCGAAGACGAGTTGGTGCTCCAGGCCGCCGAACTGGCGGGCGTGCATGAGTTTGCGCGCCTGCATCCACAAGGCTATGAGCTGCAGGTCGGCGAGCGCGGACAGAACCTGTCCGGCGGCCAGCGCCAGAACGTTGCCCTGGCCCGCGCGTTGCTGCTTAACCCACCCATCCTGCTGCTGGACGAACCCACCAGCGCCATGGACAACACCGGTGAGGAGCGCCTCAAGCAGCGCCTGGCCGCGGTGGTGGAGAACAAGACCGTGCTGCTGGTGACGCACCGGGCATCCTTGCTGTCGCTGGTGGATCGCCTGCTGGTGATCGACCGTGGACAGATCCTGGCCGACGGCCCGAAAGCTGCCGTGATGGAAGCGTTGAAGAAGGGGCAGATCAGTGTTGCTTAAGTCGGGTTTCAAGGATTCCGTGAGCCGCTATTTCAAAGGCTCCGCTTCGTTGCACGGCCAGCCCCTGCCGGAGGTCAACAAGGCCCTGATCGAAGACGCCCCGCGAGTGGTGCGCCTGACGATCTGGGGCATCATCGCGTTCTTCGTGTTCCTGGTGCTATGGGCCAACTTCGCCGTGGTCGACGAAGTGACCAAGGGCGATGGCAAGGCGATTCCGTCGTCCAAGATCCAGAAGATCCAGAACCTGGAGGGCGGCATCGTCGCCGAGCTGTTCGTCAAGGAAGGGCAGATCGTCGAGGCCGGTGCGCCTTTGATTCGCCTGGACGACACACGGTTTGTCTCGAATGTGGGGGAAACCGAGGCGGATCGCCTGTCGATGCTGCTGCGGGTCGAGCGATTGAGTGCCGAGGTCGATGACCGGCCGCTGAACTTCCCGGCCGATGTACTCAAGGCTGTGCCGGGTCAGGCCGCCAGTGAAGAGTCGCTGTACATCAGCCGTCGCCAGCAGTTGCACGATGAAATCGGCGGGTTGCAGGAACAACTGGTCCAGCGCCAGCAGGAGTTGCGTGAGTTCGTTTCGAAGCAGGCGCAGTACCGTTCCGGCCTGGCGTTGCAACGCCAGGAAATCAACATGTCCGAACCGCTGGTGGCCCAGGGCGCGGTGTCGCCGGTGGAAGTGTTGCGGCTCAAGCGCGCTGAAGTCGAGACCCGTGGGCAACTGGATGCCACGACGCTGGCGATTCCTCGCGCCGAATCGGCGATCAAGGAAGTGCAACGCAAGATCGACGAGACCCGTGGCAAGTTCCGCAGTGAAGCGCTGACCCAGCTCAACGAGGCGCGTACCGACCTGAACAAGGCCCAGGCGACCGGCAAGGCCCTGGAGGACCGCGTGAGCCGGACCCTGGTAACGTCGCCGGTACGGGGTATCGTTAACAAGATGCTGGTGAACACCATCGGCGGGGTGATCCAGCCCGGCAGCGACCTGGTGGAAATCGTGCCGCTGGACGACACTCTTCTGGTGGAAGCGAAAATCCGTCCCCAGGACATCGCCTTCCTGCACCCCGGCCAGGATGCCACGGTGAAATTCACCGCCTATGACTACACCATCTACGGTGGGCTGAAAGCCAAGCTGGAACAGATCGGTGCCGACACCGTCACCGACGAAGACAAGAAAACCACCTACTACATCATCAAGCTGCGCACCGAGCGCAGCCACCTGGGCACGGATGAAAAACCGCTGCTGATCATCCCAGGCATGGTGGCCTCGGTGGACATCATCACCGGCAAGAAAACCGTGCTCAGCTACCTGCTCAAACCCATCATCAAGGCCCGGGCCGAGGCGTTGCACGAGCGGTAGCCTTGGCTGCTTGAGAACTTGAGTTTGAGTTTGAGAGCTTGAAGCTTTTGTGGCGAGGGAGCTTGCTCCCGCTTGAGTGCGAAGCGCTCATCGCTTTTCAGGGGCCGCTGCGCGACCCAGCGGGAGCAAGCTCCCTCGCCACAGGTTCCGCATGCTGCTCATTTCTATAAACGCCATATAGTTATTCGTTAACGGTATTTAAATTTCGATTTTTATACCTATAAAGTCATACCCCTGCGTACCTGCCGACCAATCGGCGCGCCGCACGACACGAACCCATACGGCCATGCCGTGAGTTTTTGATCGATGCGCGCCCGTGAAGCGCGCCGTGCGTGGGAGTGATGTATGCCAGCCGTTTCCTATTCCTCGGATTTTCCAAGCGGCGAGCATATCGCGTCGCAAAGGTTCGAAATCCGTCCGTTCAACGACGCCGTTGGCGCCGAGATCCTTGGCCTGGACCTGTCCCGGCCGCTCAACGATCAGGATTTCGCCCGTATCCATCGGGCGCATCTGGACCACCACGTCGTAGTGTTCCGCGACCAGCGCATCACCCCCGACCAGCACATCGCCTTCAGCCGTCGTTTTGGCGTGCTGCAGATTCATGTGCTCAAGCAGTTCCTGTTGGCCGGGCATCCGGGAATTCTCATCGTCTCCAATATCATCGAGAACGGCCAGTCCATCGGCCTGGGCGACGCCGGGAAGTTCTGGCATTCCGACCTTTCCTATAAGCCATTGCCCAGCCTGGGGTCGATGCTCCACGCCCAGGAGTTGCCGAGCGAAGGTGGCGACACCCTGTTCGCCGACATGCACAAGGCCTGGGACGGTTTGCCCGAGGCATTGCGTAAAGCGGTGGAGGGCCGTTTGGCGGCGCACTCCTATACGGCGCGCTACAGCGAAAGCAAATTCGAAGGCAACTGGCGACCGACCCTGACACCGGAACAACTGGCCCAGGTCGCCGAAGTCGTCCACCCGATCGTGCGCACCCACCCGGAAACCGGGCGCAAGGCGTTGTTCGTCAGCGAAGGCTTCACCACCCGCATCGTCGGTCTGCCGGAGGACGAAAGCCAAGCGCTGCTGGCCGAGCTGCACGCACACAGCGTGTTGCCCCAGAACATCTATCGCCATCAATGGCAGCCCCACGACTTGGTGTTCTGGGACAACCGTTCATTGATCCATCTGGCTGCCGGTTGCCCAAGTCATCTGCGCCGCAAGTTGTTCCGCACCACCATCCAGGGCGACGCCCCTTTCTGATCGGCTGCGCACGCGCAAAGAGCCCGGAGAATCAACATGTCCAAGCGCATTGCTTTTGCGCCGTTGGCTGCTGCCATCGGCCTGGGATTCAGCCTGCTGGCCGGTAGCCTGGTGGCGCCTTCCAGCGCCCGCGCCGAGGGTGAGATTCGGATCGCCGAGCAGTTCGGCATCGTGTACCTGCTGCTGAACGTGGTCCGTGATCAGCAGTTGATCGAGAAACACGGCAAGCAGGAGGCATCGACATCAAGGTCGACTGGACCCAGTTGTCCGGCGGCGCGGCAGTCAACGATGCGTTACTCTCGGGCTCCATCGACATTGCCGGCGCCGGGGTCGGGCCATTGCTGACCATCTGGGACCGCACCCGCGGTAAGCAGAACGTCAAGGCAGTGGCTTCCCTGGGCAACTTTCCCTATTACCTGTTGAGCAACAACCCCAAGGTCAAGACCATCGCCGACTTCACCGAGCAGGACCGTATCGCGGTGCCTGCGGTGGGCGTTTCGGTGCAGTCACGTTTCCTGCAGTACGCCGCCGCCAAGCAATGGGGTGACAAGGAATTCAATCGCCTGGACAAGTACACCCTGGCCGTTCCGCATCCGGACGCGACGGCGGCTTTGATCGCCGGTGGCACGGAGTTGACCGGGCATTTCTCCAACCCGCCATTCCAGGACCAGGCGCTGCAGAATCCTGGCGTTCACGTGGTGCTCAATTCCTATGATGTATTGGGACCGAACTCGCCCACGGTGCTGTTCGCCACCGAGAAGTTCCGCGATGAGAACCCGAAGACCTACAAGGCGTTCGTCGAGGCGCTGACCGAAGCGGCCGAGTTTGCCCAGAAGGACAAAGGCGCGGCGGCGGATACCTACCTGCGAGTGACCCAGGCCAGGATCGACCGGGCGACGCTGCTGAAAATCATCGAGAACCCGCAGATCGAATTCACGGTCACGCCGAAGAACACCTACCCGCTGGCCGAATTCCTGTACCGCGTCGGCGCGATCAAGAACAAGCCGGCCTCCTGGGAGGATTATTTCTTCCAGGACGCCAAGCCGCTGCAGGGGAGCTGACCGTCATGAACGCGCCATTGCAAGGCCACGCGGCCAGCAGCCCCGCTCGCACCGATACCCCGTTGTTGTCAGTGGATAACGTCAGCCTGGAGTACCGCACCTCGCAGCGTGTGGTGCGGGCCACCCATCGAGTCAGTTTCGACGTCGATCCGGCGGACCGCTTCGTGCTGCTCGGCCCGTCGGGTTGCGGCAAGTCCACGTTGCTCAAGTCTATTGGCGGTTTCATCGCACCGCAGGAAGGCGAGATCCGCCTGCAAGGAGAAGCCGTCAACGCACCAGGGCCCGACCGGGTCGTGGTGTTCCAGGAATTCGATCAACTGCCGCCCTGGAAAACCGTCAAGCAGAATGTGATGTTCGCACTCCTGGCCTCGCGCACCCTCAAGCGCGACGAGGCCGAAGAGCGGGCGTTGCATTACCTGGACAAGGTCGGGTTGGGCGCCTTTGTCGATGCCTATCCTCACACGTTGTCCGGTGGCATGAAGGCCCGTGTCGCCATCGCCAGGGCGCTCGCGATGCAACCGAAGATCCTCTTGATGGACGAGCCCTTCGCCGCCCTCGATGCCCTGACCCGCCGCAAGATGCAGGAGGAATTGCTGCTGCTCTGGGAAGAGGTGCGCTTCACGCTGCTGTTCGTCACTCACTCCATCGAAGAGGCGCTGGTAGTGGGCAATCGTATCCTGCTGCTCTCACCGCATCCGGGGCGTGTACGGGCGGAAATCCACAGCCATCAATTCGATCTGCATAGCCTGGGTGGCGTGGCATTCCAGCAGACGGCCCGGCGGATACATCGGCTGCTGTTCGAGCAAGGCTCCGGCCCTGACACCGAACGAGAGCTGGATTTTGCCGACATCCGTATCGCGTATTGAGAGGGACGAGCCATGAGCCGTTTAGCGCCTGTGCGCGAAGAATATGAAGTTGACCTGCAACCCCTGGCCCACGTCCCACTGGAGCGGGAATTGCCCCTGGGCCAGCGTCTGTTGCAGCAGGGCTGGCTGCGCAAGAGCCTGATCCTTTTGCTGCTGGCGCTGTTGTGGGAGGCGGTGGCCCGGTACCAGAACAATGACCTGTTGCTGCCGGGTTTCCTGCAAACCGCCAGCGCCTTGTACAACGGACTGCTGAGCGGCGAGCTGCCGGGCAAGGTCTGGATTTCCCTGGTGGTGCTGCTCAAGGGGTATCTGCTGGGTATCGTCCTGGCGTTTGGGCTGACGACCCTGGCGGTGTCGACCCAGTTGGGGCGCGACCTGCTCAGCACCCTCACGTCGATGTTCAATCCATTGCCGGCCATCGCCCTGTTGCCACTGGCATTGCTGTGGTTCGGCCTGGGACAGAACAGCCTGATTTTCGTGCTGGTGCATTCGGTGTTGTGGGCGTTGGCGCTGAACATGTACGCGGGGTTTCTCGGTGTATCCGAAACGCTGCGCATGGCCGGGCGCAATTATGGGCTCAAGGGCCTGCGCTTCGTGCTGTTCATCCTGATTCCCGCGGCGCTGCCGTCGATCCTCGCCGGGCTGAAAATCGGCTGGGCCTTTGCCTGGCGTACGTTGATCGCCGCTGAACTGGTGTTCGGCGCCACCAGCGGCAAGGGCGGCCTGGGCTGGTACATCTTCCAGAACCGCAACGAGCTGTACACCGACAAGGTCTTTGCCGGGTTGGCAGTGGTGATCCTGATCGGCTTGCTGGTGGAGAACCTGGTGTTCGACAACCTGGAGCGGGTGACGGTGAAGCGTTGGGGGATGCAACGTTGATGGGGCCCCCGCCATGATGTTCAGGTAAGTGGTTGTCTGGGCGGGCGCCATCGCGAGCAGGCTCGCTCCCACATGGGGCCTGTGATGACGGTGATATCTGCGGTCACACCCATCCCCGGTGGGAGCGAGCCTGCTCGCGATGGCGGACTTCAACCCACCCCAAATAGCCAGGTAAAGCCGCTTTCTTTTCCTTTAGACTTGCAGCCCTCAAGCAAGCCTTCAGGACACGGAATGCCAGCTCCTCCCAGCTCCCTTCGCAAAGCCCTGGTCGCTTGGCTGTATGCCGCAGCCCTGATGCATCTGTTCGTCAGCATCACGCTGACCTGGGCAGGCCATTCGGGCTTGCTCGACGGCTATCTGCACACCCTCGAACAGGCTTTCTGGTCCGGCGCTGCGGTGCCTTTGGCTGCCCGCGCGCAGCAGGTCTGGTGGCTGGCATTGTTCGGCGCCACATTGCAAAGCTATTCGCTGTACATGCTGGCCCTCGTCCACATCGGCAACCGCCTCAAACGCGCGATGCCCTGGGGGTGGTTGATCGCCGGCATTGTGCTCTGGGCGCCCCAGGACATGCTGATCTCTGCCCAGGCGCAGGTCTGGTCGCACCTATGGTTCGACAGCCTTGCGCTGCTGGTATTGCTGCCGCCGCTGTTCTGGCTCTACCGTCATGATCGCTGCAACTCCCTCGTCGACAACCCACTGAATGAGTCAAACCATGGCTGATTTTTCTCTCCTCGACTGGGCGATCACATTGTTGATTGCCCAGGCCGTCCTGGGCGCGCTGGATACCCTCTATCACCATGAACTGACCGTCGCCTTGCCCTATCGCCACAGCGCCCGGCTGGAGCTGTCGATCCATGCCTTGCGTTCGTGCTTCTACGGGATCCTGTTCCTGGGTATCGCCCACCTGGCTTTCCAGGGGACGTGGGCGATTGTCATCGGGCTGTTGTTCGCCCTGGAGATCGGCCTGACGCTCTGGGATTTCGTGGTCGAAGACCGCAGCCGCAAGCTGCCGGCCATCGAGCGCATCATGCACACGGTGCTGGCGGTCAACGGTGGGGCGTTCTTCGCGCTGTACGGGGTGCAACTGGCGCAATGGGCGAGTTTGCCTACCGGCCTGGGTGCCCTCGATCTGGGCTGGCGCGGCTGGTTGCTGACGCTGTTCGCCATTGGCGTCAGCGCCTCGGGTATTCGTGACGGGCTGGCGGCGCTGCGCATGCAGCGCCAGGGCAAGCCTGGCAATCCGTTCGCCGGCGGCGCCCATAAGCGCGTGTTGGTGACCGGCGGCACCGGGTTTATCGGCGAGACGCTGGTCAATCAGTTGCTCGATGCCGGGCACACCGTCAGCGTGTTGGCCCGTGATCCGTTGAAAGCGGCCTATCTGTTCGACGGCCGTGCCCGTTGCCTGCGCTCGCTGAGCAAACTGGGCCACGACGAAATCTTCGATGTGGTGATCAATCTGGCGGGCGCACCGGTGGCAGGTCCGCGCTGGACTCCCAAGCGCCAGGCGCAACTGATTGCCAGCCGAGTCAATACCACCGAAGCGTTGATGACTTGGCTGAAGCATGCCCGGAACAAGCCGGCGCTGTGGGTCCAGGCCTCGGCCATTGGCTTTTATGGCGTGCGTGATGCCAACGAGAGCCTGGATGAGCAGGCGGTCAAGGGCGATGGTTTCATGGCTGAGCTTTGTGCGCGGTGGGAAGCGTCGGCGCTGCCTGCCGTCGAACTGGGCGTGCGTCAGGTGGTGATGCGCCTGGGTGTGGTCTTTGGTCCGGGCGGTGCGTTGTTGCCTTTGCTGATTCCGTTTCGCCTGGGGTTCGGTGGGCGGATGGGCGACGGTCGGCAGATCATGAGCTGGATACACCGCGACGATGTGATCCAGGTGATCGCCCGGGCCTTCGACGACGAGAGCCTGAGTGGCACCTACAACCTGGTGGCGCCGGAGACGGTCAGCCAGGCGACGTTCGCCGAGAGCGTCGGCAGGATTCTCAAGCGCCCGGTATGGTTGCACATCCCTGCCGCACCGGTGCGTGCCCTGGCGGGTGAAATGGCCCAGTTGTTTTTCGACGGCCAACGCGTGGTACCGAGCCGTCTCGCCGAGGCCGGATACAGGTTCCGTTATCCGACCCTCGACGCTGCCCTGCGCGACCTGGCCTGAGGACCGCTCATGAGCAAGCCTTTGATGTACCTGCTGGCCGGCAACGGCAGCGCCGCCGATTGGTGGGACGACGCCTTGCCGCACTTCGAGCGCTACGACGTGGTGCCGCTGGAGCTGCCCGGCTTTGGCGATCATCCACAAGCACCCTGCGAAGATCTGGCCGCCTATGCCCAGGTTTTGCTGGAGATGACGATCCCCGGCAACGCGATCACCGCGGTCGGGGTGAATGCGCTGCTGGTGCTGCATGCGTTGCAGCGTCGGCCAGGGCATTTCTGTCGCAGTGTCTTGCTGGCGCCGGTGGGTGCGTTTTTATGGCAGCGGCGCCTGCCGGCGTTGATGTCGCCCCTGCCGGTGCGCAAAACCATTCATTGGTTGCTGGCAAACAAGCCGACGCTGTTTGCCCGCAAGTTTTCCAACCGGACCTGGACGCCTGCGCAGTACCAGCGCATGGGCGCCGGGTACGCCCGCTGTCGCGCCTTTGTGCCGCACTGGGACCTGGTGCGTGCGGACACCGCGTTGCCGTTGCTGGAATGGATCACCGATCCGGTCGAACTGGTCTGGGGCGACCAGGACAACGTGCTGGGTATCGAACAGGCCGCGGCATGGTCAGCCATTCTCGCCCGCGCCGATCTGACCATCAGCCTGAAACCCGGCTGGGGTCACTATCCCTGGATTGACGCGCCGGGCGAATTCGCCGCGTGGCTGG
The DNA here is from genome assembly GCF_026016325.1 of Pseudomonas sp. B21-056. NCBI lineage: Bacteria > Pseudomonadati > Pseudomonadota > Gammaproteobacteria > Pseudomonadales > Pseudomonadaceae > Pseudomonas > Pseudomonas sp. B21-056. Next base: position 228,110 of record NZ_CP087203.1, read on the forward strand.
AGTCGGGCGAGCGAGGGTTTGTCGCACACACCAAGGGTGGGCGCTTGCGCCTGGCGGCGCTGGCTGGGCAAGCGGTGCCCCCGGCGCTGTCGCTCAACGATTGCCAGGATCCGCGCCTGCCGACGTTTCTCGACGGCCAAGCGGACGTGCTCTGGGCGGTGCGCTCCTCCAGTTATGGCGAAGACCAGGCCGATGCGGCGAATGCGGGTCTGAGCACCACCTTTCTGCGGGTAGCGACGCAGGATGTGTCGGGTCGAATTGCCGAATTGAGTGCAACGGGTGTCGAGGAAGTGGTGGTGCAGCGGTTCATCACGCCGCGGCTGTCCGGGATCGCCTTCGTCCGTCACCTGGCTGTCGAGCTGGAGTGGGTCGAAGGTCATCTCGAATCGTTGGCCGACGGTCAGGCGAGCCCCGAGCGCGCGATCATTTCCCGCCTGGGTAAGGCGTGGAACAGCGACACCTTCAAGCCAGCACACGGCCTGACCGCCGATCAGCTATGGCGTTTCCTGCAGGGCGTGTTGCGGGTTTTCCACTATGTGCCTGGCGACGTTGAATGGGCCTGGGACGGCAGCCAGCTCTGGCTGCTGCAGTACCGGCCGATCAGCGATTACGGCTGGCGTCGACACCTGACCGCCGCCAACATCGCCGAGATCCTGCCGCCGCAACCCAGTGTTCTGGTGGAGTATGCCCAGCGTCGTGCAGCCGCGAGCATTCCCGCGATCATGGCACGCTGGGATCCGCGGATATTGCAGGACAACGAACCCTTCACCGCGGTGTTTGGCGGCGCTTCGTACATCAACAACGACTTGTTTCTCGCACGCTTGGCGGACTGGGGCATCAGCGCCAGCCACTACGCGGATGAGGTCGGCGGCGCCACACCGCATCTGCCTTGGCGACCGCTGCGCCTGATCCGTTCGCTGCCGTTGTTCCTGCGTATGCAGCGCATCGCCCGTGGACACCTGCCGACGCTGGAAAACGGTTTGCGACGCTTCGACCGGGAGCTGCTCGAACTGACCGGACAAGGCGCCGATGGGCAGCAATTGGCCGACTGGTTCACCCGCTTCTACGTATTCGTGGTCCAGGGCAACCTGTGCATCGCCACCGCATTGGCCAGCAGCGGTGGCGACTGGCTGGGCCGGCCCCCGACTGCCTATGACAACCTCGAATCCGTCCCGCATCGACTGCCCTGGGAAACCGACCCGGCTACGCTCCGCCCGGCACCGACCGAGTTGCCGTTGCAGGCATTCCCCCAATGGCCCTTGGCGGTTCGCCTGGCCCATTCGAGCGGTCTGCCGGGATTGCGCGGTTACTACCTGCAAGTGCGCGAGTGGTATCGCGACAACCTGATGCGGATTTTCTTTCGCTTGCATCACGCCATGCCGACGGCCGAACGGGCGCATTGGTTTACGCCGCATCCGGACATCCGCAGCCGCGAGGGCAGCTTCTGGCAGGATGGTCGCGAGGGCACCGAGCAAGCGAGCGGATTCCTGATCTACCCGGGACAGGTGCAAGGCATTCTGGGCGAAGACATTCTGCTTGAAGACACCCTGGACCCAGGCCGTCATGCACACTATCAAAACGCCCGGGCGGTGATTGCGCGCATGGGCGGACGCTTGTCCCACGGCTCGACCTTGCTGCGCGAACTGCGCAAACCCTCGGCGGTGCTGCCGCAGGTGAATGCGGCGTGGCTGGGGCGCGAGGTGTTGTATCGGGATGGGGAGTTGACGTTGGTGGAGTAGGGCGCGGCGGGGGGCGAAGGGGTGTGACTACCAGTAATCCGGCTTGATGGTGGGTGCCTTGTGGGTGGGGACCCGGTTGGGGAATTGGTGAGATTGGAGCTCGTCGCAAGTGACAATACGGCGCATCCAATGGGCATGTTCTTTCAAGGATCCGGGGGCAAGACGTTTGGAGCCGGTTCGGTAGGGGAGCACTACGCCGATTCTGAGATGGGGAAAATCTTCACGAACTGCTCTCAAGGCTGGAGCCATATCAGTGTCGCCAGACACCAGCACAAGCTGCTCGACACGCTTTCCCCATGGCAACATCTCTTGTCTGGAAGCTACGCGATACATGCTGATTGCAATGTGGACGTCTGTTTCCTTTTCTTCAAGCTTCCAGATAGCAACCGTGTCCTGGCGTGAGGCATTGACCTTTTTACTGATAAAGCGGGGCGCATTGGCTCGTTCGAGCTGATGGCGTCCATAGTGGACGGTAACCTGGTTGGCCTTCAGGGCGCGGACATAAGCGTCTTGGGCTTCTTTGGAGACGATCCCCCGGGTTGCCAATTCCGGTTTGACGGAGGACATGAAGTAATCAACGGAGACAAGTGAACTCTGAGGATTCTCAACCCGGGCTATATGCGCTAGCAACTGTGCCAAGTTCAACCATTTATAAGGTGTACCGGCGAGCAACCCATAAAAAACGTTATAGCCGTCAACGAAAAAAGCGGTGCGCACAAACTCAATCCCCAGAAACGAAAAAACCGGCCGAAGCCGGTGTTTTCACCCCAACGGCCAGAGAACTTAATCTCTGCGTACGGGGTTGAGCAGTGGGCAAATCCTAATCTGGGATGATCTTGCGTCAACCGTGGACGGGTAAGCTCCAGCACCGGCAGGTTGAGTGTTGTGCGGCTTTATGGCTTGGGGGCAAGGTATTTTTGAGCCGATTTATCAAAGTGTATTTCAATGATTTTCCGTAAGGTTGGTATTTGTTTAAAGGCTGAATAAAGCCATCACCTATTACTGATTAGAGCGAGCGGATCTGCCTAAACCCTTGTGGGATTTGATACCAGCCAACGTCAGCAAAAAACCAAGCACCTTTCGGCCCTTCTTCCAGCGTTTTTGAAACAAGAGATTTCCCCATCCTGACAGCAACGCCCTTGACGCTCCCCACCGCTGTCGTAGACTCCGACCATCCGTCAGGGAGTAACGGTCATGCAGCGTTTTGGCAGTTGGGTTGTGGGATTGACCTTTGTAGCGTGCGTAGTCCAGGCGCAGACGCCTGTGGCGGACGATCCGCTGCTCGAGGGCAACGGCGCGGCCGGTGTGTCGGGTGGCAACGAGGCGCGAGGGGTGCTTCGGGCGAAGGATCAGGCGGTGCTGGCCAGTGAGTTGGCCGGACGTATCGTCGAATTGCCTTTCAGTGAGGGCGAGTCGTTCAAGAAGGGCGATACCCTCGCGCGGTTCGATTGCTCGGCCTATCAGGCCCAGCTCAATGCGGCTCAGGCGGCGAGCCGGGGTGCCAGCGAGGAGCTGGCGCATAACCGGCAACTGGCGGAATTGAAGTCCGTCGGGCGTTTCGAAGTTTCACGGGCCGAGGCTCGGGTCAGCGAGACCCAGGCGCAATCCCAGGTGTATCAGGTTCAGGTCAAGCGCTGCAGTGTGATCGCACCGTTCGATGGGCAGGTGGTGGCGCGCAAGGTCCAGCGCTATGAAAGCGTGGCGGCCGGCGCACCGTTGCTGGATGTGGTCGACAACCGCACCCTGGAGATTCATCTGCTGGTACCGTCGCGCTGGATGGGCAAGCTCAAGCCGGGCCAATCCTTTACGTTCATTCCCGACGAAACCGGCCGGCCGCTGCAAGCGACGGTCAAGCGCCTTGGCGCACGTATCGATGAGGGCAGCCAGACCTTGCTGCTGGTGGCGAGCCTGCCTGACGCCAGTGGCCTGCTGTCCGGCATGAGCGGCACGGCGCGTTTCCCGGAGTCCAAGTGAACGCGCCGGTCATGGGCAGCGCCGAGCAGGTGTTTGCCCGCTTCCTCGATCTGGAGCGCCAGACGCGAGCCGCGCGTAACCCGGCGCAACTGAGCTACAGCCTGGTCAACGATGGTCAGGCGCTGTTCGGGTTTCGCCATGCCGCCCTGTTGATTGCCGGCAAGGTGCAGGCGGTGACCGGTATCAGTGCCGTGGAGCCGAATGCGCCCTTTGTGGCGTTTGTCGAGCAGGCGGTGGCGCAGCTATTCAAGCAAGGCGTGCTGAAGCAGGCCCGGGTGATTGCCGCCGATGGCGTGAGCGAAGCCGTTCAGGCGGACTGGCGAAGCCTGTCGGCCGCGCAGGTATTCTGGCTGCCGTTGATCGATCACAAGGGTCTGGTTTTCGGTGGCCTGTGGCTGGCTCGCGACCTGCCTTGGACCCCGGCCGAGCAAGTGCTGTTGTCGCAACTGGGCGACACCTACAGCCACGCCTGGCTGGCGTTGCAACCACGTAAGCCGTGGCGCCTGCGGTGGACGCGTAAACGCCAGGTGGCGCTGGTGGCGGTGTTGTTGCTGGGCTTGCTGGTCCCGGTGCGCCAGTCGGTATTGGCCCCGGCTGAAGTGGTGCCGCTGGGTGGTCAGGTGGTGGCGGCGCCGCTGGACGGCGTGATCGCCGAATTCATGGTCAAGCCCAACCAGGCCGTCAAGAACGGCGACCTGTTGCTGCGTTTCGAAAGCACCACCCTCAAGGCCCAGGCCGATGTGGCCGAGCGCGCGTTGGACGTGGCCGAGGCAGAGCTCAAGGCCAATTCCCAGCGCTCATTTGCCGATGCCGAATCGAGCTCCAAGATCGACCTGTTGGCGGCCCGCGTCGAACAGAAACGTGCCGAGCGCAACTATGCCCTCGAGTTGCTCAAGCGCAGTGAAGTTCGCGCCGAGCGGGATGGCATCGCGGTGTTTGCCGATGTCGAACGCTGGCTCGGCAAGCCGGTGCAGACCGGCGAGCGCTTGATGGAAATTGCCGACCCCAACCAGGCCGAGCTGCGCATCGAGCTGGCGGTGGGCGATGCGATAAGCCTGGCTCCTGGTGCGCAAGTCGCGTTGTTTCTCGACAGCGATCCGTTGCAGCGGCATGTGGCCTGGCTCGAGCGTTCGGCCTACGAGGCGCAACCCACGGCTGCGGGACAGCTTGCTTATCGATTGGATGCGCGCTTCGATGCAGCGGCGCCGCGCATTGGCCTGCGTGGCACGGCGAAGATCTTTGGTGATCGCGCCCCGCTGGCGCTGTACCTGTTGCGTCGGCCACTGGCCGGCCTGCGCCAGAGCGTAGGTCTGTAGCATGGAGTTGCCGAGCCTGCGACCGGACCTGCAATTATCCCCGGCCGCCCCGGACCCGGACGGCTCGCCGCAATGGACCCTGGCCGATCCGGTGCGTGGGCGTTATTTCAAGCTCGGCGCGGCGGCGATGCGCCTGTTGCGCCACTGGTCCCTTGGCGATCCTGCGCAAGTGCTGCATGCCGCGAACCGTGAGCCGGGCTTGCCGCTTACAGGGGAGTCGCTGGAGCAGTTGTTGGGCTTTCTGCGCGGTCACGATCTGATCAGCGCGATGGACCCGCAACAGCGCGACAGTTATCAATTCAAGACGGCTGCCCGGCGCCAGAGCCTGTGGCAGATTCTGTTGCATCAATACCTGTTTTTCCGCATCCCGCTGTGGCGTCCGGATACCTTTCTCAATCGTGCCTGGCCCTGGCTCGCCCGGTTCGGTCCTGGCCTGCTGCGTTATGGCATGCCGCTGACCTTGGGCTTGGGTATTTTCCTGGTGTCGCGGGACTGGCAGCGCTTCGTGGCGACGTTCCCGCACCTGTTCAGCCTGGGCGGCGCGCTGGCGTTCGGGGTGGCGCTGTTCTTCGCCAAGTTGTGCCATGAGTTCGGCCATGCCTTCATGGCCAAGCGCGCCGGTTGCCGTGTGCAAAGCATGGGCGTGGCATTCATGGTGCTGTTGCCGATGTTCTATACCGATGTCAGCGATGCCTGGCGGGTCAATGATCGGCGTGCCCGCCTGCTGATCGGTGCCGGCGGGGTCCTGGCGGAACTGTTGCTGGCGTGTATCGCGCTGCTGGCCTGGTCGTTGCTGCCCGATGGCCCGGCGCGGACCGCGGCGTTCATGCTGGCCAGTGCCACCTGGATCACGACGCTGGTCATCAACCTGAACCCGTTCATGCGCTTCGATGGTTATTTCCTGCTCAGTGATTTCTGGGCGGTGGATAACCTCCAGGGGCGGGCGTTCGCCCTGTGTCGCTGGCGCCTGCGCGAAGCCCTGTTCGGTTATGGCGTGGCGGCACCGGAACCCTGGTCGCCGAAAATGCGCCGCCGCTTGCTGGTGTGGGGATACGGCTCCTGGTTGTGGCGTGCCGCTTTGTTTTTCGGCATCGCCCTGGCGGTCTATCACCTGTTCTTCAAGGTGCTGGGCATTTTCCTGATGATGGTGGAATTGGTCTGGTTCATTTTCATGCCGATCGTGAATGAATGGCGACAGTGGTGGCAGCGCCGCGAGCAGGCCCATGGGCCACGGGTGCTACTGACTGGTTTGGTCTTGCTGGCGTTGGTCCTGGCCTTGCTGTTGCCCTGGCGCAGCGCCGTGGAAGTGCCGGCGATGCTTGAGGCCGGACGGGCCAGTGCCTTGTACGCGCCGGTGGCGGCACGGGTCAAACAGGTGAATGTGCACGATGGGCAGGTCGTGGCCCAGGGTGATGTGCTGATTGAACTGGAGTCGCCGGACATGGCGTCACGCCTGAGCATCGTGCGCCGGGAAATCGAGATCCAGCAATTGCAGATGCGTCGCCGGGCCGGCCGTAGCGAAACCGCCGCCGACGCGGGCATCGTCGAGCAGCAACTGGCCGAAGCTGTTGCCGAGTACCGTGGTCTGGTCGCCCAACGAGAGCGTCTGTTGCTGCGTGCGCCCCATGCCGGTCAGGTGCGTGACCTGCTGCCGCAATTGGCGGTAGGCCGCTGGTTGTCACCTACGCAACCGTTGGTGCGAGTGGTGCAGGCCGATGCCCGTCTGCGCGGCTACCTCACGGAGGCCGAGCTTTGGCGGGTCGGGCCTGGTGCCACAGGGCGATTCATCGCTGATGATCCGATGCACCCTTCGATTGCCGTACAACTGAATGAAGTCGACACCAACGGCACAGCCTGGGTCGAGCAGCAGGCGTTGACGTCCGATCATCATGGCCCGATTGCCGTGCGCCGGGATTCGCAGCAGCGGGCCGAGCCCGTGCAGGCGCAATATGGCGTGCGCCTGAGCGTCGTAGATGACGAGGCTGCGCCGCTGCAACCGCTGCGTGGCGTGGTGGTGTTGCAGGGGCAGGGTGAATCGATACTGGGAGCGGCCTGGCGTCGGTTGGCGGCGTTGGGTGTGAGGGAAAGCGGGTTTTAAGGAGCGTACATGGAGTCAGTAGCGGCAGAGGGACTGGTGGTGCGGCCGTCGCGGGTCAGCGACGGTCCGTTTTTGCAGAGCCTTTATCAGGCGGCGCGGCCGGATCTGCAATGGATCGATGGCGAGCATGAGCAAGTGCAGCAGGTGATCGCCCAGCAGTTCCAGGTGCAGGAGCAGGGCCTGGGGGACAACTTTCCCAACGCCATGCATTACGTCGTGGAAAAACTCGGCACCGCCATCGGCGCCTTGAGCACCGATTTCGGTCCCAATGAAATTCGTGTGCTGTACCTGGCCTTCATTCCCCAGGCGCGCGGTCAGGGCTATGGCCGGACGGTGTTGCAAGGGGTGCAGAAAGCCGCGCAACAGATCCGCTGCCCGGTGGCGACCGTGGTCTGGGCCAGCAACCCTCACGCACGGCGGCATTACCTGGCGCTGGGCTTCGAAGTGCAGGAGCGCAACCCGGCGGCGGAGCGGTTGGTCTGGTATCCGAAAGGCAACTGACGGGGCATGATTGAGACAAATATCCCCTGGGCCCCTGTAGGAGCTGTCGAGCGCAGCGAGGCTGCGATCTTTTGATCTTTTGATCTTTCGCGTGAGACTCAAGTGTCAGGGGAAAGATCGCAGCCTCGCTACGCTCGACAGCTCCTACGGGTACAGGACTGCACCCTCCGAGGGTTGTCAGTTACGGGATGGGAACAGCCCATTCAGGGCGACGCTGAAGTTGACGGCCAGAAATGGGTTCATGATTGACATCGGCAAGCCATTGCCCGTGGGGGCAACCGTACCGCTGACCGTCGTACTCACGCCTTTGAGCGGCACCGGCGAGGCGCCTATCTGGTCGGAATAGATATTCGCCGCGCCCGGCCCGGTCCCCGACGTGCCAATGAAGGAGTTGGTCGCCGTGGGCGCGCTCACCGGATTGCTGGCCGGGTTCGCCAGTTGCAGGGTAGTTGCGGCGGTGATGCCCGTAAGGGCGTGGGTGTGGTTGGGCAGGTTGTTCAGTGTCGCGGTGACATTTTCGGTGCCGGAAACCTCGCCAATGACCCGTGGAGTCAGGCCCAGGCCATTGCCCTGACCTATGGGCAGGCGGCCTTGCAGGTTGGGGAGCATGAAGTTGGTCGAGCCATTGCCTCCGTAGTAGGTGCCGAGCAATGAGAACAGCGCCTGGTACTGCGAGATGCCGAGCGTCTGCCCGCTACACAGCGCCCAACCGCTGGGTGCGAAATTAAAGGCAAACGGCTGGATAGTGCCCATGAATACTTCCATAGATTCCTCGTCCCTCAGGTTATCGTTCTGGTGTTGCCAGGGGAGAAGATTGCGTTCAGCCCGATTCCTTCATTCCCTGGCCTGGTCACGCATGGCTGAGCGTAGACGCGGTTGCCGCGCTCTGCCGGGTGGATCTTCACTACAGATCCCACACTAATTGAACGCGATATAGAAATACCCCACTGCCGGATCCCGTCCCATGGGCGGCACCCGCGACACGAACACCCCTTCCAGTCTGCCCAGTTCGGGCACTTCCAGCGTGCACAACCCGTCTACGAAATCAGTGGGCTGCAAGCTGTTGAATTCCACACTGAACGGCATGCGCTCTGTATTCGGCATTTTCGCCCGAGGCGTCTCCTCGAGGGTTTCGATCCGCACGGGCAAGCAACTGCCGTCGGGCAGGGTCAGGCTGCTGGTCTGGCCCAGCAGTGGTTGGAAATGGTGGCTATGAACCTGTTGTAGCATAGCGGTGCTCCAAATGGCCGAGGTCTAAACTCCTCCGGCGAGTCTTCAGTTTCGGGACGGGAAATAGCCTTGCAGGGCGATGCTGAAGTTGATCGCCAGGAATGGGTTCATGATCGCCATCGGTGTGCTGCCGCCCGCGGGAGCAACCGTACCGCTGACCGTCGTGGTCACACCTTGCAGCGGTACCGGCGAGGCACCTACCTGGTCGGAATAGATATTCGCCGCGCCTGGCCCGGTGCCCGAGGTGCCGATGAACGAGTTGGTGGCCGTTGGCGTGTTCACCGGGTTGCTGGCCGGGTTCGCCAGTTGCAGGGTGGTTGCGGCGGTGATGCCCGTAAGGGCGTGGGTGTGGTTGGGCAGGTTGTTCAGTGTCGCCGTGACGTTTTCGGTGCCGGAGACGGTGCCGATCACCCGAGGGGTCAGGCCCAGGCCGTTGCCCTGGCCAATGGGCAACCGACCTTGCAGGTTGGGCAGCAGAAAGGTGGTCTGGCCGTCGCCTCCGTAAGTCACGCCGATCAGGGCGAACAAGGTCTGGTACTGGGCAAGACTGAGCGTCTGCCCGTTGCACAGGGCCCAGTCCCTGGGTGCGAAGTTAAAGGCGAACGACTGGATAGTGCCGATGAATACTTCCATAGAATCCTCATCCTTCAGGTTATTGGTCTGCGGTACCTGGCGGATACAACGGGCAAAGATGCGATCACCTGGCCTGGTCGCGCACGGCTGAGCGTAGACGGGGTTATTTCATTCTGCCGGGTCGCAAGGACCGAAAACTGCTGCCGCCTGGCTTAATCGATTCAGGCTTGGGTGGATCTATACCGTCCATCTTTTTTACAGGTTCAGGCGTGTTTGATATCAAAGTAGTACTAGTCGAGGTTGGATTCCTCGTCTACGCTTCGGACACAAAGGGACTACAAACGGTGAAGGGATTGTCACAGTTTCACTTTATCTCCGGTCTACCGCGCTCAGGCTCGACCCTGCTTTCCGCGATTCTGTTGCAGAACCCGCGCTTTCACGCCGGCATGACCAGCCCCGTCGGTACGCTGTTCAGCAGCGTGTTGCAGCAGTGCAGCGCCGGCAGCGAATTCGGTTCGGTGATCGACACCGAACTGCGCCGTCGTCTGCTGAGTGGGCTGTTCGACTCGTACTATGCCGACAAGGCCGACAAGCCCGTCATCTTCGACACCAACCGCCAGTGGTGCGCGCGTTTGCCGGCGCTGCAGGATCTGTTTCCCCAAGCCAAGACCATCGCCTGCGTGCGCAACGTCGCCTGGGTGCTCGACAGCCTGGAACGGCTCTACCGCGCCAACCCGTTCGAAAACACCAAGCTGTTCAATGACGACGACGAGCGCAACACCGTCTACAGCCGCTGCGAGACCCTGGCCCAGCGCAATCGCCTGGTGGGGTTCGCCTGGACGGCGCTCAAGGAAGCCTATTACGGCGAAAACGCCGAGTCGTTGCTGATCGTCGATTACGACCTGTTGAGCCAGGCGCCCGAACGGGTGATGCGGCTGGTCTATGAGTTCATCGACGAACCCTGGTTCGAACACGATTTCAATCACTTGACCTACGACGCACCGGCCTTCGATCAGGCCCTGGGCGTTGCCGGCCTGCACAAGGTCAAGCCCAGGGTTGCGCCGCAAGCGCGACGGACCCTGTTGCCGCCGGATCTGTTCGAGAAGTTTGCCGAGTTGTCGTTCTGGCGCGATGGGTCTGCCAGCGCGGCCAATGTCATTCGTATGAAAACCGACGCTGCGATCAGCTGATCGCGGTTTTTTTCATTTGCGTGTTCAAGCAGTTCGAGTCCGGGTGAACGTCATGTGGTGGAGCAAAGGTAAATCGCGGGTAACCGAGGGCGCACAGGCCCTGGCATCGCCAATGATCATGTCCCTGGAACCGCGGATGCTGTTCGACGGCGCCGTCGCCGCGACCGTGGCCGATGCCGCGCAGCCGGACGCCCATCCCACCGCCGATGCGGCCAAGACGCCTACGGCCGATCAGGCCAGCGATACCCACGCGGCCCAGGGCCAGACCGATGCCACCGATGCCGCCGTTCCGGGCAAGTCCGTGGTGTTCGTCGATTCCCGGGTCAAGGATGCCGCGAGCCTGCTCGAAGGCGTGGCGCCCGGCACCCAGGTCGTGCAACTGGACGCCACCAAGGACGGCTTGCAACAGATCGCCGATTACCTGGACACCCACCAGGGCGTCAGCTCGGTACAGATCATCGCCCATGGCAACGCCGGTGATCTGTGGCTGGGCAACGTCTACCTGTCGGCGGATAACGTCCAGGCCCGCAGCGAGGTGCTGGCGCAGATCGGCCAGGACATGAACGCCGGTGGCGATATCCTGATCTACGGCTGCTACACCGCTCAAGGCGAGCGTGGCCTGGAACTGGTCGACTCGCTGGCGCAACTGACCGGCCGCGACGTGGCGGCGTCCAACGACCGTACCGGCCTCGGTGGCGACTGGGACCTGGAAATTGCCACCGGCAACATCGAAAGCGCCAACGTACTGTCGGCCAACGCGATGAGCGACTACCAGTGGGGCCTCGCCACCTGGACCGCCACCAACAACGCCAATACCGGCGTCGGCTCCCTGCGCGCGGCCCTGGCTTCTGCGCAGAACGGCGACATCGTCACCTTCAGCAGCGGCATGACCGTGGCGCTGACCCAGGTGTTGGTGGTCAACAGGAACGTGACCATCGATGGCGACCTCAATAACGACAACGTGGCCGATGTCACCCTCGACGGGCAATTCCGCACCCAGGTCCTTAACGTGACGTCCGGTACGACGGCAACCCTCGATGGCCTGGTGATTACCCGTGGCATGGTGGCGGGTGACGGGGGCAATGGTGGTGTCGACGCTGCGGTTGCCAAGGCCGGCGGTATCTACAACGCTGGAACCCTGACCCTGAGGAACGTCACGATTACCGCGAACGCCGCATCGGGCGGTGGCGGCGGTGGCGGCGTGACGCCGCAATATGCCGGTGGTGGCGGCGGCGGCGGTGGTGCGGTCGGCAGCGGTACTGGTGGCCGCGGCGGCGATACGCTCAATGCCACGGGCTCCGTCGGTTCGACGGGACAAGGCGGCGCCGGTGGCGGCTTCTTCAACATGGGCGGTCGCGGCGGCAACTCCACCGGTGGTGCCGGTGGTGCCGCGTACCCGGGCTACAGCACCGGATCGGCCGGCGGCACGGCGGCCAGCGCTGGCTTGTCCATTGGCGGCGGCGGTGGCGGTGACGGCTATAACGCTATCGGCGGCGCCGGTGGCGGTGCGGTTGGTGGTATCTACAACGACACCGGCGCAACCTTGCGCATCATCGGCAATTCGGTGATTTCCAACAACATCGGCGCCGGTGGTGGTGGCGGTGGCGGCGGTGCCGGAGGTGGCTACACCCATACCGGCGGCGCGGGCGGCGTTGGCGTCGGCGCGATCTGGAACAAGGGTGCGATCCTGATCACCGCGGCCAACTTCGCGGCCCTGTCGGGCAACGTCGGCGGCAGCGGCGTTGGCGGCAGCAGTGCTGGCACCGCAGGCAATTCACCGGCTTCCGTCGCCAATGTCTACGGCGACGGCGGCACCATCAACACCAACTATGTACCGGACCTGACCCCGCCGACCGCGACGGTCGTGGTGGCCAATACCAGTCTGAACTCCGGCGGTACGTCGCTGGTGACCGTCACCTTCTCCGAAGCCGTGACGGGGTTTACCTCATCCGACCTGACGGTGCAGAACGGCACCGTGGGTGCTTTCAGCAGCGCTGATGGCGGTATCACCTGGACCGGCACGCTGACGGCGGCCAGCAACATCGCTGATACCACCAACGTTATCACTCTGGACAACACCGGTGTTGTCGACCTGGCGGGCAACGCTGGCGTAGGCACCACCAACTCGAACAACTACGTCGTCAACGACACCGTGGCGCCCACGGCGACCATTGTGGTAGCCGATACCGCCTTGAGGATTGGCGAGACCTCGCAGGTGACTATCACGTTCAGCGAAGCGGTGACCGGCTTCACTAACGCCGACCTGACCATTGCCAATGGCACGTTGAGCGCGGTCAGCAGCAGCGACGGCGGCATTACCTGGACGGCCACCCTGACACCGGACGCCAGTGTCACCGACACCACCAACCTGGTTGTCCTGACCAACACCGGGGTGGCGGACCTGAGCGGCAACGCTGGCGTTGGCACGACCAACTCCAACAACTACGCCATCGACACCGTGCGGCCGACCGCGAGTATTGTCGTGGCTGACACGGCACTGCGCGTCGGTGAAACGTCCCTGGTGACGATTACCTTCAGCGAAGCGGTGAGCGGCTTTACCAACGCCGACCTGACCATTGCCAACGGCACGTTGAGCGCGGTCAGCAGCAGCGACGGCGGCATCACCTGGACCGCGACGTTCACGCCGAGCGCCAGCGTCAGCGACACCACCAACCTGATCACTCTGGACAACACCGGGGTGGCGGACCTGAACGGCAACGCCGGCAGCGGCACCACCGATTCGAACAACTATGCGATCGATACCGTGCGTCCCACTGCGACTATCGTCGTGGCCGACACGGCACTGAACATCGGTGAAACGTCCCTGGTGACGATTACCTTCAGCGAAGCGGTGACCGGCTTCACCAACGCCGACCTGACCATTGCCAACGGCACGTTGAGCGCGGTCAGCAGCAGCGATGGCGGCATCACCTGGACTGCGACGTTCACGCCGAGCGCCAGCGTCGACGACGCTTCCAACCTGATCGCCCTGGCCAACACCGGCGTCGCGGACACCGCTGGCAACGCGGGCACCGGTACCACCAACTCCAACAACTACGTCATCGACACCGTGCGGCCGACCGCCAGCATTGTCGTTGCCGATGCTATGTTGAGCATCGGCGAAACCTCGTTGGTGACGATCACCTTCAGCGAGGCGGTGACTGGCTTTACCAACGCCGACCTGACCATTGCCAACGGCACGTTGAGCGCGGTCAGCAGCAGCGATGGCGGCATCACCTGGACGGCGACGTTCACGCCGAGCGCCAGCACCAGTGACGCCAGCAACCTGATCACCCTGGACAACACCGGGGTGAGCGATGCGGCGGGCAACGCCGGCAGCGGCACCACCGATTCCAACAACTACGCCATCGACAACGTGCGCCCCACCGCCACCGTGGTGATTGCCGACACGGCGCTCGCCGCTGGCGAAACCTCGCTGGTGACGATCACCTTCAGCGAGGCGGTGACCGGCTTCACCCTGGCCGACCTGACTGCCGCCAACGGTATCCTGAGCGGGCTGAGCACCAGCGACAACATCACCTACACCGCAACCTTTACCCCGAGTGCCGGCATCAGCGACACCAGCAACCTGATCACCCTCGATAACACCGGCGTCGTCGACGGCGTGGGCAATGCCGGAACCGGCACCACCGACTCCAACAACTACGTCGTCGATACGCAACGCCCGACCGCCACCATCGTTGTGGCCGATAACGCGCTGAGCGTGGGCGAAACCTCGCTGGTGACCATCACCTTCAGCGAAGCGGTCAGTGGCTTCGACAACTCTGACCTGAGCGTTGCCAACGGTACGCTGAGCGCAGTCAGCAGCAGCGATGGCGGCATTACCTGGACTGCGACCCTCACACCGACCCTCGGAATCGTCGATGCCACCAACGTCATCGTGCTGACCAACACCGGCGTCACTGATGCAGCGGGCAATACCGGTACCGGCACGACCAACTCGAACAACTACCAGGTCGACACCAACGTGCCGACGGCCACCATCGTGGTCGCCGACTCTTCGTTGAGTATCGGTGAAACCTCACTGGTGACCATCACCTTCAACGAAGCGGTGAACGGGTTCGACAACAGTGACCTGACCGTCAGCAACGGCACCCTGACCAACGTCAGCAGCAGCGACGGCGGAGTGACCTGGACGGCCACCTTCACCCCGAGCGTCGGCATTTCCGATACCAGCAACCTGATTACCCTGGACAACACCGGCGTGCGCAACGGTGCGAACAACGCCGGGGTCGGCACCACCGACTCCAACAACTATGCCGTCGACACCGTGCGCCCCACCGCGACCGTCGTCGTCGCCGACACCGCCATTGGTGCCGGCGAAACCTCGCTGGTGACGATCACCTTCAGCGAGGCAGTGAGCGGTTTCACCAGCGCCGACCTGACTGTCGCCAACGGTACGGTGACCGGGCTGAGCAGCAGCGATGGCGGAGTTACCTGGACCGGGACATTCACACCGACTGTCGGCGTCAACGACACCAGCAACCTGATCACCCTCGATAACACCGGCGTCGTCGACGGCGTGGGCAATGCCGGCACCGGCACCACCGACTCCAATAACTACGCCCTCGATACCCAGCGTCCGACGGCCACCATCGTGTTGAGCGACTCAACGCTGCGGCCGGGGGAAACCGCCCTGGTGACCATCACCTTCTCCGAAGCGGTGACCGGCTTCACCAACGCTGACCTGAGCGTTGCCAATGGCAGCCTGAGTGCGGTCAGCAGCAGCGACGGCGGCCTGACCTGGACCGCCACGTTCACGCCGACCGTAGGCGTGAGCGATGCCTCCAACCTCATCGTCCTGGACAATACCGGCGTGAGCGATGCGGCCGGCAACGCCGGGACAGGTACGACCAACTCGGCCAACTACGCGGTCGAAACACAGGTGCCGACCGCCACTGTCGTGGTGGCGGACAGTTCGCTCACGGTGGGGGAAACCTCCCTGGTGACCATTACCTTCTCGGAAGCGGTCAGCGGCTTCGACAATTCGGACCTGAGCGTGAGTAACGGCACATTGAGCAATGTGTCGTCCTCCGACGGCGGTGTGACCTGGACAGCGACCTTTACCCCGAGTGCCAGTATTTCCGACACCAGCAACCTGATCAGCCTGGACACCAGCGGCGTGGTCAACGTTTCCGGCAACAGCGGTGTCGGCGTGGTGGACTCCAACAACTACGCGGTCGACACCGTGCGCCCGGGCGCCACCATCGTGGTGGGCGATACCAGCCTGGGCATCGGCCAGACCACCACCGTGACCATCAGCTTCACCGAGGCGGTGACCGGTTTCGACCTGTCGGACCTCAGTGTCGCCAATGGTGTGTTGTCCAATCTCGCCAGCAGCGACGGTGGCCTGACCTGGACGGCGACCCTGACGCCTACGGCGGGGGTCAACGACGCCACCAACCTGATCCTGCTCGACGCCAGCACCGTGCAGGACATTGCCGGCAACGCCGGCGCGGGTATCGCCTTCTCCAGCAACTATGTACTCGATGCCACCCGGCCGACCGCGACCATCGTGGTTGCCGACCCGAGCCTGACGGTGGGCGAGACAACCCTGGTAACTATCACCTTCAGCGAGGCCGTGAGCGGCTTCGACCTGTCGGACCTGAGCGTCACCAATGGCGAACTGACCAACCTGACCAGCAGCGACGGCGGCAAGACCTGGACGGCGACCTTCACCCCCACGGTGAATCTCACCGATCCGAGCAACTTCATCGCTCTGGACACCAGCAATGTCAACGACGTGGCGGGCAATGCCGGGGCCAGCGTGGCGGTGTCCAACAATTACGCGATCGACACCGTGGTGCCCAACGACGTGAAGCCACCACCGGAGTTCCTGACCACGGATCCCGTCACGGTCGTTCCGCCGTCCGATGTGCCGCTGCAGCCAATCGTCTTCACGCCGCCGACGGGCGACCTGGGTTCGCCATTGGGCTTCCCACCGCTGTTCGAGCAACGGGATGTGGGCGGCGGCCTGCGGCCGATAGGCGATATTTTCATCAACCGTGGCGAACTGGCACCGAGCTATATCGCCCAGGTGTTCAGCACGGATGCCTCCGGCGATGGCTCGGGACAGGGGTTCCTGGGTTTTGGCGGGGGCGATGGCGGGGTGTTCGGCAGCAGTACCATCTCGACTCTGTTCAACCATGATTCCGGTGCTGAAAGCGAGTCGATGGATGCCTTCGGCCATCCTTCAGTCCCAGGCGGTGATGCGTCTCAAGGTGCGCGCGGGATATTCGGTGCACCGACCTTGGGCCAGCAACTGCAACACCTCAAGGACACTGAGCAGCGTCAGGTCGACAGCCTGGCAATGGCGCTACAACAGATAGGTGTCAGCCAGGTACAGGCCTGAAGAACTCAATAAAAAAAATTGTGCGACAACCAGGGGCATTCCAGGGAATGAATAGAAGTCAGAAGTTATTCAGTATGAGTCTGCTGGCAGTGGTGGTCAGTGGGTGTGCAGTCACCAGTGAGCCGATCGATCGCAGCGTCAGCGAACAGCGCGCCCAAACCGATCTGCAGAACATGTACAAGGGCCAGGAGCCCCTCAGCGGCCCGCTGACCCTGCACCAGGCCATGGCCCGGGCGGTGAAGTACAACCTGGAGGGGCGCCTGAAGATCATGGAGGAGGCGCTGGCCAAGCGGCAGCTGGACCTGGCCAGTTTCGACATGCTGCCACGCATGGCGCTGGATGCCGGCTACGTGGGCCGCAACAACGTCAACGCCTCCAGCAGCCAGAGCGTGGAAACCGGCACCCAGTCCCTGGAGCCGTCGACCTCCCAGGACCGTGACCGTGAAGTGGCCGACCTGACCATGGTCTGGAACGTGCTCGACTTCGGCGTGAGCTACATCAGCGCCAAGCAGGCCGGTGACCAGCGCCTGATCGTCCAGGAACGCCGGCGCAAGGTGATCAACACCATCGTCCAGGACGTGCGTTCCGCCTACTGGCGCGCCATGGCCGCCGAACGCCTGCTCAAGCAGATCGACAGCCTGATGGCCCGGGTCGAAGCAGCGCGCAACAACAGCCAGAGCATGAGCGAGCAGCGCATCGGTGACCCGGTACAGGCCCTGGGTTACCAGCGCTCGCTGATCCAGGCCACTCGCCAGCTCGAAGAGCAGCGGCGTGCGTTGTCCCTGGCCAAGACCGAACTGGCCACCCTGATCAATCTGCCCCTGGGCACCGAGCTGACCCTCGCGACTCCGGATGAGTACGAGATCCCTGAACTCAAGGTCGACATGGCCCGTCTCGAGCACGAAGCCCTGACCAGCCGTCCGGAACTGCGCGAGCAGGATTACCAGACCCGCATCACCGCCGCCGAAACCCGCAAGGCCATGCTGCGCCTGCTGCCGGGGCTGGAGTTTTCCGCCGGCGGGCACTACGACAGCAACTCGTTCCTGGTGGAGCAGGGCTGGGCCGACTACGGCGTGAAAGTCACCTGGAACCTGTTCAACGTGATCTCCGCCCCGGCGGCCATCGACGTGGCCAAGGCCGGTGAGGAAGTGGCGGCGGCGCGGCGTCAGGCAATGTCGATTGCCGTGCTGGCGCAGTTGTACGTCGCCAATGCCAACTATCGTGATGCGCTGCGCCAATTCAAGACCAACCAGCAACTGTCGGACATCGACGGACAGATTGTCGGCCAGTTGCGCAGCCGTCATCAGGCCGCCGGTATTGGCGAACTGGACCTGATCCAGGGCGAACTCAACACCTTGCAAGCCGACCTGCGACGGGATCTGTCCTACGCCGACCTGCGCAATGCCTACGGCCAGATCTTCGCCAGCGCCGGTCTTGACCCGATGCCCGACGAAGTGCAATCGACCCAGGTGCAGTCGATTGCCACGGCACTGGCCAACCGTGAAGCAGCCTGGGCCCAGGGCGACATCACGGTGCCGAAAGCGGCAGTGAAGCCATAACCGGGCGTGAGCATGACGCGCCCGGCGTTTTCCCGGCTGCCGGTGACGGTGGACCTGCCCCTGCTGTTGCAAGCGTTGGCGGCCATTGAAGACGATCGCTGGCAGGGGCATTTCAACAGCGCCTACTACCACGGCGACTGGAGCGGCGTGGCGCTGATTTCGGCGGCCGATGCGCTGACCGAATTGTCGCCTGGCCAGGGTCAGCCTTTGCATCGGGCGCCCTGGTCAAACGATGATCGCTGGCACCGGGCGCTGTGTGGCTGGTCCCTGGAGGTCGTTTCGGCCCGGCTGTTGCGGCTCGGGCCCGGCGGACAGATCCATGAGCACCGTGACTATGACCTGGGCGGGCCGGACGCCGACCTGCGCCTGCATGTGCCGCTGCTCAGTCCGCCTGACGTGGATTTCTGGCTGGAAGGGCAACGTGTTCCGATGAAAGCCGGTGAGTGCTGGTTTCTCGATCTGTCGCGGCCCCACCGTGTCGATAATCGGGACCGGTTGCCACGGGTCCATCTGGTGCTCGATTGTCGCCCCGGCCCCTGGCTGGAGCAGCAGATTCTCGATGGGTTGCCCACCACCCCGACTGCCCGCGACGGGCACAGCGACTTTCTGCGCTTTCAGCAGCAGGTGGCAAGCGATCCCCAACTCGCCCGGACCCTACAGAGCCTGGAAGACACGGACGCTTTCATCGAATGCGCCGTGACATTGGCTGCCCGACAAGGGTTGCATGTCGGCCGGGAGCAATTGCGAGCGGCCATGCGCAACGGTCGTCGGCAATGGCGTGAACAATGGAAGGCTTGAACCTGGACGGCTGGCTGCCGATCCGCGTGTGGCAGGAGGCCGGGCAGTGGCGGGTCGGCTGGTGCTGGTTCGGGAACGGACGCTTGTCGCAACCATTCTTTGGCGATTCGGTGGAAGACGCTCTGCGCCTACCCTTCAACCAGGTGTTCCGCCGTCAGACGCCCTTGGACGCGCTCGGTCAGTGGCAGCAACAAAGCCCAGGCCTGGCCCCCGGAGCTTTCATCTTCCATGCTTCGCGCTGCGGCTCGACATTGATCAGCCAGATGCTTGCGCAACTGGATGACCATATCGTTATCTCCGAACCGCCGCCGCTGGACACGCTGTTGCGCAGCGATATACCCCATGCCGAGCGGTGCGCAGCGATCAAGGGATTGCTGTCGTCCTATGGACAGCGCCGTCTGGGCGTGGAGCAGCGATTGGTGATCAAGCTCGACGCCTGGAACATCGGCGAACTCCTCCTGCTGTTGGAATGTTATCCCGATACGCCTTGGCTTTTTTTGTACCGCGATCCTGTGGAAATCGCCGTCTCCCACCTGCGTCGTCCCGGCATGCACATGGTGCCGGGGATGATCGGGGCGAGTGTGCTGGACGACGGCCTGCCATTCACCGGCCAGGAAGATTTCATTGCGCGACGGCTGGGCCGGCTGTTGCAGGTGGGGTTGGAGCATTGCCGCGGCTCTGGTGGGTTGGCGGTCAACTACCACGAGCTGCCCGAGGCGATGACGGGAAGGTTGGCGGGGTTTTTCCGGCTGGACGATGGACAACTCAAGCAGGCTTTCGCGGCGGTGGGACGGCACGCCAAACAGCCGGCGCAGGTATTTGCCGATGACAGCGATGAAAAACGCCGGGAGGCTTCGCCATTGCTGCGCGAGCGGATGGAGCGTTGGGCGCGGGGGTCCTATGAGGCGTTGGAGAATCTGCGCAATGATCTTTGTGGCGAGGGGATCTAGCGAAACGTCGCACCGCCCCGCTGGGTTGCGCAGCAACCCCCGACATTCTAGGACCGCTCCGCGGCCCAGCGGGGCGGTGCGACGTTTCGATAAATCCCCTCGCCACAGGGGCATGCCTCTCTCCCCAGGATCATACGTCAGGGCTTGTTCGGTGACAGCTCCGCCATCCCTTTCAGCAATTCGATAGGCAGGGGAAAAACGATGGTTGAACTCTTGTCCCCGGCAATCGACCCCAGCGTCTGCATGTAGCGCAGTTGCATGGCGCCTGGCTGGCGCCCGAGCATCTCGGCGGCCTGCATGAGTTTTTCCGAAGCCTGCAGCTCGCCTTCGGCATGGATCACCTTGGCCCGCCGCTCCCGTTCGGCCTCGGCTTGCCGGGCGATGGCGCGAATCATCGATTCGTTGAGGTCCACATGCTTGATTTCGACGTTCGCCACCTTGATACCCCAGGCGTCGGTCTGGGCGTCCAGCACCTGCTGGATATCGCCGTTCAATTGCTCGCGTTCGGCCAGCAGTTGGTCCAGGTCATGTTTACCAAGCACGGCGCGCAGGGTGGTCTGGGCCAGTTGGCTGGTCGCCATGAGGAAGTTCTCGACCTGGATGATTGCCTTCTGCGGGTCGAGGACGCGGAAGTACAGCACCGCATTGACCTTAACCGAGACGTTGTCCCGGGTGATCACGTCCTGCGGCGGTACGTCGAGCACGATGGTGCGCAGGTCGACGCGGATCATTTGCTGTACCACTGGAATCAGCAGGATCAGCCCGGGCCCCTTGACCTGCCAGAACCGGCCGAGCTGGAACACCACCGCGCGCTCGTATTCGCGCAGGATCCGAAACGTCGAAGCCGCCAGCGCGATCAACAGTAACAGCAGCATTACAAAACCGATTTGCATACCCATCTCATGCTCCTTGTGAGTCAGCGGGGGCCACTTCCAGCAGCAGGCCCTTGCGTGCGATGACGCGCACCGCTTGTCCAGGCCGTAGCGACGTGGCGCATGTCACTTGCCAGCGTTCGCCTTCCAACTGCACCCAGCCGTGGTGATGATTGCCGGCCTGCAGGGTGGTCACCGCGGTGACGCTTCCCAATAACGCGGCATCGCCACTGACCGGTTGGCGCGGCCGGGTTTTCAGTGCGCGGATCAACAGGAAGATCAGCAGCAAGGCACTGACCAGGCCCAGCCCGATCATCAAGGGAACAGGCACATCGGCATTGGTCAGGATAATCGCGCCGATGACACACAAAATGATGCCGCCCAGCCCAGCTACGCCATAGTTGGGCAAAGCCGCCTCGGCGACCAGCAAGGCCACGCCCAAGGCAATCAGCCAGAAACCCAGGGGACTGGCGACCAACAGCACCGGGCCATCGGCTGCCAGCGTCGTTCCGCTCATGGCCAACAGCGCGAGCATCAAGCAGCGAATATTCACTGGACCCTCCGCAACGCCTGTGCGTGACGTTTGTCCACAGTCGTTACTCTCAGTCTAGTCGAAGCGTGGATTGATCGAATTTTGAGCAGTCCTACGATGCCCCAGAGGCTAGACTGCTGGGAGAGAGACCGCATCCAGCCATGTCAGGAGTGCCCATGGAAACCCCCATCCACAGCCTTCCCGCCCTGTTCAAGCAACTGGGCCTGCCCGACGATGCCGTCAGCATCGATCAGTTCATTGCCAGCCATTCACCCCTCAAGCCCGAATTGCATTTGGCTGACGCGTTTTTCTGGAACGAGGGTCAGCGGCAATTGCTGCGCGACGAAATCCTCGAGGATGCCGATTGGGCGATGGTTGTGGATCGGTTGAATGAGTTGTTGAGAAAGGGGCGCAGTGATTGATGTAGATGCAACAAAACCTCTGGGAGCGAGCCTGCTCGCGAAGCGATCGCTCTGTTACATCGATTTGGCTGACAGACCGCTTTCGCGAGCAGGCTCGCTCCCACAGAAGCATTTATTATTACTTTTTATTATTAATAAATAGCTTCTTATTCCTTAAGTAATATAACTCTCCTCCCTATACTCGTCCCTGAACAGACACGCAGGAGAGCACCCATGCGCAACGAATCGACTCGCTACCTGATTGTGCCGGGCTGGCAAGGATCGCCGGAAAATCATTGGCAGACCCATTGGCAACACAGTTTGCCCAACAGCGCCCGGGTCGAGCAGGACGACTGGCTGACGCCCCGACGTGAAGACTGGGTGGCCGCGCTGGCCGAGGCCATTGCCGCCGACAGCACGCCGGTGATCCTCATTGCCCATAGCCTGGGCTGCATCACGGTTGCCCATTGGGCCGCCACCGCGCCGCTGCAACTGCTACGGCAGGTTCGCGGGGCGTTGCTGGTGGCTCCGGCGGATGTCGAGCGGCCGGCCTGTGCGCCTGCGCTGCGCAATTTCGCACCGATTCCCACCGACCCGTTGCCCTTTCCCAGCCAAGTGGTCAGTTCCGACAACGACGCCGCGGTGAGTGCGCCGCGTGCGCTGGAGTTGGCGCGTAACTGGGGGGCCGAAGCCGGGATCCTGAGCGGGGCGGGGCACATCAACGTGCAGTCCGGCCATCAGCGCTGGGAGCAGGGTTTCGCCTATCTCTATCGTCTGCAAAACCGCATGGAGCATCACGCTCTACGTCGCGCCTGAATTTTTTAACGCCCTTCCGTTTCCCGGCGGTGTGGGGCGGGAGTTTGCCATGAGCCTGCATGAAACCTTCGGTCAGCCGTTGCTGACCTTTCCCGATGCGGAAAAAAGCCCCCTGAGCATCCGCGCCAAGGCGCTGGTGTTCGTTGACCCACGTTCACGTCAGTTACGCCAGGCGCTGGAGCAACTGGCGCCGCGCGCGATTCCGGTATTGATTCGCGGCGAAACCGGCACGGGCAAGGAATTGCTTGCCCGGCACATCCACCGTGAAAGCGACCGTGGCGGGTTGTTCGTCTCGGTCAATTGCGGCGCCATCAGTCCGACTTACGCCGACGCCGAGTTGTTCGGCTATGCGGCCGGCAGCTACAGCGGCTCGGCCAGCAGTCGGGCCGGCTGGTTCGGCTCGGCCAATGGCGGCACGCTGTACCTGGATGAAATCGGTGATCTGCCGCTGCCGATCCAGGTCAAGTTGCTGGCGGCCCTGGAAAACCACGAGGTCACCCGCGTCGGCGCTCACCAGCCCAGCCCCGTGGATGTACGGCTGGTGGCGGCCACCAGTATTGATCTGGCGCAAGCGGTGGCCGCCGGGAAGTTTCATGAGCGGCTTTACCACTACCTCAGCGAAGGTCGTCTCGAACTGCCGGCCCTGCGCGAGCGGGTGGGCGATATCCTGCCGCTGGCCGAGTATTTCCTGGGCATCTATGCCCAGCGCCTCGGCCTGACCATGCCGCTGATCAGCGAGGCGGCCCAGCAGGCGCTCGAGCGACATAGCTGGCCGGGCAACACCCGCGAGCTGGAGAACGTCATTCATTTTGCGTTGCTGGTAAGCCGTGGCGACGAGATCTTGCCGGAGCATTTGAACCTGCCGTCACTACCCCAGGCACTCGACACCATTGAGCAGGCTGCAAAGGTGCTTGCAAGCGGGACGACTGCCGAGCGCGTGGCGCTCAAGACATTGCTTACCCGTCTGGACCAACTCCTCTAGAACCTGTGGCACCAGCGCTTTATCCATATGAGTAAAATGAATATGAACTTGAATAAAAGGTATTGTTAAGGAATAAAAAAAATCGGTATCGTCCGCTTCACGCGAGCGATAGCACTTCGCTGGCACCTCACTCTTTGGCCGTCGTTCATGACGACCATGATTTTTCGATAAGGACACTGCATGAAAAAGGTTCTGTTGTTCACCGCATTGGCGGCAGCGCTGGCTTCGGGCCTGGCCCAGGCGGCGGAAAAACTGGTGGTAGCGGCTACGCCGGTACCCCACGCTGAGATCCTCGAGCTGATCAAGCCGGCCCTGGCAAAAGAGGGCGTGGATCTGCAGATCAAGGTCTTCACCGACTATGTGCAGCCTAACGTACAGGTCGATCAGAAGCGTCTGGACGCCAACTACTTCCAGACCCTGCCGTACCTCAAGAGCTTCAACGAGGGCAAAGGCACCAACCTGGTCACCGTGATCGGTGTACACGTCGAACCGTTTGGCGGCTACTCGAAGAAAGTCAAAAGCCTGGCCGAGCTGAAAGACGGCGCCACCATTGCCATCCCCAACGAAGGCAGCAACAGCGGTCGTGCCCTGATCCTGCTGCAAAAGGCTGGCCTGATCGAACTCAAGGATCCGAAAAACGCCCTGGCGACGCCGAAAGACATCGCCAAGAACCCGCACAACTTCAAGTTCAAGGAACTGGAATCGGCCATGCTCCCGCGGGTGCTGGATCAGGTCGACCTGGACATGATCAACACCAACTACGCGTTGGAAGCGGGTCTCAACCCGGCCAAGGATGCGCTGGTGATCGAGGGTTCGGATTCGCCTTACGTCAACTTCCTGGTGGCCCGTCCGGACAACAAGGACAGCCCGGCCATGCAGAAACTGGCCAAGGCCCTGACCAGTCCTGAAGTGAAGGCGTTCATCGAGAAGAAATACAGCGGCGCGGTATTGCCGGCGTTCTGATCGAACACCTCATGTTCGAAGCTGCTCGCAGTTCCTGTGGCGAAGGGGGAAACGTCGCCCCGCCCCGCCCCGCCCCGTCGTAGGAGCTGTCGAGCGCAGCGAGGCTGCGATCTTTCCCCTGACACTTGAGTTCAGAGCGAAAGATCAAGATCAAAAGATCGTCCGAACGCGGCCCGAGCCTTCGCCAGCTCCTACAGAATCCGACTCAAGCGCCTGGGGAAAGATCGCAGCCTCGCTGCGCTCGACAGCTCCTACGACGGGGCCAGCGTGGGGCGGTAGTCTACGCGGGCCGCATCTTCAACGCGCGACGCAGGGCCACGAGCAGTTTGACGAGGTCTTGTGGGTCGAGGGGTTGCGGGGCTTTCACGTCAGCCATGGGTATCTCCTTGTGATAAGGGCTATGGTTCCGTGGAGAGATTCCTTTCACCAACGCCTGTCTGCAGCTCCCGGAAAGATAGACGGCCCCCTTGCGCTACGCAAACCTCCATGCCTGCCGGATCACCGACCTGACCGGTCCTGTCCCGGCTTTCTGGGCCTGGCCCTGCCTGTGCATCCATTGAACCCTGTTCTAAGCTCACAGTCGTATCGTCACTGGTACGCTCGTACAGCGCAAAGGAGTCTGCATGGCTGGTCCCCGAATCAAACTGGTTGTTGGCTTGGGCTTGTGTGCGTTGTTGGCGGGATGCGGTGATGAAAAAATCGGTGAAAAAGCCCTGCCGCGGGTGTTCGTACAGCAAGCCGTGCCGACCGAGTATGCAGCCTCGGTGACCTTGACCGGCGATGTCCAGGCGCGGGTGCAGACCGATCTGTCGTTTCGTGTCGGCGGCAAGATCATCGAGCGCAAGGTCGATGTGGGTGACCGGGTCTCGGCCCGGCAGGTGCTGGCCCGGCTCGACCCGCGGGACCTGCAGACCAACGTCGATTCCGCCGAGGCCCAGGTGGCCGCCGAGCAGGCGCGGGTCAAGCAAAGCGCGGCGGCCTTCGTGCGCCAGCAGAAACTCCTGCCCAAGGGCTACACCAGCCAGAGCGAATACGACGCGGCCCAGGCACAACTGCGCAGCAGCCAGAGTGCGCTGACGGCCGCCCAGGCCCAGTTGGCCAATGCGCGGGAACAACTGAGCTACACCGCGCTGATCGCCGAGGCACCGGGCATCATTACGGCGCGCCAGGCCGAGGTCGGCCAAGTGGTGCAGGCCACGGAGCCGATCTTCAGCCTGGCCCGGGACGGTGAGCGGGACGCGGTGTTCAATATCTACGAATCGCTGCTGAGCGAACCACCCTCGGATCCGGCCATTGTCATCAGCCTGCTGGACAACCCGGCCGTCCAGACCACCGGCACCGTGCGCGAGATCACCCCGGCAGTGTCCGCCGAAACCGGCACCGTGCAGGTCAAGGTCACCCTCAACGACCTGCCCGAAGGCATGCGCCTGGGGTCAGTGGTCAGTGCTACGGCCAAGTCCGCCGGCAAGACGGCTGTGGAGCTGCCCTGGTCGGCGCTGACCAAGAACCTCAGCGAACCGGCCGTGTGGTTGGTGGATGGCGAGGGCAAAGCGCAATTGCACACTGTCACCGTCGGCCGCTACCTGACCGGAAAAGTCATCATCAGCGACGGGCTCAAGGGCGGCGAGACAGTCGTCACGGCCGGCGGGCAATTGCTGCATCCTGGGGTGGGCGTCGAGATTGCTGAAAACACCCCTGACAAACCCCCGGCAGGAGCCCAGCCATGAAGCGCGCGTGGATGGTCCTGGCGAGCCTGGTCCTGGCGGGCTGTTCGAAGGAGGACGCGCCGCCGGAGCCGGTGCGTCCGGTGTTATCCATCGAGGTCCGGGCGCTCGACCAGCAGGCCCTCGGGCGCTTTGCCGGGAATATCCAGGCGCGTTACGAGAGCAATGTGGGTTTCCGCGTACCGGGGCGAATCGCCAGCCGCAATGTCGATGTTGGCGCCGAAGTGAAAAAAGGCGACCTGCTGGCGATCCTCGACCCCACCGATCAACAGAACCGCTTGCGTGCTGCCCAGGGCGACCTGGCGCGGATCGAGGCGCAGTACATCAATGCCCAGGCCAACGCCCGTCGCCAGCAGCAGTTGTTCGACCGGGGTGTCGGTGCCCAGGCGCAGTTGGATATCGCCCAGACCGAGCTGAAAACCACCGGCGCTTCCCTCGAACAGGCCCAGGCCGCGGTGGAGCAGGCTCGTGACCAGCTCAACTACAGCGAACTGCGCACCGACCATGACGCGGTCGTCACGGCCTGGAGCGCAGAAGCCGGGCAGGTGGTGACCGCCGGCCAGCAAGTGGTGACCCTGGCCCGCCCGGACATCAAGGAAGCGGTGATCGACCTGCCGGCCGGGCTGGCCGAGCGCCTGCCCGAGGACGTGGTGTTCGAAGTCTCGGCGCAACTGGACCCGAGCATCCACACCACGGCCATCGTGCGCGAGATCGAGCCCCAGGCCCAGAGCGCCACCCGCACCCGTCGTGCACGCCTGACCTTGACCGACACACCGCCGGGCCTGCGTCTGGGCACGGCCATCAGCGTGACCTTGAGTTCGGCCATCGAACCGCGCATCGAGCTGCCGCTCAGTGCGTTGCAGGAAATCGATGGCAAGGCGCGGATCTGGCTCGTCGACCCGCAGAGCCAGACCGTCTCCCCCCGCGAGGTGCAGATTCTCGAACGTTCGGCCGACTCGGTGCTGGTGGCCAACGGCATCAAGCCCGGCGACCGTGTGGTCAGCGCCGGCGTCAACAGCCTCCAGCCGGGGCAGAAAGTGAAACTCGACGAGGACACACGATGAAAGGGCCTTTCAATCTGTCCGAATGGGCCCTGCGGCATCAGTCGTTTGTCTGGTACCTGATGTTCGTTGCGTTGTTGATGGGCGTGTTTTCCTACGTGAACCTGGGCCGCGAAGAAGACCCGTCGTTCACCATCAAGACCATGATCATCCAGACCCGTTGGCCGGGTGCGACCCAGGAGGAAACCCTCAAGCAGGTCACCGACCGCATCGAGAAAAAACTCGAAGAGCTCGACTCCCTCGACTACGTCAAAAGCTACACCCGGCCGGGCGAGTCGACGGTATTCGTGTACCTGCGCGACACCACCAGCGCCAAGGACATTCCCCAGATCTGGTACCAGGTACGCAAGAAGATCAACGACATCCGTGGCGACTTCCCCGAGGGCTTGCAGGGGCCGGGCTTCAACGATGAGTTCGGCGATGTGTACGGTTCGGTGTATGCCTTTACCGGCGACGGCCTGTCGATGCGCCAGTTGCGCGACTACGTGGAACAGGTGCGGGCCGAGATCCGCGACGTGCCCGGCCTGGGCAAGGTGGAAATGCTTGGCGAGCAGAATGAAGTGCTGTACCTGAACTTCTCCACGCGCAAACTCGCGGCACTGGGCATCGACCAGCGCCAGGTGGTGCAGAGCCTGCAATCCCAGAACGCAGTGACGCCCGCCGGGGTGATCGACGCCGGGCCGGAGCGGATTTCCGTGCGCACGTCCGGGCAGTTCCAATCGGAAAAGGACCTGGCCAACGTCAACCTGCGACTCAATGACCGGTTCTATCGCCTGGCCGACATCGCCGAGATCAGTCGCGGCTACGTCGATCCGGCTACGCCGTTGTTCCGTTTCAACGGCACGCCGGCCATCGGCCTGGCCATCGCCATGAAGAAGGGCGGCAACATCCAGGAATTCGGCAAGGCGCTGCATGCCCGCATGAACGAACTGACCGCCGACCTGCCGGTGGGCGTCGGTGTGCACACGGTGTCGGACCAGGCCGAAGTGGTGCAAGAGGCAGTCGGCGGCTTTACCAGCGCCTTGTTCGAGGCGGTGGTGATCGTGCTGGTGGTCAGCTTCATCAGCCTGGGCATACGCGCCGGGCTGGTGGTGGCCTGCTCGATTCCCCTGGTGCTGGCGATGGTCTTTGTGTTCATGGAATACAGCGGCATCACCATGCAGCGGATCTCCCTCGGCGCGCTGATCATCGCCCTCGGCCTGCTGGTGGACGACGCGATGATCACCGTGGAAATGATGGTCACGCGCCTGGAAAAAGGCGAAACCAGGGAGCAGGCCGCGACCTTCGCCTACACCTCGACCGCGTTCCCGATGCTCACCGGCACCCTCGTCACCGTCGCCGGTTTCGTGCCCATCGGCCTGAACGCCAGTTCCGCCGGCGAGTACACCTTCACCCTGTTCGCGGTGATCGCCGTGGCAATGCTGGTGTCCTGGATCGTCGCGGTGCTGTTCGCCCCGGTGATCGGCGTGCATATTCTCAGTACCAACGTGAAACCCCACGACACCGAGCCGGGGCGAATCGGCCGGGCGTTCAATGGCGGGCTGCTATGGGCGATGCGCAATCGCTGGTGGGCCATCGGCATCACCGTGCTGTTGTTCGTGCTGGCGGTGTTCTGCATGCGCTTCGTGCAGAACCAGTTCTTCCCGTCTTCGGACCGGCCGGAGATCCTGGTGGACCTCAACCTGCCGCAGAACGCCTCGATGGACGAGACGCGCAAGGCCGTCGACCGCCTGGAGGCGACCCTCAAGGGCGACCCGGACATCGAGCGTTGGAGCACTTACATCGGCGAGGGCGCGATTCGTTTCTACCTGCCGCTGGACCAACAACTGCAGAACCCCTACTACGCGCAACTGGTGATCGTCAGCAAGGGCCTGGAGTCGCGCACGGCCCTCACCGAGCGCCTGCAAAAACGCCTGCGCGAGGACTTCGTCGGCATCGGCAGCTACGTGCAGGCCCTGGAAATGGGTCCGCCGGTAGGCCGGCCGATCCAGTATCGGGTCAGCGGCAAGGACATCGACCAGGTGCGCAAGCACGCCATTGACCTGGCCACCGAGCTGGACAAGAACGAGCACATCGGCGAAATCATTTACGACTGGAACGAGCCGGGCAAGGTCCTGCGCATCGACATCGCCCAGGACAAGGCGCGACAACTGGGGTTGTCCTCGGATGACGTGGCCAAGCTGATGAACAGCATCGTCAGCGGATCGCCGGTGACCCAGGTCGACGACGATATCTACCTGATCAACGTGGTCGGGCGTGCCGTGGACAGCGAACGCGGCTCACCGGAAACCTTGCAGAACCTGCAGATCGTCACGCCGGGCGGTACGTCGATTCCATTGCTGGCGTTCGCTACCGTGCGCTATGAACTGGAACAGCCGCTGGTCTGGCGTCGCGACCGCAAGCCGACCATCACCATCAAGGCTGCCGTGCGCGATGAAATCCAGCCCACCGATCTGGTGAAACAGTTGCAGCCGGACATCGACAAGTTCGCCGCCGGCCTGCCCGTGGGCTACAAGGTCGCCACCGGGGGGACGGTGGAAGAGAGCGGCAAGGCCCAGGGGCCGATTGCCAGTGTCGTGCCGCTAATGTTGTTCCTGATGGCGACGTTCCTGATGATCCAGCTGCACAGCGTACAGAAGCTGTTCCTGGTGGCCAGCGTTGCGCCCCTCGGGTTGATCGGCGTGGTGCTGGCGCTGGTCCCCACAGGCACGCCCATGGGCTTCGTGGCGATTCTCGGGATCCTGGCGCTGATCGGCATCATCATCCGCAACTCGGTGATCCTGGTTACCCAGATCGATGAGTATGAGCGTGACGGCTATGAGCCTTGGGACGCGGTGGTCGAAGCCACGCAGCACCGGCGGCGACCGATCCTGCTCACGGCGGCTGCGGCGAGCCTGGGGATGATCCCGATTGCCCGGGAAGTGTTCTGGGGACCGATGGCCTACGCGATGATCGGCGGGATCATCATCGCCACGCTGCTGACCCTGCTGTTCCTGCCGGCGCTGTATGTAGCCTGGTACAAGATTCGCGAACCGCGCAAGTCATAGGGCCGCTGCGCAGCCCTTGTAGGAGCTGACGAGTGCAACGAGGCTGCGATCTTGCTCCAGACAATTGAGTCGCAAGTGAAAGATCAAGATCAAAAGATCGCAGCCTTCGGCAGCTCCTACAGAGCCTGGCGGGGTCTCAACATCTTACCTGCGCAACAACCGCAACCCATTGAACACCACCAGCAAGCTCACCCCCATGTCGGCAAAGACCGCCATCCACATGGTGGCGAACCCGGCAAAGGTCACCCCGAGGAAGATCGCCTTGATCACCAGCGCCAGGGCGATGTTCTGTTTCAGGATGCTTGAGGTTTGCCGCGACAGGCGGATGAACGCCGGGATCTTGCGCAGATCATCGTCCATCAAGGCGACATCGGCGGTCTCGATGGCGGTATCGGTGCCGGCCGCCGCCATGGCGAAGCCGATTTCCGAGCGGGCCAGGGCCGGGGCGTCGTTGATACCGTCGCCGACCATGCCGACCCGGTGACCCTGGGCGTACAGCTCTTCGATGGCCTGCAACTTGTCAGCCGGCAGCAGGTCGCCTCGCGCCTGATCCATGCCGACCTGGCCGGCAATCGCTTCGGCGGTATGGGCGTTGTCGCCGGTGAGCATCAGGGTCTTGATGCCCAGCTCATGCAACTGCCGGATGGCTTCGCGGCTGGAGTCCTTCACAGTGTCGGCCACGGCGAACAGCGCCAGGGGACCCGAGCCGTCGAGCAGCAGCACCACGGACTTGCCTTGTTTTTCCAGGGCGAAGAGTTGCTCTTCCAGTTCCGGGGAACACAGGCCGAGGTCTTCCACCAGTCGATGATTGCCCAAGTGGTAGGTCTGGCCATTGATATCGCCTCGCACCCCTCGTCCGGGAAGGGCTTCGAAGTTATCCACAGACTGCGGCGCCGGTTGTTTATCCACAGCGGCAATGGCCCGTGACACCGGGTGATCGGAGCGGGCGGCGAGGCTGGCGGCCAGGGCCGGGGCGGTGGTTTTCACGGTTGGGTCCAGCGCCACGTAGTCGGTTTGCACCGGTTTGCCGTGGGTGATCGTGCCGGTCTTGTCCAGAGCCAGGTAATCGAGCTTGTAGCCGCCCTCCAGGTACACGCCGCCCTTGACCAGGATGCCTTTGCGCGCTGCCGCCGCGAGACCGCTGACGATGGTCACCGGGGTGGAAATCACCAGCGCACAAGGACAGGCCACCACCAGCAGCACCAGTGCCCGGTAGATCCAGTCGAACCACGCCGCGCCCATGAACAAGGGCGGGATGACGGCCACCGCCAACGCCAGGGCAAACACCGCCGGGGTATAGATTTTCGAGAATTGATCAACGAAGCGCTGGGTCGGCGCCCGCGAGCCCTGGGCCTGTTCCACGGCATGGATGATCCGCGCCAGGGTGGACTGGTCGGCTGCCGCGGTCACGCGGTATTCCAGCTCACCGGCCTGGTTGATGGTGCCGGCGAACACTTTGTCGCCCACGGTTTTTTCCACCGGCAGACTCTCGCCGGTGATGGGCGCCTGGTCGATGGTCGAACGACCGGCGACCACCTCTCCGTCCAGCCCAACGCGCTCACCGGGGCGAACCCGTACCCTTGCCCCAAGGGGGATGGCCTTGACCTCCTGTACCTGCCACGAGCCATCGGTCTGTTGCACCGTGGCCTGTTCGGGGGCCATCTGCATCAGGCCGCCGATAGCGTTGCGCGCCCGGTCGAGGGACTTGGCTTCGATCAGTTCGGCCACGGTGAACAGGAACATCACCATGGCCGCTTCCGGCCACTGGCCGATCAACACCGCGCCGGTCACGGCGATGCTCATCAATGCATTGATGTTCAGGTTGAGGTTCTTCAGGGCGATCCAGCCCTTCTTGTACGTACCCAGGCCGCCGCTGAGAATCGACACCAGGGCCACCACCGCGACTACCCAGCCTGGCGCGGCGTTGGTGAAGTGGATCACTTCGGCGCCCAGGGCGGTGACACCCGACAACGCCAGTGGCCACCAGGGCTTGGTCGGGGCGGGCAGTTTATGGGTTTCTTTCTCCTGGCCCGGCGTCAGCGGCTCGGCCTGCATGCCCAGGGACTGGATGGCACTGATGATCGGCGCATCGTCGGGCAGGTCATGGGTCACGCCCAGCACGCGATTGATCAGGTTGAACTCCAGTTGCTGCACGCCTTCGAGCTTGCCGAGCTTGTTCTGGATCAGCGTCTGCTCGGTAGGGCAGTCCATCGCTTCGATGCGGAAACTGCTCAACCGTGCGCCGTCCGTCGGTGCTTTGCCCAGATTGACCACTGACGGTGCGGCTTTCGACGCACAGCAGGAATGCCCGTGGTCATGGCCGTGGGCGGGCTTGTGGATGTGGAGGGAATCGCTCATCGGGTTACGTCCGTGAAAAGTGCCTGTTGCAGAGTAAAGACCCTGTAGCCACTATAGGGTCAAGCATCAATTCGAAGAGGTAGCGCCATGAAAATCGGAGGGCTGGCGAAAATCACCGACTGCCAGGTCGAAACCATCCGTTACTACGAACGCGAAGGCCTGTTGCCGGAGCCGGCCCGCAGCGACGGCAACTACCGCGTCTACACCCAGGCCCACGCCGAGCGGCTGACGTTCATTCGCAACTGCCGCACCCTGGACATGACCCTGGAAGAAATCCGCAGCCTGCTGGCCCTGCGCGACAGTCCCCAGGACCAGTGCGAGAGCGTCAACGCGCTGGTCGACGAACACATCCTTCACGTCAAGGCCCGCATCGACGGCTTGCTGGCCTTGCAGGCGCAACTGATCGACCTGCGCCATCGCTGCGGCGAAGGGCCGGACCCGGATCAATGCGGGATCTTGCAGCGCCTGGAAGTGAGCGGGGCGGTGGCGCCGGAGGTGGAGCATTCACATGTGGGCAGGAGTCATGGGCATTGAGCCCAGCAGACATTCTTGAACGGCACGCAAATCAAATGTGGGAGCGAGCCTGCTCGCGATAGCGGTGGGTCAGACAATAATGATTCGACTGATACACCGCAATCGCGAGCAGGCTCGCTCCCACAGGGGATAGTGGTGTGCTTTAGACCGCCATCGGCGCGGTCATCGGCGCGTGATGCTGGTAGCCTTCGAGGGAGAAGTCGCCCGGCTCCACCAACTCCAGCCACTCCGGCTGGTACACACCGGTCTTGGCAAACTCCGGCACGCGCTCGGAAATCACCAGCCTTGGCATCGGGAACGGCTCGCGGGTGAGTTGTTCGTTGAGCATGTCCAGGTGGTTTTCGTAGACGTGGGCATCGCCGATGAAATAGGTGAACCAGCGCGGCGTATAGCCCGTCAGGCGGCCGATCAGGCTCAGCAGCGCGGCGCCTTCGGTGAGGTTGAACGGCGTGCCCAGGCCCAGGTCGTTGGAGCGGATGTAGAGGGTCAGGGAAATTTCCCTGGTCTCGACATTCGGGTGGAACTGATAGAGCAGATGGCACGGCGGCAGGGCCATTTCATCGAGCTGGGCGCAGTTCCAGCCGTGGAACAGGATGCGCCGACTGCCCGGGTCCTTGATGATGGTGTCGACGCACTGGCGAACCTGGTCGATGGCCTTGTACAGCACCACATAGGCCTGGCCGTTTTCCTCGCCTTCAGCAATCTGCCGGTAGCCGCAGGCCAAGGTCTGCTCGATGGCCGCCGGGTTGCTCACGGGGATCTGCTTGTAGGCCGGCCACTTGCGCCATTGCACGCCGTAGATCTCGCCCAGGTCGTCCTCGCCCTGGCGGAACGGGTTGGCCAGCCACTGGGCGTTTTCGTTGGCGTTCTGGTCCCAGACCTTGCAGCCCAGGGCACGGAACTCGGCGGCGTTGTTGACCCCACGGAGAAAACCGCACATCTCGCCGATGGCTGATTTGAACGCCATCTTGCGGGTGGTGATGGCCGGGAAACCGTCCTTCAGGTCATAGCGCAGCATCGCACCAGGAAAACTGATGGTGTTGACGCCAGTGCGGTTGGCCTGTTTGGTACCGTTCTTGATGACATGGGCCACCAGGTCGAGATATTGCTTCATGGGTTACCTGTGTCCTTGAACCCGAGGCCAGCGCCTCGGGGTTCGAATTTTTTAAGCCTTGGCCGCCGCAGCCGGCGCGCGATGATAAGCCAGCCAGATCAGCACCAGGCCACCGACGATCATCGGCAGGCACAGCACCTGGCCCATGGTCAGCCAGTTCCAAGCCAGATAGCCGAGTTGGGCATCCGGAACACGGACGAACTCGACGATGAAGCGGAAGATCCCATAGAACAGCGCAAACATGCCCGACACAGCCATGGTCGGCCGCGGCTTGCGCGAGAACAGCCAGAGAATCAGGAACAGGGCCACGCCTTCAAGGGCGAACTGGTACAGCTGCGACGGATGGCGCGGCAACTGCGCCGGATCGCTGAACGGTGGGAAGACCATCGCCCACGGCACATCGGTCGGCTTGCCCCACAATTCGGCGTTGATGAAGTTGCCGATGCGTCCGGCGCCCAGGCCGATCGGCACCATCGGCGCGACGAAGTCCATCAGCTCGAAGAACGACTTGTTGTTGCGCTTGCCGAACCAGACTGCCGCCAGCATCACGCCGATGAAGCCACCGTGGAACGACATGCCGCCCTTCCAGACCTCGAAGATCAGCGTCGGGTTCGCCAGGTAGGCGCTCAGGTCATAGAACAATACATAACCCAGGCGTCCGCCGACGATCACGCCCATGGACAGCCAGAACACCAGGTCGGAGAGCTTTTCCTTGTTCCAGGTCGGGTCGAAACGGTTGAGCCGTCGCGACGCCAGCAGCCAGGCACCGCCGATGCCGACCAGGTACATCAGGCCGTACCAGTGGATTTTCAGCGGGCCGATGGCCAGGGCCACCGGATCGATCTGCGGGTAAGGCAGCATTGATATTCCTCGTAAACGTCAAAAAATAGCGGGTGACCCTGTCACCTCGGGATTAAGCCAGGATTGCGTCAGAGCAGGAAACTCAGGCCCACGCAGAACAGCAAAGCCGCGAACAGCCGCTTGAGCAAGCGCGGCGACAGCCGATGGGCCAGTCGCGCGCCGACGCGGGCGAAGACCATGCTCGTCAGCGCGATGCCCAGCAGCGC
The DNA here is from genome assembly GCF_026016325.1 of Pseudomonas sp. B21-056. NCBI lineage: Bacteria > Pseudomonadati > Pseudomonadota > Gammaproteobacteria > Pseudomonadales > Pseudomonadaceae > Pseudomonas > Pseudomonas sp. B21-056. The sequence goes on from NZ_CP087203.1 coordinate 263,882, forward strand.
CGGCAAATACACAAAACCGAGACTATGGGCCGGCAACAGCGGATCGTGCCAGCCCAGAATCATGAAACTTAATGCACTGACCAAGGCAATCGGCAAACCGCAGGCCGACGAGGTGGCGACCGCCTGCTGCATGGGCACGCTGCGCCAGGTCAGGAACGGCACGGTCAGCGAGCCGCCGCCGATGCCGAAAATCGCCGAGGCCCAGCCGACGACCGTGCCGGCCAGGGTCAGGCCGGCCTTGCCGGGGACCGTGCGGCTGGCCTTGGGTTTGAAGTCCAGGGCCAACTGCGCGGCGACGATCATGGCGAACACGCCGATGATCTTTTGCAGGTGCGGGCCGGAAATCGCCTCGGCGGTGACTGCACCGAAGCCGGCGCCGATCAGGATGCCCACGGTCATCCAGGCGAAGATCGGCCAGCGTACCGCGCCTTTGCGCTGGTGTTCGCGCACGGCATTGACCGAGGTGAAGATGATCGAGGCCAGGGACGTACCGACGGCCAGGTGCGTCAAGACCTGTGGGTCGAAACCCTGCAAGGTGAAGCTGAACACCAGCACCGGGACGATGATCATCCCGCCACCCACGCCGAACAACCCGGCCAGCACCCCGGCGCAGGCGCCGAGCAGCAGATAGATCACGAATTCCACCAGCGTCCCCCACCCATCCCCGAAACAAGAGCGGCATGGTAACGGATCCATGGCCTTGGGCTCTACTCAAGGCGATGGATGCGCGGGCGATGTGTCGGTTAGAGTGGAACGTCAATCCGATGCAAAACCCTGTGGCGAGGGGTTTATCTGTGGCGAGGGGATTTATCCCCGTTGGGGCGCGAAGCGGCCCTGAAACCGGGCACCTCGGTGTGCCAGATAGATCGCGTTGGGGCCGCTTCGCGCCCCAGCGGGGATAAATCCCCTCGCCACAGGAACTGTACTGGGTCTTCTATAACGGGGGCTACCTGATGTGCCTGATCGTATTTGCCTGGCGACCCGGTCACGCCCAACCGCTGATCGTGGCGGCCAATCGTGACGAGTTCTACGCGCGCCCGACCCAGCCCCTGGCCCAGTGGTCTGACGCCCCCCATGTCCATGCCGGTCGTGACCTGGAAGCCGGCGGCACCTGGCTCGGCATCGGTGCCGACGGTCGTTTTGCGGCGCTGACGAATATCCGTGATCCAGGCCAGGTGCCGGCGTTCAAGTCGCGTGGCGAGCTGGTGGCGCGATATCTGACCGGGCATCTGTCGATTGCCGATTACCTGAGCGAAATCGTGCCCCGTGCCGGCGAGTATGGCGGGTTCAACCTGCTGCTCGGTGATGGCTCCGAGCTGTGGCACCACAACGCCCGCGATGCCCGGCCACAGCGACTGGCCGAAGGCGTCTACGGGCTGTCGAACGCCGGGCTGAACACGCCTTGGCCCAAGCTGCTCAAGGCCCGGGCGGCCCTGGTCGAGGTGCTTGGCGATCCGCAGCCCCAGAGCCTGCTGGCGCTACTGAACGATCCGCAACCGGCGCCCGTGGCGGAGCTGCCGGACACCGGTGTGGGGTTGGCGACGGAGACGCTGTTGTCGAGTGTGTTCATTGCCAGCCCGGCGTATGGGACGCGGGCGAGTACCGCGTTGATCGTCCAGGCCGATGGTACGCGGCACATGGTCGAGCGCAGTTTCGGGCCCCATGGGGGGCATTTGGGGGAGGTTGAGGTCAGGGTTTAGTGATGTAGTGATTTTTCCGGCCTCATCGCGAGCAGGCTCGCTCCCACCCTGGATCTCCAGCGAACACCGAATCTGTGTCCGACAGAGATCCACTGTGGGAGCGAGCCTGCTCGCGATGGCGGCACCGCCGGTTAGAGCGTCTTGCTCGAAGCCGGATTGATCATCCGCGCCAGCCCAAGGTTCTTCAGCGCCAGTTGCAACGAGCTATGGATGACCTGCGGGTTATCGATGGTCATCACTTCCGCCAACAGTTCCTGGGCCTTGCTGAGGTTGATCTGGCGCAGCATCCACTTCACTTTCGGCAGGTTGGTGGCGTTCATCGACAGGCTGTCGAAGCCCATCGCCATCAGCAGCACCGCTGCCGCCGGGTCGCCGGCCATTTCACCGCAGATGCTCACCGGCTTGCCTTCGGCATGGGCGTCGCGCACCACGGTCTGCAAGGCTTGCAGCACGGCAGGGTGCAGGTAGTCGTAGAGGTCGGCCACCCGTGGGTTGTTGCGGTCCACGGCCAGCAGGTACTGGGTCAGGTCGTTGGAGCCGACCGAGAGGAAATCCACCTGGCGCGCCAGTTCCTTGGTCTGGTACACCGCTGCCGGGATCTCGATCATCACCCCTACCGGCGGCATCGGCACGTCGGTGCCTTCGTCGCGCACTTCACCCCAGGCCCGGTGGATCAGGTGCAGGGCTTCTTCCAGCTCATGGGTGCCGGAGATCATCGGCAACAGGATGCGCAGGTTATTCAACCCTTCGCTGGCCTTGAGCATGGCGCGGGCCTGGACCAGGAAGATTTCCGGGTGGTCGAGCGTCACGCGAATCCCGCGCCAGCCGAGGAAGGGGTTCTCTTCCTTGATCGGGAAGTAGGACAAGGCCTTGTCGCCGCCGATGTCCAGGCTGCGCATGGTCACCGGTTGCGGATGGAAGGCGGCCAGTTGCTCGCGGTAGATCGCCAGTTGTTCCTTTTCGCTGGGGAAGCGCTGGTTGATCATGAACGGCACTTCGGTGCGGTACAGGCCCACACCCTCGGCGCCGCGTTTCTGCGCCCGGGCCACGTCGGCCAGCAGGCCGGTGTTGACCCACAGTGGCATGCGGTGGCCGTCGAGGGTCACGCATGGCAAGTCTTTCAGTGCGTCCAGTCCCAGGGACAGTTGCTTTTCTTCCTCCACCACATCGGCGAACTGCTTGCGCAGCACGTCGCTGGGGTTGGTGTAGACCTCGCCATGGTAGCCGTCGACGATCATCTGGATGCCGTCGACCTTGGAATACGGCAGGTCCACCAGGCCCATCACCGTGGGGATGCCCATGGCCCGGGCGAGGATCGCGACGTGGGAGTTGCCCGAACCCAGGACCGAGACCAGCCCCGCCAGCTTGCCCTCGGGCACCTCGCCGAGCATGGCCGGGGTCAGCTCCTCGCTGACCAGGATGGTGTTGTCGGGGTAGACCAGGGTCTGCTGGCGCTCTTGCTGCAGGTAGGCCAGCAGGCGGCGGCCGAGGTCCTTGACGTCCGAAGCGCGCTCGCGCAGGTAGGCGTCGTCCATCAGTTCGAAACGGTTGACGTGGTCGGTCACCACCTGGCGCAACGCGCCCTGGGCCCATTGGCCGGTCTTGATGACCGTGGTCACTTCGCTGCCCAGGGAGGCGTCGTCGAGCATCATCAGGTAGACGTCGAACAGCGCGCGTTCTTCGGGGCGCAGCTGCGTCGCCAGTTTGGCCGACAGGGCGCGCATGTCGGCGCGCACGCCTTCGATGGCGGTCTTGAACAGCCCCAGCTCGGCATCGATGTCGCTGATAGCCTTGTCCGGCACCACGTCGAGGTCGGCCGGCGGCAGCATGACCACCGCCGTACCCACGGCCGCGCCCGGTGAACCCGGCACGCCGATGAACTTGGCTTCCTGGATACCCTTGCCCTGGCGACCCAGGCCGCTGATCGAGCCGGTGGCCTCGGCGTGGGCGATAACCCCGGCCAGTTGTGCGCTCATGGTCACGAGGAAGGCTTCTTCACCCTCGTCGAACTGGCGGCGCTCCTTTTGCTGGATGACCAACACGCCGACGACGCGGCGGTGGTGGATGATCGGCGCGCCGAGGAACGAGGCGTAGCGCTCTTCGCCGGTTTCGGCAAAGTAACGATAGCGCGGGTGATCCGCAGCGTTTTCGAGGTTCAGGGGCTCTTCGCGCGTGCCGACCAGACCGACCAGACCTTCATTGGGCGCCATGCTGACCTTGCCGATCGAGCGCTTGTTCAAGCCCTCGGTGGCCATCAGCACGAAACGGTTGGTCTCGGGGTCCAGCAGATAGACCGAGCAGACCTGGCTGCCCATGGCCTCTTTGACGCGCAATACAATAATCCCCAACGCCGCCTTGAGATCCTTGGCGGCGTTGACTTCCTGGACGATCTTGCGCAGCGTATTGAGCATGGCTCGGGGTCGAACTCCGTCATCAGTCGCGCGTCAGCAGGCGCGGGGCAAGCTCTTTGAGGGCGCGTCGGTACACCTCGCGCTTGAATGTCACCACCTGGCCCAGCGGATACCAATAGCTGACCCAGCGCCAGCCATCGAACTCCGGTTTACCGGTCAAATCCATCCGCACCCGCTGCTCGTTGGAGATCAGGCGCAGGAGAAACCATTTCTGCTTCTGGCCGATGCACAGCGGCTGGCTGTGCGTCCTGACCAGGCGTTGCGGCAAACGATAGCGCAACCAGCCGCGGGTGCAGGCGAGTATTTCAACATCTTCGCGCTCCAGCCCCACTTCTTCATTCAACTCGCGGTACAAAGCCTCTTCCGGCGTCTCCTGGGGGTTGATCCCGCCTTGGGGAAACTGCCAGGCGTCTTGATTGATACGGCGAGCCCACAGCACCTGCCCGGCATCATTCGTAAGAATGATCCCCACATTGGGTCGGAAACCATCGGGATCGATCACGGCAACAACCTCGCAAGCGCATGTCGCCGCATTGTTCCACAAAGGTTGTTAAAGCAGCAACGAGCCTGCCCAGGTTATGTGCACTCTTGTGAAAAGTCCGTATTCTGAGCGCCTTTCTTCAGAAATTTCAGCGAGTAACTGCAATGCGGCTGGCCTTATTCGACCTGGACAACACACTGCTGGGCGGCGACAGCGATCACGCCTGGGGCGATTACCTGTGTGAGCGAGGCTTCCTGGACGCCGTCACGTACAAGGCGCGCAACGATGGGTTCTACCAGGATTACCTGGCCGGCAAGCTCGATAATGCCGAATACCTGAACTTCTGCCTGGAAATCCTCGGTCGTACCGAAATGGATGTGTTGGCCCAATGGCATTTGGACTACATGCGCGATTGCATCGAGCCCATCGTGTTGCCCCAGGCCATCGAATTGTTGAAAAAACACCGTGACGCCGGCGACAAACTGGTGATCATCACCGCCACCAACCGCTTCGTCACCGGCCCGATTGCCGAGCGCCTGGGGGTCGAAACCCTGATCGCCACCGAGTGCGAGATGGTCGACGGCCGCTACAGCGGGCGCAGCACCGACATCCCCTGCTTTCGCGAAGGCAAGGTCACCCGCCTGAATCGCTGGCTGGAAGAAACCGGGTATTCCCTCGAAGGCAGCTATTTCTACAGCGATTCGATGAACGACTTGCCGTTGCTGGAGGCGGTTGCGCGTCCGGTGGCGGTGGATCCTGATCCGAATTTGCGGGCTGAGGCGCAGAAGCGGGGGTGGCCGGTGATCAGTCTGCGCGGCTGAAATCGTCATCGCGAGCAGGCTCGCCCCCACATTGGAATGCGTATCCCTGTGGGAGCGAGCCTGCTCGCGATGGAAGCGACGCGGTCCCCAAGCCCTAAACCGGCTTGGCCCCCATCAACCCGGCAATGGCGATCAGGCAGACAAAACTGAACAGCGCCAAGGCCAATGTAAATGTGCCATTGCCCGCCGTCGGCAGCTTGCGCCGTTTGTTCAGTCGCACCAACAGCCAGAACCCCGCCAGCGCCGCCAGGGTATAGAGGATGCTGGAAGCCAGCAGCCAGGTCTGTCCCAGCGGCCAGCCGACCTGATGGACCATCCACCATCCCGTGAATGGCAGGCTTGCGAGGGAAAGTCCCATCACCAGCCAGACAAACACCCGTGGGCGTTGCAGTATGCGGGCCGATGCCGTGGCGTCACCGTTGCGGCGTGTCCGCCAAACCCAGATCGCCAGCCCCACGGCGCCCACCAACAACAGGGCAGTGGCCAGGACGTGGGCGATCTTCAGCGCAGTCAATGTTTCCATTGTTCGATTTCCTTAAAGCCGTGCCCAACAGCCTAGCTTGGCTTTATCAACCCAGGAACAGCTGGTACGCCGGGTTATCGCTTTCATCCCAGTACGGATAGCCGATTTCTTCCAGGGCCGCCGGCACCAGATGGCGCTCGTCGTGGGGCACTTGTAGCCCGGCGACCACACGGCCGTCCGCCGCGCCATGGTTGCGGTAATGAAACATCGAGATGTTCCAGCGACCGCCCAGCTTGTTGAGGAAGTTGAACAGCGCGCCCGGACGTTCCGGGAATTCGAAGCGCAGCACCACTTCGTCGATGACGTGGGCCGCATGCCCGCCGACCATGTGGCGGATGTGCAGCTTGGCCAGTTCGTTGTCGGTCAGGTCCAGTACCGGGAAACCCTGCTCGGTGAGGCTGGCGATCAGTGCGCTGCGCGGGTCGTTTTCCGGGTGCGTCTGTACGCCCACGAAGATGTGCGCTTCGCTGCCGGTGTTGTAGCGGTAGTTGAATTCGGTGATCTGACGCTTGCCGATGGCTTCGCAGAACGCCTTGAAGCTGCCCGGCTGCTCGGGAATGGTGACCGCGATGATTGCTTCGCGGCCTTCGCCCAGCTCGGCGCGCTCGGCCACGTGACGCAGGCGGTCGAAATTGACGTTGGCGCCGGAGTCGATGGCCACCAGGGTCTGGCCGCTGATGCCGCGTGACTCGACGTATTTCTTGATTCCCGCCACGCCCAGGGCGCCGGCAGGTTCGGTGATCGAGCGGGTATCGTCGTAGATATCCTTGATGGCGGCGCAGATCTCGTCGGTGCTGACGGTGATGACTTCATCGACGTGATGCTTGCAGATATCAAAGGTGTGCTGACCGATCTGCGCCACGGCGACGCCGTCGGCGAACAGCCCCACGGTCGGTAACACCACCCGCTCGCCGGCGGCCATGGCGGTTTGCAGGCAGTTCGAATCATCGGGTTCGACACCGATGACCTTGATTTCAGGCCGCAGGTATTTCACGTAGGCCGCGATCCCGGCGATCAGCCCGCCGCCGCCCACCGGAACGAAAATCGCGTCCAGGGGCCCCGGATGCTGACGCAGGATCTCCATCGCCACCGTGCCCTGCCCGGCAATGGTGTGGGGATCGTCGTAGGGATGGATATAGACGTAACCCTTTTCGTCAACCAGTTTCAGCGAATAGGCCAGGGCCTCGGGGAACGAGTCGCCATGCAGCACCACTTTGCCGCCACGGGAGCGCACGCCTTCGACCTTGATTTCCGGGGTGGTCTTGGGCATCACGATGGTGGCCTTCACGCCCAGGACCTTGGCCGCCAGGGCCAGGCCCTGGGCATGGTTGCCCGCCGACGCCGTGACCACGCCACGTGCACGCTCTTCTTCGCTGAGCTGGGTCAGCTTGTTGTAGGCCCCGCGAATCTTGAACGAGAACACCGGCTGCAAGTCTTCGCGCTTGAGCCAGATGCTGTTGCCCAGCCGCTCGGAAAGTTGGCGAGCGGTCTGCAGCGGGGTTTCTACGGCGACGTCGTAGACGCGCGAGGTGAGGATCTTTTTGACGTACTGTTCAAGCATCGGAAAGCATCACTGGGCGGGTTGGGCAGGGCCTGGGAGTCTAACCCGGCTATTGGCCGGGCGACCACACGAATCCCGAGGTTTTGTTGGGTTATACTCGCGCCCCTCTTTACTCCCTGCCCGTTTTCGGAGCCCGCATGACCCAGGATCAACTCAAACAGGCCGTGGCCCAGGCCGCCGTCGACCTCATCCTCCCGAAACTGGATGACAAGAGCATCGTCGGGGTCGGCACCGGCTCCACGGCCAATTGCTTCATCGACGCGCTGGCCCGGCACAAGGGCGCGTTCGACGGCGCGGTCGCCAGTTCCGAAGCCACCGCTGCGCGGCTCAAGGGCCACGGGATCCCGGTGTATGAGCTCAACACCGTGAGCGATCTGGAGTTCTACATCGACGGCGCTGACGAAAGCGACGCGCACCTGAACCTGATCAAGGGCGGTGGCGCGGCCCTGACGCGGGAAAAGATCGTCGCGGCCGTGGCCAAGACCTTCATCTGCATCGCTGACGCCAGCAAGCTCGTGCCGGTGCTCGGCGCATTCCCGTTGCCGGTCGAAGTCATTCCGATGGCTCGCAGCCACGTGGCCCGCCAACTGGTGAAGCTGGGCGGCGACCCGGTGTATCGCGAGGGTGTGCTGACCGACAACGGCAACATCATCCTGGATGTGCATAACCTGCAGATCACCAACCCGACGGAGCTGGAAAGCCAGATCAACGCCATCGTTGGCGTGGTCACCAATGGTTTGTTCGCTGCCCGCCCGGCGGATGTGCTGTTGCTGGGAACGAGTGAAGGTGTGAAGACCCTGCGCGCCGAGTAAACCGAGGAAGTGCCCGGTCTGTTGATTGACGCCGGGCCCCTGTGGGAGCGAGCTTGCTCGCGATAGCGGTTTCACATTCAACGCTGATGTGACGGGTGAATCGCTATCGCGAGCAGGCTCGCTCCCACATTGGATCCATGGCAGGCCAGGATCAGGGCTGCGGTTTCTTGAACACGTAGAACAGGTTCGGCTCGCTCACCAGATAAAGAGTGCCGTCATCGTCCATGGCGATGCCTTCGGCCTGGGGCACATTCTTTTGCAGACCCTGGCGGCCCTTGCTCAACGAAAGTGTGCTCAGGGGCTTCCCGTCGATATCCAGCTCGATGATCAACCGCGACTCATCGGACAGCGCCAGCAGATGGCCGCTGCGCTCATCGTATTGCAGGCTCGACAGGTCGCGCACGAACAGCCCGGCATCGCGCTTCGGGTTGTTGATGACGTGGACTGCGTAAGATTTTTCCGAATTGTGATGGGGAAAACCCTGCACTTCATAAATCAGCATCGGGTCGCGTTCCTTCGCTACGAACAGCCGCTTGCCCGTTGAGTCGTAGGCCAGCCCTTCGAACCCCTTGTTCTTGCTCATGTGCACGCCGAGGGTCATTTGTTCGGCGTCGGCCGCGTCGAGAAACCGGGTGTCTTCATCCAGGTGAATCTTGATCAGCCGTTGCTGGCGCTCGTCACTGATGACGTAGATGTCTTCGCTGATGAATTCCACCGCTTCCGGATCACCGAACCCGATCAGCGCCACCCGGCGCAGGATTTTGCCGTCCAGTGACAGTTCGATCAGCTCGGCATTCTTGTTGGTGACGGTGAACAGGCTCTTGCGTACCGGATCGAACGTCAGTGCCGAAACGTCGTCGAGACCTTCGATCACCTGGGCTTCCAGCGTGACCCGGTACTGGTCCAGGGCGATGGCCTGCTCGTTGGTGGGTTGCCAGAGGGTATTGAGGTTGAACCAGGCCCGTTCGAACAGGCGCAGGTACTGACCCGCCGCGATCAGGACGATCAGGGCGACTGCCAGCAACATCAGAATCAAGGGTTTGGGACGGGCAAGTCGGCGCATGGGTGGGCTCGGGTAAGAACAGGTGGTTGGAAATACCACGGCTGCCTGAACTGAAGCTTAATGGCCGTGTGCCACACCCTACAGCGAAGGAGGAATTACCTTACAGAGTTGCGCTATCAGCGGTGTTTATCGAAACGATAGAACAGGTTCGGCTCGCTGACCATATACAGGTTGCCGGCTTCATCCACGGTGACGCCTTCGGCGCGGGGGATGGTGTCCTTCAGCCCGTTGAAGCCGCCCAGCAAGGTCATGAAGCTGACCTGCTGGCCTTTTTCATCCAGTTCCAGCAGCAGGTGCGAGTCGGCCGAAAGTACCAGCATGTGACGGGTACGAGGATCTATCGCCAGGGCCGAGAGGTTGCGCAGATCCAGTTCATTGCTGGCGTGGATCTGTTTGTCGCCCTTGAGCAACAGGCTGCCATCGCTTTTCCAGGTGAACAATGCCGGCGGGCGTTCTTCGCCCAGCACCAGTTGCTGGTTGCGAGGGTCCCAGACAACCCCCTCGAACCCCTTGTTCTGGTTCTTTGAAGGGCCAAGGTCGTAGTGAGGGAAATCGCTGTTGTTCAGTTCGCGCGTATTGGCATCGACATGGACGATCGACAGTGTGTGGGTTCGCTCGTCGGTAATGGCCAGCAGTCCGTTCTCCATGAAGGTCACCCCTTCAGGGTTGCTCCAGCCCACCAACGGCATCTTGCGCAGCACATCGCCCTGCAAGGTCAGCTCCACCAGGAACGGATTCTTGCCCATGACGGCAAACAGGGTCTTGGTCTGTGGGTTGTAGGTCACATCGGACGCTTCATCCTTCTCCATGCCCGGGAGCGGCTTGGCATCGATCACGGCTGTGTAGTCCGGCAGCCAGACGCTTTCCTGGCGTTGGGCCGGGCTCTCAAAGTGTTCCGAAACCCAAAGCAGGCCCCGATCATCCCAATGCATCGCAAACGCCAGCCCATAAGCGGCAGCCACCGCCAGCAGCGACCAGGCATACCAGGGCAGGGCAAAGCGGGAGCGGCGGGCAGGTTTGGCGTGGGGCAGTGCTTGGGTCTTGGCCATCGGTGAATGCGTTCCAGGGATTCGGGCAGGGGAATGGCTGGCTCAGATGCCGCATTCTCCGGAATTATCCGGATGGCATGTGAAAAAAACGGTAAATCGTGGGGTGGGCGCCTTCAAACCCTTGTGGGAGCGAGCCTGCTCGCGATAGCGGTTTGTCCTGCGACATTGATGTTGGCTGACACGCCGCTATCGCGAGCAGGCTCGCTCCCACAGAGGAAACTGTGCTGCGCTTTAGCGAACGCTGCTTTCGAAACGACTTGCGCCCGGCAGTTCCAGCACCAGCTCATCCCCTGCATTCAGCGGCCCGACGCCCGCCGGGGTGCCGGTGAGGATCACGTCGCCGGCCTGCAGTGAGAAACAGCCGGCCATGTACTGGATCATCGGCACGATGGGATTGAGCATCAGGCTGCTGTTGCCGTCCTGGCGCACTTCACCGTTGATGGTCAGGCGCACGGGGATATCGGCCAGGTCGGCAAAAAGAGCGCTGGATACGAACGGCGCAATCACCGCCGCACCGTCAAAGGACTTGGCGATTTCCCATGGCAGGCCCTTGGCCTTGAGTTCGGCCTGCTTGTCCCGAAGGGTCAGGTCCAGGGCCGGGGCGAAGCCGGAGATGGCATCGAGCACTTCTTCGACGCTTGGTCGGGTCGACAGTGGCTTGCCGATCAGCACGGCAATTTCCGCTTCGTAGTGCACCGAGCCCCGCTCGACAGGAATGCTGAAGCCACCTTCCAGCGGTACCACGCAACTGCCGGGCTTGATGAACAGCAAGGGTTCGGTAGGCACCGGGTTATCCAGTTCCTTTGCATGTTCGGCGTAGTTACGGCCAATGCATACCACTTTTCCCACCGGGAAATGTATGCGGGTACCGTCGACATACTGGTGCTGATAACTCATTACCGACTCCTGTTTGTGGGGTTCATCCGATGTTATTACGCTCAAGCCGCGAAAATCTTCCCTGGATTCATGATGCCGTTAGGGTCGAACGCGGCCTTGATGGCTTTCATGTATTCGATTTCAACCGGCGAGCGACTATAAGTCAGATAGTCGCGCTTGGTCATGCCTACGCCGTGTTCGGCCGAGATCGAGCCGTTGTATTTCTCGACGATCTCGAACACCCATTTGTTCACTGTCGCACACTTGGCGAAGAACTCGTCCTTGCTCAGGCTGTCCGGCTTGAGGATGTTCAGGTGCAGGTTGCCGTCGCCGATGTGGCCGTACCAGACGACTTCGAAGTCCGGATAGTGTTTGCCGACGATCGCGTCTATTTCCTTGAGGAACTCCGGGACTTTCGAGACGGTCACCGAAATATCGTTCTTGTACGGCGTCCAGTGGGAGATGGTTTCCGAGATGTACTCGCGCAGTTTCCACAGATTCTGCAGTTGGGTTTCACTCTGGCTCATCACGCCGTCCAGCACCCAGCCCTGCTCCACGCAGTGCTCGAAGGTTTCCAGGGCGTGATTGGCAACCTCTTCGGTGGTGGCTTCGAATTCCAGCAGGGCATAGAACGGGCAGTCGGTTTCGAACGGCGCCGGCACGTCGCCACGGCCCATGATCCTGGCCAGGGCCTTGTCGGAGAAAAACTCGAAGGCAGTCAGGTCGAGCTTGCCCTGGAAGGCGTGGAGCACGGGCATGATCGAATCGAAGTCCGGCGTGCCCAGCACCATCGCGGTGAGGTTTTTCGGGGCACGATCCAGGCGCATGGTGGCCTCGACCACGAAACCGAGGGTGCCTTCGGCGCCGATGAATAGCTGCCGCAGGTCGTAGCCGGTGGCGTTCTTGATCAGGTCCTTGTTCAGTTCCAGCAGATCGCCCTTACCGGTGACGACTTTCATCCCGGCCACCCAATTGCGGGTCATGCCGTAGCGAATCACCTTGATCCCGCCGGCATTGGTGCCGATGTTGCCGCCAATCTGGCTGGAACCGGCGGAAGCGAAGTCCACCGGATAGTACAGCCCGTGCTCTTGCGCCTTGTTCTGCAATTGCTCGGTGATCACGCCCGGTTGGCAGACGGCGGTGCGGTCCGTGAGGTTCACCTCGAGAATCTGGTTCATATAGTCGAATGACACGACCACTTCGCCGTTGGCCGCCACCGCTGCGGCGGAAAGCCCGGTGCGCCCGCCCGAAGGCACCAGTGCAACTTTGTGCGTGTTGGCCCAGCGCACAATGGCCTGGACCTGTTCGATGGTCTTGGGAAAGACGATGGCGGCCGGCGCCGGGGCGAAGTGCTTGGTCCAATCCTTGCCATAGGCTTGCAGGGAGGCGGTATCGGTCAGGACCTTGCCGGGCTCGACCAGGGTCTTCAGCTCTTCTATCAGGAGAGGATTGGTCATCGACAGGACTCTCGAACAATTCATGGTCACCCTGAGAACGCTTCATGTCGCAGAATGAGTGTTTACAGGTCGCATATGCTAGCATACCGCCCCCGCAGGACAGTGCCGAAGGTCGTTCTGCGGCGACGGCCATCACGCCGATCGGGCCAGCATGCGCTGTCCGATTCCCTGCCATTTTTTCCGGGACACAGGTTTACGCAGATGAGCAAGACTTCACTCGATAAGAGCAAGATCAGGTTCCTTCTCCTCGAAGGCGTCCACCAATCGGCTGTCGACGTCCTCAAGTCGGCGGGCTATACCAGTATCGAGTACATCACCAGTTCTCTGCCGGAAGCCCAGCTCAAGGAAAAGATCGCCGATGCTCATTTCATCGGCATTCGCTCCCGCACTCAATTGACCGAAGAGATCTTCGACCACGCCAAGAAACTGGTGGCGGTCGGCTGCTTCTGCATTGGCACCAACCAGGTTGACCTCGATGCGGCTCGCGAGCGCGGTATCGCGGTGTTCAACGCGCCGTACTCCAACACCCGTTCCGTTGCCGAGCTGGTGCTGGCCGAAGCGATCCTGCTGCTGCGCGGCATTCCCGAGAAAAACGCTTCCTGCCACCGTGGCGGCTGGATCAAGAGCGCGGCCAACTCCTTCGAAATCCGTGGCAAGAAGCTGGGCATCGTCGGCTATGGCTCGATCGGTACCCAGTTGTCGGTCCTGGCCGAAGGCCTGGGGATGCAGGTGTTTTTCTACGACACCGTGACCAAGCTGCCGCTGGGTAACGCTACTCAGGTCAACGATCTGCATGAGTTGCTGGGCATGTCCGACATCGTGACCCTGCACGTGCCGGAAACCGCGGCTACCCAGTGGATGATCGGCGAGAAGGAAATCCGCGCCATCAAGAAGGGCGGGATCCTGATCAACGCCGCTCGCGGCACCGTGGTCAAGCTCGACGCCCTGGCCGACGCGATCAAGGACAAGCACCTGATCGGCGCCGCCATCGACGTGTTCCCGGTGGAGCCGCGCTCCAACGACGATATCTTCGAAAGCCCGCTGCGTGGCCTGGACAACGTGATCCTGACCCCGCACATCGGCGGCTCCACCGCTGAAGCCCAGGCCAACATCGGCCTGGAAGTGGCGGAAAAACTGGTCAAGTACAGCGACAACGGTACTTCGGTATCGTCCGTGAACTTCCCGGAAGTAGCCCTGCCGGCGCACCCTGGCAAGCACCGCCTGCTGCACATCCACGAGAACATCCCGGGTGTGTTGAGCGAGATCAACAAGGTTTTCGCGGAAAACGGCATCAACATTTCCGGTCAGTTCCTGCAGACCAACGAGAAAGTCGGCTACGTCGTGATCGACGTCGATGCCGAATACTCGGACCTGGCGCAAGAGAAGCTGCAGCACATCAAGGGCACCATTCGGTCCCGCGTGTTGTTCTAAAAAGACTGGGCGGCAAGTTGAGGTTGGGCTTGCAATAAAAAACGGGAGTCCAAGAGGGCTCCCGTTTTTTTTATAGCCTGACACACCGCGAAACCTGTGGGAGCGAACCTGCTCGCGAAGGCGGCGCATCAGCGCACGGAGATGTCACTGATCCGACGCTTTCGCGAGCAGGCTCGCTCCCACAAGGGGTCGTGTGGTTACTTCACGTTCACCGTAATTTTTTTGGAGACAATCGGCGGATCGAACGGCATATGCCCGCTGTCGCCCAGCTCCAGTTGCAAGGTGTGCTTGCCCGGGGCCAGTTTGATGGTGGCCTCGGTTTGCGCCTTGCCGAAGTGCATGTGGTTGGCATCGTTTGGAATCGGGGCGCCTGCGGCAGGCAACTTGTCGACATCAATCAGCAGATGATGATGCCCGGTATTTTTTGTTACATCACCCGCCGGCGCCAAAGCGATATCCTTGACGCCAAACTTGACCTTGAATTCCTGGGCAACAGTGGCCCCGTCGGCCGGGGAAACGATGAATACTTCTGCCCCCTTGGGAGCTGGCGTCGCGGCGTTTGCCAGCATCGAAGTGCCGAGCAACAGGCCGGCCAATGCGGCACGTGACATAAAGCTTTTCATTTTTTTCTCCAGTTTTTCCGTGAAATCCTATTGGTCGTGACAACTTCATGACCAATCGTTGTCGAAGCCTGCAACAACCATAGCAAAGCGAGCCTGAAACGAGCGTCGCTTGTACTAATACAAAGGAGTGACCATGCGTTTGCTGCCTGGCCTGATCTGCCTGCTACCCCTTTTGAGCCCTTTGGCCCATGCCGAACTGATCGACGACATCAACGACCGTGGCGAACTGCGCATCGCCCTCGAAGCCAATGCCGCGCCCTTCAACTTCAAGGAAGACGGCAAACTCACCGGGTTTGAAGTGGAACTGGGCCAGATGCTGGCCAATGAACTCGATGTACGCGCCGACTTTGTGGTCACCGATGCCGCGGATCTGCTGAGCGGCGTGGAAAGCGGCAAGTACGACGTCGCCATCAACCACATAGCAATGACCCCGGAACTGGCGGAACGTTTCGACACCAGTGCGGCTTACAGCCGTCCGGATGCACAACTGCTGGCGAGCAGCGAGGAAACACAAGCCCCGCTCATGATGGCGCAGTCTTTCCAGTCGGAAAAAAAGAGCGGCCCGGCACCGAGCCTGGTGATTCCGTTCCAGAAGGGCAACCCGGCGTTCAAGGCCAGCGTGGACAATGCGCTGACGCGTATCAAGGATGACGGGAGGCTGGAGCAGTTGTCGCAGAAGTGGTTGGGTAAGCAGCAATGACAGGTTATTAAAGAGTCAGGCGCGGTCTTTGTGGCGAGGGGATTTATCCCCGCTGGGGTGCGAAGCGCCCCCCATACTGCCGAAACCGATCAACCTGACAGTTCGAGGCATTAGCTTTTAGGGCTGCTTCGCACCCCAGCGGGGATAAATCCCCTCGCCACAGGGGGTTGTTGTGGGCCTTAAGACTTGCGCCAGACACTCGCCAACCATGGCTGCTGCTCCCGGGGTAGCCCCGCCGGCCGGTAGTAGTGCTCCAGCTCGACAAAACCGGCGGCGGTGAGCTGCGTGCGCCAGGCCTCAAGATCGTGATAGGCGCCGAAGCGCTGGCCGTTCCAGCCTTCCTGGTTCTCGCCCCGGGGGTTGGAGCTGAACAGCACGCCGTCGGGTTTGAGGGTGGCATGCAACTGCTGGAGCACTCGAGGCAGTTCCTGGACGGGGATATGGAACAGCACGGCGTTGGCGAAGATCCCGTCGAAGCGTTCGCTTGGCAGATCAAGTTGCAGGAAATCCTGCTGCCACACTTCGCAACCGCTGTCCTGGCGAGCCATTTGGGCAAACGCTTGAGAGCCGTCGAGCCCCACCGCAACGTGCCCCATGCGGGTGAATGTCTGCAGGTCCCTCCCCGGGCCGCAGCCGAAATCGAGAATATGAAGCGGTGCCGGGCCGTGGATATGCCGCAACAGTGCGTCGATGTTCTGGCTGACATCGTGATCGCGAGTGCCATCGCGAAAGCTTTCGGCGACCGAGTTGTAATGGCCCAGGGTCGTAGTGGTGATGGCGTGGAGGTCGTCGGGGGAGTGTTTCATGGCCAGGCTTGAGTGGGGAGCGAAGGCCGACTATACCCCATCGTCACCGGCATCGACTCAGCGCCTGTTCAAGCCTCGCGCCAAGCGGTCACCACCCAATTGAATCAGCGCCACCAGTGCTACCAGCAGCACGATCACAGTGAGCATGATCTGGCTGTCGAAGCGCTGGTAACCATAACGGTACGCGATGTCCCCCAGGCCGCCGGCGCCAATCGCACCGGCCATGGCTGAGGAATTGATCATGGTCACCAACGTGATGGTAAACCCGCCGACGATGCCCGGCAGCGCTTCCGGCAACAGCACGTGCCAGACGATATGCCAGCGTCGGCAGCCCATGGCCTGGGCGGCCTCGATCAAGCCATGGTCGACCTCCCGCAGGCTGACTTCGGCGATGCGGGCGAAGAACGGTGTGGCGGCGATGGTCAACGGCACCACGGCAGCCCATACGCCGTAGGTCGTGCCGACGATCAGCCGCGTGAACGGGATCAGCGCCACCATCAGGATCAGAAACGGTATCGAACGGAACAGGTTCACGAACGCGCCCAGGGCACGGTTCAGCGTGGGCGCTTCGTAGATCCCGCCCTTGCCGCTGGTGACCAGAACCACCGCCAGCGCAATGCCGGTTGGCAACGCGATCAGCGATGACACGCCTACCATCAGCAGCGTGTCGATAAACCCCTGCAACAACCGATCAAACCACATAGCCCAGCACCTCCACCTGTTGTGCCCAATTGCCGGCGCGTTGTCGCAGTTCTTCGGCGCCCCAGGACGAGCCGCTGACTGCCAGCAGCAACTGCCCCAGCCCGTGCCCCTGAATCCGCTCGATGCCCCCGTGCAGCAGCCGCACCCGTCCGCCCAAGGCACTGAATAGCGCGGCGAGATCCGGTTCCTCCCGCCCCGTGCCGGTGAATTGCAGGCGCAGCACAGCCGCCGCATCCGCCGACGCTGGCTGCGTCTGCAAACGGCTTTGCAGTTCCTCCGGCAAGGCCTGTTGCAACGGCGCCAGCAAGGTCCGGCTGACCTCATGCCGAGGGTTGCCGAACACCTCCCAGACCGGCCCTTGTTCAACGATGCGCCCTTGCTCGAGCACCACCACGCGGTCGCAGACTTCACGGATCACTGCCATTTCATGGGTGATCAACACGATGGTCAGGCCCAGCCGCTGATTGATCTGGCGCAGCAAGCCGAGAATCGATTGGGTGGTCTCCGGGTCCAGGGCCGAGGTGGCCTCGTCACACAGCAGGATCTGCGGGTCATGCACCAGCGCCCGGGCGATACCGACGCGCTGCTTCTGGCCGCCCGAGAGCTGCGCCGGGTAAGCCTTGTGCTTGTCCTGCAAGCCGACCAGTTCCAGCAACTCGCGGACCTTGCGCTGGCGCTGCTCCTTGGGCACGCCGGCGACCTTCAGCGGCAGCTCGACGTTCTGCCACACGGTCTTGGCCGACATCAGGTTGAAGTGCTGGAAGATCATGCCGATGCGTCGGCGCAATTCCACCAGGCGGTTTTCATCGAAGCCGCCGATGTCCACCTGATCGATCAGCACCCGTCCGCTGCTGGGTTGTTCCAGGCGATTGATGGTGCGGATCAGCGATGACTTGCCGGCACCGCTGCGGCCGATGATGCCGAACACTTCGCCATGCTGGATCGCCAGGTCGATGCCTTGCAGCGCGGCTACCCGGGTGCCGTCGTAGGTCTTGCCCACGCCGATGAAGCGCACGTGGGCGCGGTTGAGCGCCGGATGCAGTTCGGTGTGGGCGGCGCTGAGGGGAATGAGTGTTTCTGTGCTCAGGCGAACATTGGCGACGCTCATGGTCAGCCCTCCCAGCCGGCCTGGTAGAGCTTGCCATGGGCCTTGTCCAGGGCTGCGCGCACCACAGGGGAATGCTGGTAGATGTCGACGAACTTGATCAGCCGCGGATCGTTATTGCTCTTGGGCTGGATCACGAACTGGATAACGTATTCCTTGTGGTCGAGGCCGTCGAACAGCAGCGCGGAGGTGGCATCGAAGGTGTTCGCCAGGCGGATGTAGGCGGGGTATCCCTGCACCAGGTCGGCGTCTTCATAGGCGCGCACCAGTTGCACGGCTTCGACCTGCAGGATCCTGAGCTTCTTCGGATTGGCGACGATGTCATCCTCGGTGGCCTTGTAGCCCACTCCCGGCTTGAGCGTGATCAACCCGGCCTTTGCCAGCAGTTGCAAGCCGCGACCGCTGTTGATCGGATCGTTGGCAATGGCGACACTCGCGCCTTCGGGCAGTTCGTCGAAGCTTTTGTACTTCTTCGAGTAGAGACCAACGTTGTTGATGATCCCCGGCGCGAACGGCACCAGGTCGAACCCGGCGGCAGCCTTGGCATTTTCCAGGAACGGGATGTGCTGGAAATAGTTCACGTCGATATCGCCGGAGGCGAGGCTGACGTTCGGTGCGATCCAGTCGCTGAACTCCACCAGCTCGACCTTCAGGCCTTGTTTGTCTGCCTCGGCCACGGCGGCTTCCAGGGGAATGGCGAATGCGGCGGTAGTGCCGATTTTCAGCGGTGCATCGGCGGCGAACAGCGCCGAGCTGAACAGGCTGAAGGCCAGGGCCAGTGTTTTGACCGGTCGGGTCAGGCGTTGTGTAGTCATGTCGATTATTCCAGTCATTGAGGCACGGGTTGCCCCCTGTAGGAGCTGTCGAGTGCAACGAGGCTGCGATCTTGTCCCAGACAATTGAGTCCCAAGCGAACATCAGGATCAAAAGATCGTCCGAACGCGGCCCGAGCCTTCGGCACGCCTACAGGAAGTGCAGCATCTATCGTCGGTGGTGCGAACCAGTGTGCCGTTCGGGCAAATGAGCCTCTGCCCGAAACAGCTTTTCCCGCAAGGTGCCGCTGTCATATTCAGTCTTGTACGAGCCACGCCGTTGCAGTTCGGGAATCACCAGATCGATGAAGTCCACATAGCTTTGCGGTGTGACAATGCGGGTCAGGTTGAAGCCGTCGAGACCGGTTTCGGCAATCCACGATTCCAGCTCGTCGGCCACCTGCTCGGGCGAGCCGACCAGCGTGATGTAGCGGCCACCCAAGGCGTGTTGTTCCAGTAGCTTGCGCCGGGTCCAGTCATTGTTCTGCAGGATCCGGGTGGCGGATTGGATGGCATTGTTCTTCACGTACTGGATCGGCTCATCCAGTGCGTACTCGGAAAAATCGATGCCCGTCGACGCGGAGAAATGCGCGACCCCGGCCTCGGCGCTGGCGTAGCTGAGGTACTCGGCATGCTTGGCCCAGGCGACGGCTTCGGTCTCGCCGACGATCACGTTCAGGCCCATGAACACCTTGATGTCCTCGGGCTTGCGTCCGCCCTGGACGGCGCTGGCGCGAACCTTGTCCACCTGGCTTCGGGTCGCGGCCTTGTTCTGGCCGCTGATGAACACGCACTCGGCATGGCGCCCGGCGAACAGCAGTCCGCGCTCCGAACTGCCGGCCTGGAACAGCACCGGTGTGCGCTGGGGTGAAGGTTCGCAGAGGTGATAACCCTCGACCTGATAGAACTCGCCCTGATGACGGACCTTGTGGACCTTCTCCGGTTGGGCGTAGATCCGCTGTTCGCGGTCGTTGAGCACCGCGTCGTTTTCCCAACTGCCCTCCCACAGTTTGTAGAGCACTTGCAGGTATTCGTCGGCCTGGTCGTAGCGGCGGTCATGCTCGACCTGCGCAGTCAGGCCCATCGCCTTGGCGGCGCTGTCCAGGTAGCCGGTGACGATGTTCCAGCCGACCCGGCCACGACTCAGATGGTCGAGGGTGCTCATGCGGCGGGCGAACAGGTACGGTGGTTCGTAGGTCAGGTTGGCGGTGAGGCCGAAGCCCAGGTTTTTCGTCACGGCCGCCATTGCGCTGACCAGCAATAACGGGTCATTGACCGGTAGCTGGATCGACTCCTTCAAGGTGACGTCCAGCGACTGCTGGTACACGTCGTAGACCCCGACGATATCGGCGATAAACAAGCCGTCGAACAGCCCGCGCTCCAGCAGTAGCGCCAGTCCGGTCCAGTATTCGAGCGTGTTGTATTGGGTGGAGGTGTCCTGGGGATGCGTCCACAGCCCATGATTGATATGCCCGATGCAGTTCATGTTGAACGCGTTGAGCAGAATCTTTTTTTTGCCGGGCGCCATCAAATGGTCCCCCGCAGCGGCGGCTTTTCATCGTTGAGATAGAAGTTGCCCACCGCGTGGTATTTCCAGCGCACCGGGTCATGCAGCGTGTGCACCCGGGCGTTGCGCCAATGGCGATCCAGGCCATGCTCGGCCAGGGTCGCCTGGCTGCCGGCCAGCTCGAACAGCGTGCTGCCGGCCGCCAGGGCAATTTCGGTGCTGATGGCGCGGGCTTCGGCCACGGCAATCGACGCGGCGGCGACTGTGTCGGCGTTGGTGTCGGCCTGGGCCCGGTCGAGAAATTCCCCGGCTCGCTCCAGCAGTGCTTCGGCAGCGTGCAGGCGGCTGCTCAGTTGGCCAAAACTCTTGAGGGTGTGTGGGTCTTCGGTGGCGACGTCGCTGGTGGCGTCGATCCACGGCCGGGTTTTACTACGGACAAAATGCAGGGCATCTTCATAGGCGGCGCGGGCGATGCCGGTGTCGATGGCGGCATGAAGAATCTGCGCCAGCGGCCCCAACGGCGTCGGTCGTTCGAAGGCGCTCTGGAAGGGCAGGACGTCTTCGGCCGCGACATACACGTCTTCGAACACCACCGAGCCGCTGCCGGTAGTGCGCTGTCCGAAACCGCTCCAGTCATCGATCACCGTCAGGCCCTGGCTGTTGCGCGGAACGAATGCCAGTTGCTGCACACCGTTTTCATCCACCACTGAAGTGGGGATGCGCTGGGCATAGAGCGCACCGGTGGCGTAGAACTTGCGACCGTTGATGCGATAGCCGTCGCCGTCGCGGCGCAGTTGAGTGGTGCGGTGATGGGCGGTTTGGGTGCCCAGTTCCGCCAGGGCGTTGCCGAACCGCTGGCCGGCCAGCACCTCGGCGTACAGGCGCTGTTTCTGCGCCTCACTGGCGTTGACCCGCAGCACTTCCACGGCATAGAAGTGATTTTGCGGGATCTGTCCCAGAGAGCCGTCGGCCTGGGTGATCAACGCAATGACTGTGGCCAGCGTGACGTTGGAAACGCCCGCGCCGCCATACGCCTTCGGCACGCTGATGCCCCACAGGCCGGAGCGGGAAAATGCTTCGAGCTCCGGGTGCGGCAGGCGACGTTCGCGGTCGCGCAGGGCGCTGTCGCGCTTGAAGTCATGGGCCAGGTCACTGGCGATGACCAGGGCTTGTTCATCGCTGGTGATCACCGCGACGTGTTGGGAAAGCGTCATGTGCAGCTCCAGAAGTCGGGTGTCAGATCCAGGAATGCCGGGCCGGCAAGGTACCGTTCAGGTGATAGGCACCTATCGCGTGGTACTTCCAGCGCACCGGGTCGTGCAGGGTATGGACGCGGGCGTTGCGCCAATGACGGTCGAGATTGAATTCGGCGAGGGTGGCGCGGCTGCCGGCCAGCTCGAACAGTTTTTCGCTGGCCAGCAGGGCGATCTCGGTGCTCAGTACCTTGGCTTCGGCCACAGCTATCGAGGCCCGGGCGGCGGACTGTGCGGTGATGGGCGCGACGCTGACCTGATCCAACACCCGGCCGGCCTTGCGCAGCAGCGCTTCGGCGGCGTGCAGGTCGATTTTCAGCTTGCCGATATCGGCGATCACATACAGGTCGTCGCTGGCTCGTTCGACCTTGGCGTCGATCGAGGGGCGAGAGCGCTCGCGCACGAAGGCAATGGCGTCGTCGATAGCGCCACGGGCGATGCCGGCGTCAATGGCGGCCTGGATCAATTGCGAGATCGCGCCTTGCACGTTCGGCGTGTCGTTGATGCGCCAATTGTCCAGCACCAAGTCGGTATCGACCCGCACGTTGTTCAGCAGCACGGTGCCACTGGCTGTGGTGCGCTGGCCGAAACCCGACCAGTCGTCGACGATGCGCAGGCCCGGTGTGCCGCGTCGCACGAACGCCAGTACTTGCCGGCCCTCGTCATCCAATGCCTTGACCGCCACCCAGTGGGCGAACAGTGCGCCGGTGGAATAGAACTTCTGGCCGTTGATGACAAAGCCGCGGCTGTCGGCGCTGATCCGCGCCTTGAGTTCCAGGGTGTTGCGCGTACCCCGTTCCGGCCCGGCGTTGCCGATGCGCCAGCCTTCGAGCACGCTGTTCAGGAGGATTTCTTTCTGCCGTTCGGTGCCCGTACCGAGGATCAGTTGGAGCACGCCGAACTGGTTCTGCGGAATCTGTCCGAGGGCCGGATCAGCAGCGGAAATGATCGAGAAGACTTCGGCAATGGTCTCGAACGAGACTTGCGGGCCACCGTATTCCCGAGGGACGGCGATGCTGCCGAGCCCGCTGCGGGTGAATTGCTCGATTTCCGACCAGGGCAGCTTTCGCTGTTGATCCCGTCGCGCGGCCTGTTGGCGGGCAACCTGTGCCAGCTCATGGGCAGCCTTGATCGCTTCGGCATCGTTGCGCAGCACCTGGGCGGGCAACAGCGGGGGGGCGACGTCCAGGTCGCTCTGGATCTTTGCTTGCGCCAGACCGGACATCACAGCCGCTCCATGGCTGTAGGCAGGGCCTGGGCGTTTTGCGCCGGGATGATTGTGTTCCGTTCCATACCCACCTCACATCTCAAGAAAATCAGGAATGTCCGGTGGTCCGGTTTATATACCCTAAACGGATGTAAATTATTTTTGAACTAACCTTTAGGAATATACATAGAGGTCTTTCGCCGAGTGATGTTGTGGCGAGGGGATTTAGCGAAACGTCGCACCGCCCCGCTGGGGCGCGGAGCGGCCCTGAAATTTAGGGCTGCTTCGCAACCCAACGGGGATAAATCCCCTCGCCACAGAAGTCGTTCACTCGGAGTCTGTTGTATCAAGGCTTTTTACGTCGCGGTTCGGCGGCCATGAGGGGCTCTTTCGGCGGGGTTTTCAGATAGGACCTGGCGCAACCGATTGTCAGCGTTCGGGGTGGCGCCCAATGGGAGTTGTTGCCCACGCGATCGAGGATGCAATAGGTCACTTCCAGGCGCAGGTCTTCCCCCGCCTCGAGGATGATTTCCGGCGGCACCCAGATATTGATCGGCTGGCCCACTTCGCTGGCTTTGATCCGGGGCAGGTCCATGCGCACATCGCCCCAGCGCAAGGTGATCGCATCGTCGATGGCCATGTTCAGGTAGGGCTCGATGGTCAGCGGGACGCCGCGCTTGATCTGGCTCGGGTTCACCCCCTGGCGGCGGATGGCCTCTGGAATACGCACCGGCGCCAGCCCCTGGTTCTCGTCGCCGCTCAGGGTCGACGGCTGGCCGCCGGGGCAGTCGAGCTTGACCTGCACCCGTTGCGTTGCCGACAGCGCCGGCCCGCGTCCGACCTGCATCACGCGATAATGGATCCGCGAGGTTCCGTTGACGATGAAACTCTCCGGTACACGCAACGTGACGTTGTCTTGTGCATCCGCCTCGGTTAGCAGGCGGGAGCCGACGTAGCAGTTATCCCAGAACAGTTCGATCAGGTCGCCGGCGTCCATGCCGGGATAAGGGGCGATGAGCACTTCCAGGCGAGCGGCGCCGGTGATGCTGATGCCGGTGCGGCAGGCATTGGCCAGGGAGGGGGCGGCCAGTTCCGGGATGGTTGACGTACATGTCATGGTGTTCTCCTTGATGCTTGAAAAACGACGTCCGTTTCGGAAAGAGCAAAAGGCGCTTGATCATCGCGACATGATTTTTTATTGCCCAGTCTTAAACCTGTCTCTGCGGTTATTCGCTGCGTAAAACTAAAATAATGTGCGTCGCCTGCAGGCCAACTAGATACGGGGTCGATAGTTTCAGTGTCAATAGAGACGCTTGGTTAATAGTTGGCTGTGTAGCTCTTCAGAAATATCCTACGTGCCGATGTTAAAAATACACTGCGCGCACCGCCCTTTACCTCGGCTCGAAAGCCTGGGCGAAGGTTGGCAGAGCGTGAGCAGGAAGAGAGCTTAGCGTGCTGGGAAGTGTTACGAGAGGTATGTATATACCGCACATCAAATGATCAAAGAGTTTCAGATCGACAGCCACTTCCTTCCCTGGAAGTAAGCAGTATCAGTAACTTACTGCGCGCCGTGGCCCGCCGAGAGGAACTTGCTGAGGAACTGTCGGGTGCGTTCTTCCTTGGGCGCTGCAAACATCGCCTTGGCTTCACCTTGTTCGACGATCACGCCCTTGTCGAAAAACACCACGCGGTTTGCCACGTCACGGGCAAAGCCCATTTCGTGGGTCACGATGACCATGGTGCGTTTTTCTTCGGCCAGGCCACGAATGGTCGCCAGGACTTCTCCGACCAGTTCCGGGTCCAGCGCCGAGGTCGGCTCATCGAACAGGATCACCTGCGGCTCCATCGCCAGTGCCCGGGCAATCGCCACCCGTTGTTGCTGGCCGCCGGAGAGGCGTCGTGGATAGGCGTCCTCCTTGCCGGCCAGGCCCACCTTGGCCAATAGCTTGCGGCCCAGGGTTTCGGCGTCGGCACGCGGGGTCTTCTTCACTACCAGCGGGCCCTCGATGACATTTTCCAGGGCGGTGCGATGGGGAAACAGATTGAAATTCTGGAACACGAAGCCCACCTGCTGGCGCAAACGCCGCACCAGGCCCTGCTGCTGGTTCAGCGGGCGGCTGCCATCGATTTCGATGTCACCGACCTTGATCCGGCCGCTGCTGGGTTCTTCAAGGAAGTTCAGGCAGCGCAGGAAGGTGGTCTTGCCCGAGCCGCTGGGGCCGATGATTGCAACGACTTCGCCTTCCTCGATCTGCAGATCGATACCGTTGAGCACCGTCTGACCCTTGAACTGTTTGGTCAGCTTTTCAACCACGATCATGCTTCAAGACTCCTGCTCATGCCGGTTGACCCGCGCTTCCAGACGGTTTTGCACATGCGCCAGGGCGCTGACAAGAATCCAGTAGATCAAGGCAGCCGACAGGTACATGGCGAAAATTTCAAAGGTCCGCGCGGAAACCAATTGCGCCTGGCGCAGCAGTTCAGGCACCTGGATGGTGGCCGCCAGCGAGGTGTCCTTGACCAGCGAGGTGAAGCTGTTCCCCAAGGGTGGCAGGGCCGTGCGCATGGCTTGCGGCAGGATGGCCCGGCGTAGCGTCTGCACGCGGGTCATGCCGATACTGGCAGCCGCCTCCCACTGGCCGCGCTCGATGGAGCTGATGGCGGCCCGCAGGGTTTCACAGATGTAGGCTGCCATGTTCAACGAGAGGCCGATCAGCGCTGCGGGTATCGGGTCCAGCTCGATACCCACTTGCGGCAGACCGTAATACATCATGAACAGCTGGACCAGCAGTGGCGTGCCGCGGAAGAACGAGACGTAGACCCGGGCGAACCAGTCCACCAGCTTGAAGCGCGACAGGCGCATCAAGGCCAGGCCAAACCCGAGCAGGAAGCCGAAGAGCATTCCACCCAGGCTCAGGACGACCGTGAAGTACACGCCCTGAAGCAAAAAGGGCGTGGAACTGAGGACGAGCTGGAGCTTTGCTTCCATTATTGGGTGACGTCAGCGTTGAAGTATTTCTCGGACAGCTTCTTCAAGGTGCCGTCAGCGCGCAGCTTATCAATGGCTTTGTTCACCGCCGCCAGCAGCTCGGGTTCGCCTTTACGCAGGGTCACACCGGCTTCCTGACGGGAAAAGGCGTCGCCGGCAACGGCGGTATCCGGGGCTTTCTTCGCCAGTTCAAAGGCGGCCAGGCGGTCCACCAGAATCGCGTCGATACGGCCGATACGCAGGTCCTGGTACTTGGTCGGATCATCCTCATAGGTACGGATGTCAGCCTTGGGCACGTTGTCCTTGAGCCATTGTTCGTAGTTGGTGCCCAGGCCTACGCCGACTTTCTTGCCAGCCAGGTCGGCGGCGGCCTTGATGTTGAGTTTTTCTTCGTTTTTCTTCAGGACCAGTGCCTGGATACCGGAGACGGTATACGGCTCGGAGAAGTCGTACTTTTTCTTGCGCTCTTCGGAGATGGTCACCTGGTTGATCACCGCGTCCAGGCGCTTGGATTCCAGCGCAGCCAGGATGCCGTCCCATTTGGTGGCTTGCAGCTTCACCTCCACGCCCAGCTCCTTGGCCAGGGCTTCGGAAAACTCCACTTCGAAACCGGCGAGCTTGCCGTCGGCATCGACGAAGCTGAACGGTGGATAAGTGCCTTCCAGGCCGACGTTGATCACGCCCGCGTCCTTGATTTTTTGCAGCTGCTCACCGGCAACCGCTTGCCCCAGTAGGCCGGCGCTCAATGCCAGGCCCAGCGAACCGATCAACAGGTTGCGACGTAATGCAGAAAAATTCATGACAAGCCCCTGTGTTTTCTTATGAAGAAGTGTTGGATTAGAAGGTGTAGCCGCGATCTGGAAGACTGCCACATCCTGCCTTAAAGCGGCGTGTGCGTCTTGTGGCAAATAGGCCAGCGGGCACGACTATAGGGCGGCTTTGATAGATTGGAAAATAATATTAAATCATCCTTGTATTCCAAAATTAGTTGTTTCCTGTGGGAGCGAGCCTGCTCGCGATAACGGTGTGTCAGTCAGCATCTTTGTGACTGATCCAACGCTGATCGCGAGCAGGCTCGCTCCCACATTTGGACTTTCCCGGCTTCAGAACGCGGCGTTGTAAGCAAACAGCGCCGGGGCCCCGCCGGTGTGCAGGAAGATGATCGGACCTTCATCGAAACGGTCGCGGCCGATGCCGTCGAGCAGGCCGGCCATGGCCTTGCCGGTGTAGACCGGATCCAGCAGCAGGCCCTCCAGACTTGCCAGCAACTTGACCGCCGCCAGCGTACCGGCGTTCGGCTCACCGTAGCGAGGGGCGAAATATTCATCCCACAGGTTCACCTTGAAGGCCTCTGGAAGCGCTACTTCAAGTAGCTGGGCGACGCGTTCGGCCAGCCCCTGGACCTTCGGGAACTGGTCTTCCTCGCTGCGCGAGACCGTGACGCCGATCACTGGTAGTTGCGGCAGGGTTTCACTCAGGGCCAGGGCCAGGCCGCTGTGGGTGCCGGCGCTGCCCGAGGCCAGCACCACGGCGGCGAAGTCCAGGCCGGTGTCCTTGATCTGTTCGGCCAGTTCCAGGCCGGCGCGCACATACCCCAATGCCCCCAGGGCGTTTGAGCCGCCAATCGGCACCAGGTACGGCTTCTTGCCGTTGTTGCGCAACCGGGCAGCCAGGGCTTGCAGTTGCTCGTCGGCGTTATCCAGGTTTTCCACCAGCTCGACCTTGGCGTCGAACAGCTCCAGCAGCAATCGGTTGCCGTTGCCCAGGTAATTGGCGTCCTCGGTGCCGATGGGATTTTCCAGCAAGGCCACGCAACCCAGGCCCAGTCTGGCCGCCAGTGCAGCGGTCTGGCGCACATGGTTGGACTGGATTGCGCCGGCGGTAATCAGGGTGTCGGCGCCTTGGGCCAGGGCGTCGGCGGCAAGGTATTCGAGTTTGCGCAGCTTGTTGCCACCCAGGGCCAGGGGCGTCAGGTCGTCGCGCTTGATGTAAAGGTCGCGGCCGAGCCAGGTGGAGAGGCGTTCGAGTTTTTCCAGCGGTGTTGGATGGCCGAGCAGGTTGAGACGGTTAAAACGGGACAGCTGTTGTTTGATCATGAGTCCGTACTGGTTGCAGGCAATGTCTGGACTATAGGCACGCCGATATTCGTGGGCAACCCCGGGACCGAGCTAGCGGCTAAAGATGAGTCCCTTGTGGGAGCGAGCTTGCTCGCGATAGCGGTGTACCTGCTACATACAATGTGTCTGACAGACCGCTATCGCGAGCAGGCTCGCTCCCACAGGGTCCTTGTTTACTTGGAACCTATGGTGCCCACTGAACAAATGTAGGCGAAGCGGCGTCATCTATGTGGGACACGTACCGCCGAGCCCGGCGATTAGTCCTTAGCTGCCTATTCATGTTTAAATTGAACGCTCATTCAAGTTAAACCATCGGTTTGCTGCCCGCTCACAACAGGAGGCTTGCCTTTGCCGAGTCCGTTATCGTCTGTCACGGTTTCCTACATCGGGGTGCTTCGCTCATGAGTGCCTCATCCCTTCCACCCAGCGGCCTGGTCCGCATGAACCCGCCGGTGTTCTACTTCGCGGCGACCTTCATCCTGCTGTTCGGCCTGGTGGTGATTGCCCTGCCCGAGCAGGCCGGCGCCTGGCTGCTGGCGGCGCAGAACTGGGCGGCCAACACGGTCGGCTGGTATTACCTGCTGGCGATGGCCCTGTACCTGGTCTTCGTGGTGGTCACCGCCTTGTCCGGCTACGGCAAGATCAAGCTCGGTGCCGATCACGACGAGCCCGAATTCAGTTACCTGTCCTGGGCCGGCATGCTGTTCGCCGCCGGGATCAGCATCACGCTGTTCTTCTTTTGCGTCTCCGAACCGTTGACCCATCTGGCGCAGCCGCCCCAGGGCGAAGCCGGCACCGCCGATGCGGCACGCCAGGCCATGCAGATCCTGTTTCTGCATTGGGGCCTGCACGGCTGGGGCGTGTTTGCGTTCGTCGGCATGGCCCTGGCGTACTTCGCCTATCGACATAACCTGCCGCTGGCCCTGCGTTCGGCGTTGTATCCGCTGATCGGCAAGCGCATCAATGGCCCCATCGGCTATGCCGTCGATGGCTTCGGCATCATCGCGACCGTGTTCGGCCTCGGTGCGGACATGGGGTTCGGTGTCCTGCACCTCAACTCCGGCCTCGACTACCTGCTGGGCATCCCGCATACCCAATGGATTCAGGTTGGCCTGATCGTGCTGATGATGGGGGCGGCGATTATCGTGGCGGTGGCTGGCGTCGATAAGGGCGTGCGGGTCATGTCCGACATCAATATGCTGCTGGCCTGCGCGCTGCTGCTGTTCGTGCTGTTCGCCGGACCCACTCAGCATTTGCTCAACACCCTGATCCAGAACGTGGGCGATTACCTCGGCGCCCTGCCGATGAAGAGTTTCGATCTGTATGCCTACAACAAACCCAGCGACTGGCTGGGGGGCTGGACGGTGTTCTATTGGGCCTGGTGGATTGCCTGGTCGCCGTTCGTGGGGCTGTTCATCGCACGGATCTCCCGGGGCCGTACCATTCGTGAATTCGTGTTTGGCGTGTTGCTGATTCCCTTGGGTTTCACCCTCGCGTGGATGTCGATTTTCGGCAACAGCGCCATCGATCAGGTGCTGAACCACGGCATGAGCGCCCTGGGTATGTCAGCCCTGGACAATCCGTCGATGAGTCTTTACCTGCTGTTGGAAACCTACCCGTGGAGCAAGACGGTCATCGCGGTCACGGTGTTCATCAGCTTCGTGTTCTTTGTCACCTCGGCCGACTCCGGCACCGTGGTGCTTTCAACGCTCTCGGCCAAGGGCGGCAACCCTGATGAAGACGGACCGAAATGGCTGCGGGTGTTCTGGGGAGCGATGACCGCCCTGGTGACCAGCGCGCTGTTGTTTTCCGGCAGCATCGATGCGTTGAAATCGGCGGTTGTGCTGACTTCACTGCCATTTTCGCTGATCCTGTTGTTGATGATGTGGGGCCTGCACAAGGCGTTTCACCTCGAGTCCCAGAAACAGATCGCGCAATTGCATTCCCTGGCGCCGGTGTCGGCTTCACGTCGAGGCAAGGGCGGCTGGCGCCAGCGCCTCAGCCAGGCGGTGCATTTTCCGTCCCGCGACGAGGTCTATCGCTTCCTCGACACCACGGTGCGTCCGGCCATCGAGGAAGTGAAGGCGGTGTTCGCCGAGAAGGGACTGACGGTGATGACCCAGCCAGACCCGGCCAACGACAGCGTCAGCCTGGAGATCGGCCATGGCGAGCAGCATCCGTTCATCTATCAGGTGCAGATGCGCGGTTACTTCACGCCATCCTTCGCCCGAGGCGGCATGGGCTCCAAGCAGATCAACAACCGTCGTTACTACCGGGCCGAGGTGCATTTGAGCGAAGGCAGCCAGGATTACGACCTGGTGGGCTATACCAAGGAGCAGGTCATCAACGACATCCTCGATCAGTACGAGCGGCACATGCAGTTCCTGCATCTGGTGCGCTGATCCGACGGGGTTTCAGACAAGCCCGCCGTTGGCCCGCAGGACCTGGCCATTCACCCAGCCGGCGGCGGGGCTCACCAGGAAGGACAGGATGCTGGCGATGTCTTCCGGCTGGCCGAGGCGCTCCAGGGGCGGCATCTTGGCGTGCTGCTGGATCTGCTCCTCGCTTTTGCCGTGCATGAACAGTTCGGTCGCCACCGGGCCGGGGGCGATGGCGTTGACCGTGATCTGACGGCCGCGCAGCTCCTTGGCGAATACCTGGGTCAGCGATTCCACCGCTGCCTTGCTGGCGATGTACACCGAATAGCCGGGCAGGTTCAGGCCCACGGTGCTGCTGGAAAAGTTCACGATGCGGCCTCCTTCGTTCAGGCGGATCGCGGCTTCGCGCAAAGTATTGAAGGTGCCACGGGTGTTGATCGCGAAGGTCTGCTCGAACAACTCGTCGCTGTGTTGCGCCAGGGGCATCACCTGCAGGATGCCGGCGTTGTTGACCAATACATCGACCTTGCCCAGTTGCGCTTCTGTCTCATCGAACATCCGGCGAACGTCGGCAGCAGAGGAAACGTCGGCCTTGATCGCGATGACCCGGTGACCGGCCTGGCGCAGTTGCACCACCAGCTTCGAGGCCTCGGTAGCACTGTTGGCGTAGTTGATGGCGACAGCGAAGCCGTCGCGGGCCAATTGCCTGGCGAGTTCAGCACCGATGCCGCGGGAGGCGCCGGTGACGATGGCTACTTTTGAGGTTTGAGTCGACATGGCGGGCAGTCCTTCGTTGAGTGGAGTGAAGCCAGATTCACATGTTTACTCAGGTCGATAAATGCACGAAAGTTGCCTTGACTGTTCAATAATCACCAACAATCAATGCGTGGGAATCCGATGGATCAGGTCAGGGCGATGAAGGTGTTCGTGCGCATCTACGAGCGCAGCAGTTTTACCCTGGCCGCCGAAGACCTGAACCTGCCCCGGGCCACGCTGACCCATACCCTCAATCAGTTCGAAGCCTGGCTGGGCGTACGCCTGCTGGAGCGCAGCACCCGCAAGGTGCGGCCGACGCTGGATGGCGAGGCCTATTACCCGCGTTGCGTGCAACTGCTGGCGGAACTCGAAGAAGCCGAACTGGCGTTTCGCAGCGTGGCACCCAAGGGGCGGCTGCGAGTGGACTTGCATGGCACCCTGGCCCGGCATTTCGTGATCCCGGCGCTGCCACAGTTCATGGCCCGTTACCCGGACATCGAGCTGTCCATCAGCGAGGCCGATCGTTTCGTCGACCTGATCAGCGAAGGGGTCGATTGCGTGCTGCGGGCCGGCACGTTGGGGGATTCATCATTGATTGGCCGGCGTGTCGCCACCCTGCGCCAGATCACCTGCGCCAGCCCCGCCTATCTGCGTCAATACGGTGAACCGAAGAACCTCGACGACCTGAGCCGGCACCGGGCGGTGAACTACGTGTCGCGCACCACCGCCAAACAGTATCCGTTCGAATTCATGGTCGAAGGCGAACTCAAGGAAGTGGCTATCGAAGGCGCGCTCTCGGTGTTCGGTGCTGAAATCTACGCTGCCTCGGCCATCGCCGGCCTGGGCCTGATCCAATGCCCGCACTATCGGATGGAAACGCAGATCCAGCAGGGCCTGGTCCAGGAAGTCCTCATCGACACCCCACCGCCGCCCATGCCGATCTCGGTGCTCTACCCACACAACCGCCACCTGTCGCCGCGGGTGCGGGTGTTCGTGGATTGGGTGACGGAGGTGTTTGCCGGGGCGGGTTAGGGGCTTATTGCGGACTCGTGAACGCTGCGCCATTTGTGGGAGCGAGCCTGCTCGCGATGAGGCCTTATCAACCAGAGCATCAGCGTCTGACATGCCGCCATCGCGAGCAGGCTCGCTCCCACATTTGATCTCGCTGCCATCCTGTTGCTTTCACGACTGAGAGGAGAACTTTCGACCTGAACGATGCGTCTGTGAAATGTTAGCTTCTGCCATCCGCACCGTTTCCGAACAGAGAGCCCTCGATGACCTACATCGCTG
Organism: Pseudomonas sp. B21-056; assembly: GCF_026016325.1. NCBI lineage: Bacteria > Pseudomonadati > Pseudomonadota > Gammaproteobacteria > Pseudomonadales > Pseudomonadaceae > Pseudomonas > Pseudomonas sp. B21-056. The sequence continues at coordinate 296,312 of NZ_CP087203.1, forward strand.
CTGAAAATCGCTACGAGTCCATTCCCTATCGTCGAGTTGGTCGCAGCGGGCTGGTGTTGCCGGCATTGTCGCTGGGGTTGTGGCACAACTTCGGCGACAGCACGCCGATCGACACCCAGCGTGCCTTGCTGCGCACGGCGTTTGACCTGGGCATCAACCACTTCGACCTGGCCAACAACTACGGCCCACCCTATGGCAGTGCCGAGGTCAATTTTGGCCGGTTGCTGCGTGAAGACTTCAAGCACTACCGCGACGAGTTGATCATCTCCAGCAAGGCCGGTTGGGACATGTGGCCGGGACCGTATGGCCAGGGTGGCGGGTCGCGCAAGTATGTGTTGGCCAGCCTCGATCAGAGCCTGCAACGCCTGGGGCTCGACTACGTGGATATTTTCTATTCCCACCGCTTCGATCCGGATACCCCGCTGGAAGAAACCGCCAGTGCCCTGGCTACGGCGGTGCAACAGGGCAAGGCCTTGTACGTCGGTATTTCTTCCTATTCCGGGGTGAAGACCCGGGAAATGGCGGCGCTGCTCAAGGACTGGAAAATCCCGTTGCTGATCCACCAGCCGGCCTACAACCTGCTCAACCGCTGGGTGGAAAAAGACCTGTTGGACGCCACCGACGAATTGGGTACCGGCGTGATCGCCTTTACCCCGCTGGCCCAGGGTCTGCTCACGGACAAGTACCTCAAGGGCATCCCGTCCGATGCACGGGTCAATCGTCCGGGTGGCGGTTCGTTGCAGGCTTCACACCTGTCGCAAGAGAACATCGCCCATGTGCGCGCCCTCAACGAGATCGCCCGGCAGCGCGGCCAGAGCCTGGCACAAATGGCCTTGGCCTGGACCCTGCGCGATCCACGGGTGACGTCCGCCCTGATCGGTGCCAGCCGTCCGGAGCAGATCATCGAGAACGTCGGGGCGCTGCAGAACCTGAGCTTCAGTGCCGAGGAGCTGGCGCAGATCGACCGGTTTGCTCGGGAGGGCGGTATCAATCTCTGGGAAAAGCCTTCGTCGGCGGAGTAATACCCAAGCCGAACACAAAGGTGACCCAATTTTCTATTACTCGAAAAACGGCACATCCCCCAGCACCGTCGCCCGATGCATCACGCGTCGAGCAGGGCGGTAGTCGTCCACGGCGAAATGCTGGGTCACGCGGTTGTCCCAGAACGCCACGTCATTGACCTGCCAGCGCCAGCGAAGGGTGAACTCCGGGCGGGTGGCATGGGCGAACAGCAGTTTCAGGATGGCTTCGCTTTCGGTTTCGGACAGCTCATTGATGCGGGTGGTAAAGCCTTCGTTGACGAACAGCGACCGGCGACCGCTCACCGGATGGGTGCGAACCACTGGATGGGATAGCGGTGGATTTTTCCGCCGTGTTTCTTCCCAACGAACCTGGTCCGCGGCGGTATGACCAAAACGCTCCAGGGGAAAGGACCGAGTGAAGTCGTGGGTGGCCGTCAGGCCGTGCAGCAGGCTTTTCAAAGGCGCCGACAAGGCTTCATACGCCGCAATACCGCTGGCCCATAACGTATCGCCGCCGAACGGCGGCAACAGCTTGGCGCTGAGCACTGCACCCATGGCCGGGGTCGGCAGGAAGGTCACGTCGGTGTGCCAGACGGCGTTGTCGCGAACATCGGTGACGGCTGTGTCGAGCACCAGCACTTCGGGCTGCCCGGGTACATTGGGGTAGATGGGATGAATATGCAGGTCGCCAAAACAGGCGGCGAAGCGTGCCTGTTGGACCGGGTCGATGGGCTGGTTTCGAAAGAACAGCACCTGGTGTTCGAGCAATGCCTGTTCAATGAGATTGCGCTGTTCCACGCTCAGCGGCTGGCTGATATCGATCCCGCTGATCTGCGCGCCAAGGGCGATACTCAACGGGGTGACGGTTGGGTGGCTCATCGTTGTTTCCTGGATTGGGCGCCGAATGGTCGGCGTGGTCATTCGATCTCAATGGGCCTGGCCATGCCACGGCACCCACTTGCGTTGCAGGGCGCGCAAGCTCATTTCCATGGCGAAGGCGATGAGGGCGATGACCAGGATTCCCAGCACCACCACATCGGTGACCAGGAACTGCGCCGCCGACTGCACCATGAACCCCAGGCCGCTGGTGGCGGCGATCAGTTCGGCGGCCACCAGTGTCGACCAGCCCACACCCAGGCCGATGCGAATGCCGGTGAGGATGTCGGGCAGGGCGCTGGGCAGGATCACATGGCGAATCAACTGTGCCGAGGTTGCGCCCAGAGATTGCGCAGCCCGTACCCTGGCCGGGTCGACCGTGCGTACGCCGGTGGCGGTGGCGATGGCAATCGGGGCGAAAATCGCCAGGTAGATCAGCAGCACTTTCGACACTTCACCGATGCCGCACCAGATCACGATCAGCGGCAGATAGGCCAGTGGCGGAATCGGCCGGTAGAACTCGATCAGCGGATCGAACACGCCCCGGGCGATACGGCTGGAGCCGATGGCAATGCCCACCGGCACCGCCGTCAGCACGGCCAGCAACAGGCCCAGGCCGATCCGTCCGAGGCTGGCGCCCAGGTGTTGCCAGAGGGTGGCATCCATGTAGCCACTGGTCGCGAGTAGCCAGCCTTTTTGCAGGACGGCGGAAGGTGAGGGCAGGAACAATGGTTCGATCAACCCGCTTGCCGTAACCGCCCACCAGAGGCTCAGCAGCGTGATCAAGGTCAGGCCGCTGATCCACTGCGTACTCACGGGACGCCGGGCGCGGCGGGCGGGTTGCCTGGTCGCGGGTTCACTGACTACGACCGGGATTTCATAGCTGCTCATACCGTCTCCTGGCGTCGGGTGGCGCTGCGTTGGGCGAACACTTTGGCAAGCACATGTTCACGGATTTCGATGAAGCGTGGATCGGACTTGATCGACCGCGCCGACTCCCCGGCCCCGTAGCGCCGGCTGAAGTCCAGGCTCAGTCGCTCGACAATCCGTCCCGGATTGGGCGCCAGCAGGATCAGTTCGGTGGCGAGAAACACGGCCTCTTCGATGTCATGGGTAATCAGGAACACCGGTTTGGCAGTGCGTTGCCAGACCTGCAGCAACAGCTCCTGCATCTGTTCACGGGTGAACGCATCCAGCGCACCGAAGGGTTCGTCCATCAGCAGCACCCGTGGATCGGCCGCCAGCGCCCGGGCCAGGCCGACGCGCTGCTTCTGGCCGCCGGAGAGCTGCCAGACGCGGCGTTGCTCGAAACCGGCCAGGTCCACCAGGGCCAGCATTTCCCGGGCCCGGGCTTCGCGCTTGTCCTTTGAAACACCCGCCAGTTCCAGGCCGAACCCGACGTTTGCCAGCACGTCCTGCCAAGGCAATAGCGCATCGTCTTGGAACACTACGCCGCGCTCGGCGCCCGGGCCCTTGACGGGCACGCCGTCGAGGGTGATCTGCCCGGCGCTGGGCTCGACAAACCCGGCAATCAAGTTCAGCAACGACGTCTTGCCACTGCCGGACGGCCCGAGGGCAACCAGCAGTTGCTGCGGCCCCAGGGTCAGTGAAATGTCCGTCAACACCGCTTCCGACGCACCGGGATACTGTGCGCCGATGCGCTCCAGCTGTAGCAAGGCCATTGCAGTGACTCCTTTTTCGGTGCGAGTCAGCGAGTGATGTATTTGGCGCTGACGTAAGGGGCGTAGTCGGGCAGTACCGCTTCCACCTTGCCTTGCTCCTTGAGGAACGCGGCGGTGGCGGTGATGGCCTGGGTGGTCGGTGCGCCGAGGCTCACGACCTGGTCGGCCGCCAGTGGGAACACGTTGCCTTGCAGCAACAGCGGGATATCGCTGGCCTTGGCGCCGGAGAGCTTCACCAGTTTCTCGATGTGGGCGGTGTCGGCCAACCAGGCTTGCGGATCCTTGCGGTATTGGGCGTAGGCGTCCAGGGTAACCTTGGCGAAAGCGGTGACGATTTCCGGGTGCTTCTGTGCGAAGTCCTTGCGCACGATCCAGGCGTCGAAAGTCGGCGCGCCGAATTGGGCCAGCTCCGCCGACGTAATCAACACCTTGCCGTTTTCCTTGGCCACGCCCAGGGCCGGGTCCCAGACGTAGGTGGCATCGATGTCGCCACGCTTCCAGGCGGCGATGATGGCCGGTGGCGCGAGATTGAGGACGGTGACCTTCGATGGGTCGATGTTCCAGTGCTTCAACGCGGCGAGCAGGCTGTAGTGGCCGGTGGAAACGAACGGTACGGCGATTTTTTTGCCGATCAGGTCCTGCGGAGTCTTGATCCCGGAGCCGTCGCGGGCCACCAGGGCCTCGGCGGCGCCGATCTGGGTGGCGATGAGGAAGGTTTCCACCGGGACCTTGCGCGTGATGGCGGCGGTCAGCGGGCTGGAACCGAGGTAGCCGATCTGCACGTCGCCCGAGGCGATGGCGGTGATGACGTCGGCGCCGTTGTCGAATTTGCGCCAGTCGATGCTGGCCTGGGTGGCTTTTTCATAGGCGCCGTCGGCCTGGGCGACTTTGGCCGGATCGACGGTGGTCTGGTAGGCGACGGTCAGGTCGGCGGCTTGGGCAAACAGACTCGCGGCGGCCAGGGAGGCGGCGGCGAGAAGGCGAAGGGGAAAACTCAAAGTCATGGGAAAGCTCCTCGATAGGCCGCCGGATGTTCGGCGTTTGAGGAGACTAAATGATCTAAGAATTCAAAAATAAATAACTTTTTCGCATTAGCTTATCAGCGGAAAAGTTGATTGCGAGACCCATGTGGCGAGGAAACTCGCTCCCGCTGGGCCCGTAGGAGCTGTCGAGCGAAGCGAGGCTGCGATCTTTTCCCTGACACTTGAGTCTCAACTGAAAGACCAAAAGATCGCAGCCTGCGGCAACTCCTACAGAGAGCCGAGCGGCGGCAAACGCCTCAGTTACTGATCGCCAGAATGCTCGCCTGGTACGAACCCACGAACACGTCGAAATCCCCGACTTCGTTCTGTTCCAGTTCGGCTTGCTGGGCCAGGGATTCGCGAGCGGAGGCTTCGAACGCGGCCTGTTCCTGGGCAGGCAATGGTTCGGCACGGAAGAACTCGGCGTGGGCCTTGCTCTGGCGCAGGGAGAACTGGGCGAAGCTTTCCTGATGTTCCGCCATGGCCGCCAGTACCTGGGCGGATGGGGTCAGGGACGGATCCCGCACCTTCGCCAGTTGCGCATCCAGGGCCTGGCGGTGAGCATCGCCACCGTGGCTCTGGTCGAGCAACGAGGCCAGCGGCGCAATCTGTTCCAGCAGTTCGATGGCCCAGGCCTGCATGTCCACCGATTGGCCCTGGCGTTGCAATTGCAGGCCCGGCTTGCGGCCTTCCTTGACCACGGTCAGGAAGTTGTTCGTGGCATTGCCGCATTCGCTGCTTTCGAACAACGGGCTCTCGTTGAGGCCGCAATACAACAGGAACGCATCGAGGAAACGGGATTCGGTGACATCGATGCCCAGCGGCAGGAACGGGTTGATGTCCAGGCAGCGCACTTCAACGTACTGGATGCCCCGGGCCATCAAGGCCTGGATCGGACGTTCGCCGGTGTAGGTCACGCGTTTGGGGCGGATGTTGGAGTAGTACTCGTTTTCGATCTGCAGGATGTTGGTGTTGAGCTGTACCCACTCGCCGTTCTGATGCGTGCCGACCTCGACATACGGTGCATAAGGCGTCGCCACCGCTTTGCGCAGGCTGTCGGTGTAACTGGCCAGGTCGTTGTAGCACGGCGTCAAGCCGGCCTGGGCGTTGCTCTGGTAACCCAGGTCGCTCATGCGCAGGCTGGTGGCATAGGGCAGGTATAGCGTGTCCGGGTCCAGTTGCTCCAACTGGTGCGGGCGGCCACGCAGGAAACCGGCGTCCAGGGCCGGCGAGGCACCGAACAGGTACATCAGCAACCAGCTGTAACGACGGAAATTACGGATCAGCGCGATGTAGGCCAGCGACTGGAAATCACGGTCGCTGACATCTGCCGCCTCGGCCTGGCGCAGCAGCGGCCAGAGTTTTTCCGGCAGGGAGAAGTTGTAGTGGATCCCGGCGATGCATTGCATGGTCTTGCCATAGCGCAGCGCCAGGCCCTGGCGATAGACGTACTTGAGCCGACCGATGTTCGAGGTGCCGTAGTACGCGATCGGGATCTCTTCTTCCGCCGGCAGCGGGCACGGCATCGACGGACTCCACAGGTATTCATCACCGAGTTTGCTGTAGACAAACCGGTGGATCCTGTCGAGGCTGCTCAGGGTCTCGGCCGGGTCCGCCAGGGCCGGAGTGATGAACTCCAGCAGCGACTCGGAATAGTCGGTGGTGATCTGTTCGTTGGTCAGCGCCGAGCCCAGGGCTTCGGGATGCGCGGTCAACGCCAGGCGCCCGCCGTCCGTGACGCGCAGGCATTCACGTTCGATACCGTGCAGGCACTGCTCGAGCAGGGAGAGGTTGGCGCGCTCGCCAAGCAGGGCCAGGCGGCGGTTTAAAAGGTCGCTCAAGTTGAATTCCTTCACGCGTCAGTCGCCCCAATATGGGGGTGGGCAAGGCGCTCTACAAGGGTGAAGTTGAAACTGGCGTTATCGCCTGGTTTTGTACGGCCAAGAGTTGATTACCGCAATCCCTGTGGGAGCGAGCTTGCTCGCGATAGCGGTGCATCGGCGGCATTAATGCTGACTGACACACAGCTATCGCGAGCAAGCTCGCTCCCACAGGGGGATTGCGCCGAAATTAACCCAAATCGATGACAGGGAGCTATAGGACAGCGAAGGTGCCTTGTGCTTTTGCGACCAGCTTGTCGCCCTGGGTCACCTCAGCCTCGACCACCAGGGTGCGTCGGCCCGGGTGCAGGACCCGGGCCGTGCACAGCACCTCGCCGTCGGACACGGCGCGAATGTAGTTGATCTTGCATTCGATGGTCGCGCTCTGCTGATCAAAGCCATGGACACTGGAGCAAGCCAGGCCCATGGCGATGTCCACCAGACTGAACAGCGCGCCGCCGTGCAGCTTGCCGCCACGATTGCGCAGCGGCGGCTCCAGGGCCAGGGCAACTTGCGCGACCCCGTCCCCCAGGCTGTGCAGGCGGCAGCCGAGCAGCTTGAAGAAGGCGCTTTCCACCAACCCGGCCGGCGCGTCCATCAGCGTTTCTTCAATTGCTTGGCATTGGCGAACAGCGAGGCCATGGCATTGTTGGCCGGGGCCGCCGTGGCGGTTTCCTTGCGCGGCGCGGTGTTCTGCGACGGGCGCGGTGCCGAGCCTGGACGAGGGCCGCGGGCGCCGTCGACTTTCTCGCCTGGTGTGTCGCTCATACGCATCGACAGGCCGACGCGTTTGCGCGGGATGTCGACTTCCATGACCTTCACTTTCACCACGTCACCGGCCTTCACGGCTTCGCGCGGGTCCTTGATGAACTTCTCCGACAGCGCCGAAATGTGCACCAGACCGTCCTGATGCACGCCGATATCGACGAACGCACCGAAATTGGTGACGTTGGTCACCACGCCCTCGAGGATCATGCCGGGTTGCAGGTCCTTGAGGTCTTCGACGCCTTCCTGGAATTCGGCGGTCTTGAACTCGGGACGCGGGTCGCGGCCCGGCTTCTCCAGCTCTTGCAGGATGTCGGTGACGGTGGGCAGGCCGAAGGTTTCGTCGGTGAACTTCTTCGGATCCAGGCGCTTGAGGAACGAGGCGTCACCGATCAGTGAGCGGATGTCGCGATCGGTCTGGGCGGCGATGCGTTGTACCAGCGGATAGGCTTCGGGGTGGACGGCCGACGAATCCAGGGGATTGTCGCCGTTCATGACGCGCAGGAAGCCGGCGGCCTGTTCGAAGGTCTTTTCCCCCAGGCGCGGGACTTTCTTCAACGCGGCGCGGGTCTTGAATGCGCCGTGCTCATCGCGGTGAGTCACGATGTTCTGCGCCAGCGTCGCGTTGAGGCCCGAGATCCGCGCCAACAGCGCCACCGAAGCGGTGTTCACGTCCACACCCACGGCGTTCACGCAGTCTTCCACCACGGCGTCCAGGCCGCGGGCCAGTTTCAGCTGGGACACGTCGTGCTGGTATTGGCCGACACCGATGGATTTCGGGTCGATCTTCACCAGCTCCGCCAGGGGATCCTGCAAGCGGCGGGCAATCGATACCGCGCCACGGATCGACACATCCAGGTCCGGGAACTCCTTGGAGGCCAGTTCCGATGCGGAGTAAACAGAAGCGCCGGCCTCGGAGACCATGACCTTGGTCATCTTCATGGCCGGGTATTTCTTGATCAGATCGGCGGCCAGTTTGTCCGTCTCGCGGCTGGCGGTGCCGTTGCCAATGGCGATCAGGTCCACCGAATGCTTGGCGCACAGGGCGGCGAGCACCGCGAGGGTCTGGTCCCATTTGTTGTGCGGCACGTGCGGGTAGACTGTCGCGTGATCCAGCAACTTGCCGGTGGAATCCACCACCGCCACCTTGCAGCCGGTGCGCAGGCCCGGGTCCAGGCCCAGGGTGGCGCGTGGGCCGGCCGGTGCGGCCAGCAGCAGGTCGTGCAGGTTGTGGGCGAAGACGTTGATGGCCTCGGTCTCGGCGTTGTCGCGCAGTTCGCCCAGCAGGTCGGTTTCCAGGTGGGTGTAGAGCTTGACCTTCCAGGTCCAGCGCACCACTTCGGCCAACCATTTGTCGGCGGCCCGGTTCTGGTTCTGGATGCCGAACTGTTGGCCGATCATGCCTTCGCAGGGGTGCATGGTGCCGGGCAACTCATCGCCGACCTTCAGCGCGGAGCTGAGGATACCTTCGTTGCGGCCACGGAAAATCGCCAGGGCGCGGTGGGACGGCATGCTCTTGAGCGGTTCGTCATGTTCGAAGTAATCACGAAACTTCGCCCCTTCCTCTTCCTTGCCGGCAATCACGCGGGCACTGAGGATGGCTTCCTGTTTGAGGAAGCTGCGCAGTTTCTCCAGCAGGTTGGCGTCTTCGGCGAAGCGCTCCATGAGGATGTACTTGGCGCCTTCCAGCGCCGCCTTCACGTCGGCCACGCCTTTTGCGGCATCGACGAAACGCGCGGCTTCGGCTTCCGGCGCCAGGGTCGGGTCGTTGAACAGCCCGTCCGCCAGCTCACCGAGGCCGGCTTCCAGGGCGATCTGGCCCTTGGTCCGACGCTTCTGCTTGTAGGGCAGGTACAAGTCTTCGAGGCGGGTCTTGGTGTCCGCCAACTTGATGTCGCGTTCGAGCGCCGGGGTCAGCTTGCCCTGTTCCTGGATGCTGGCCAGGATGCTGATGCGCCGTTCGTCGAGTTCACGCAGGTAGCGCAGGCGCTCTTCCAGATGACGCAATTGGGTGTCATCGAGGCTGCCGGTCACTTCTTTCCGGTAACGGGCGATAAAAGGCACCGTGGAGCCTTCATCGAGTAGCGCTACGGCCGCTTCGACCTGTTGCGGGCGTACGCCGAGTTCCTCGGCGATGCGGCTGTTGATGCTGTCCATAAAACCACCTGACAAATTATGAAATCAGGCCCGCCGGCGCAGAAACAAGGCTCGGCGAGACTGGTTGAGCGGCCTGGCGTGGGCCGCTGCCTGGGTCAAGAGGGGCTGCCTGTTGACCCGCGAAATTCAAAAAGTGCTGCCTGGCCAGAAGGAAAAAGGCACGTCGAAGGTAACGATCCGACATTCCCTGGCACAAAAGGCCGCGCATTATAACCAGCGTTCCGTCCTTCGGGGGCGTCATGGTCTGTAGGCCCGATACCCATATTTGTGGAGATGGAGGAAAAATCTGCTAACAATGCACACGGTGCGTATAACGGCAGCTAGGCCATAATGCGCGCCGAGATCAAAGGAGCTTCCTATGAGCAGCACTGCACAAACTGCTGAAGGCGAAAAAATTCTTATCGTTGACGACGACCCGGGGCTGAGCAGCCTGCTGGAGCGTTTTTTCGTCAGCAAGGGCTACCGCGCCCGCACCGTACCCAATACCGAACAGATGGATCGGCTGCTGGCCCGTGAAGTCTTCAACCTGGTGGTACTGGACCTGATGCTGCCTGGCGAGGACGGCCTGACAGCCTGCCGCCGCCTGCGCGGCGCGAACAACCAGATCCCGATCATCATGCTCACCGCCAAGGGCGATGAGCTGAGCCGTATCAAGGGCCTGGAACTGGGCGCCGACGACTACCTGGCCAAGCCGTTCAATCCGGACGAGCTCATGGCCCGGGTCAAGGCGGTCCTGCGTCGTCAGTCGGCCCCGGTGCCGGGTGCCCCGGGCAGCGAAGATGAAAGCGTGACCTTCGGCGACTATGAACTGTCCCTGGCCACCCGTGAGCTCAAGCGTGGCGACGAGGTTCACATGCTGACCACCGGCGAATTCGCCGTGCTCAAGGCCCTGGTGATGAACGCTCGTCAACCGTTGACCCGGGACAAGCTGATGAACCTGGCCCGTGGTCGCGAGTGGGATGCGCTGGAGCGCTCCATCGACGTACAGATTTCCCGTCTGCGCCGGATGATCGAACCCGATCCTTCCAAGCCGCGCTATATCCAGACCGTCTGGGGCGTGGGCTATGTATTCGTGCCGGATGGCGCCGCCGGCAAATGATCGGCGATTTGTAGGAACGGGTGGCCTGGCAGGTTGAGTTCTTCTTCCAGGCGACTCGCGGTCCGTCAGTATGCGAGCATCGCTCGCTCCTGCAAGTATGTAGCGGTTATCCATGAAAACCCCGGTTTGGTTTCCCCAGAGTTTCTTCTCCCGCACCCTCTGGCTGGTGCTGATCGTCGTGCTCTTTTCCAAGGCGCTGACGTTGGTCTACCTGCTGATGAACGAAGACGTCCTGGTGGACCGCCAGTACAGTCATGGCGTTGCCTT